>JAGXLO010000010.1 GCA_018334695.1 Candidatus Cloacimonadota bacterium
CTATTGGAAATTATCACATTTGCCATTTTAAAACCGGCAAGATTGAATGTCTTGCTGGGAGCGGTAAGAGTGATTATGCGATCAGCAAAATCTGTTGACAATTTGGCAAGAGGATAATGCTTTACATCTGATAAAACAAAATCATAATGAATCTCATCAGATACAATTAACACATCATATTTTTTCGCCATCTCCCCTATTCTATGTAATTCATCCTTAGTCCAGACTCTACCTACAGGATTATGAGGACTGCAAAGGAGCATTATTTTTACATCTTGTGCCAACTTTTCTTCCAGATCGGCAAAATCAATATAATATTTATTATCTTTTAAGAGGAGATTATTTTTTATCAGTTTTCTATCATTGATTTCAACAACTTCATGAAAAGGACCATAAACAGGCGGTTGTATAAGGATTTTATCACCTTTTTGGGAAAAGGTTTGCAGAGCAATAGCTATAGCAGTAACAACTCCCGGGGTATTGAGGATCCAATCCTTTTTTATCTCCCAGTTAAAGCGTTTTTTATTCCAATCGATTATTGCCTGATAGAATGAATTGGGACGATAGGTATAGCCAAATATATTATGTTCCAATCTTTCACGCAGGGCATCAACTACTTTATGGGAGCATTCCAGGTCCATGTCCGCCACCCAAAGCGGTATAACGTCAGAACTTCCCAGAAATTCTTTGGTTTTATCCCACTTAAAACTATTTGTATTACTTCTATCTGTCGGTTTATCAAAATCGTATTTCATTATTATCCTTTTTAAGTGCTCTTTGGGAGAAATCGTTGCTGTTTACCAAGTTATCAAACTATCTTCTTTAATTGTAAAGAGTTTGATTTTTTCGTCATCTTCTGGGTCGCGTTGTAGTTTGTATAGAGAATTTTTATAATATTTTTCCAGGAGGAGAGAATCAGTTTGGGTAGTAGTATCAACTATTGTCTGCCAATCATCATTTGCCCAGATCAAAAGCTGAAATTGTTTTTCCGCCTCAATCTCCAGACCACCCGGAATTTTATTGAGTACAAAATCATTTTTGCATCTATCACGTAATTTTAGACTATCATTAGAAAAAATATGTATTTTTTTAACTTTGGATAGCAATATGGGATTGGAAGCCGGAATTAATTCCCATTTAGGCTTACCTTCGTCATCGGTTAAAGAGTCACTCTCTCGGTAATACATGGGAAGATAGTTGATAGCGGTTCCCATATCTTGGAAGCTGGCATTACCGGATGAATCAATAACAGCCCAGTCGATTGCTTTCCATTGATTTGAATTAAAAATTGCCAGATAGGCAAAGCGATTTTGTGGTTTTAGATATTCAATATCTATATCTGCTGTTTCTGTGTAAGCCGGAGTCACATCACGGAAATTATTTCCACTAAGCCAGGCAGGTGCTTTTTCATTTTCTGATAATTTTTCTGCAAGAGTATTTTCTGCTTTAAAAAACAGTTTACGATAAACTTTGGCAACTGGCTTTCCCAGTGAATACTCGCCCGGGTCCGCTTCTGCACCCATAAAAGGAATTGCTTTATCTTCTCCCAAAATTAAGGCATTCCAGGCGTGATTATTTGAACGATTGGGCCAGTGGGGTGTGTAATCGCTAGTAACAGCCAAACCGTTGGCTCGCATGGCATAGATGGTAAAATTAGTCATATCCTCGCATCTACCGGCACCTGTTTCCAGCATTTCTGGCAAACCTTGATCCGTGGGATGCATGTAATAAACATCTTTAAATTTAAACATCTCTCGACATTTTTGATTTATTTTGTTGGCGAGGGTAAGCGGGTCTGAAATCGTATCACGCATAGAAGCAAACTTTTCCCAGAAATAGGTGCGCCAGTCTGAAAGCGGTTCCGAAGATCCTCTATAAGGTAAAATAAACTCCAGAAATGTCTGCCAGCCTAAATTCTGTGTCCAGGCTAGAGTGTTGTAAGCTTGGAAAGCGAGGTCGATATTATCGATTAGCAAATCAGCAGAAATAGTTTCCGCATCTTTTTCTTCCAGCACTTTATCCCACTTGAGCTCTCCTCTTTCTACTTCCACAGAATCCAAAAAATCTTTAATCTGATGATAGTTATCGTAATCCAGCACATTATATTTGATTTGATTATCAAGAGAATCAAAAATACCTACTTCTACATATTTGTGATTCTTCATATTTGCGATGAGAAAACTGGCTGCTTCCAATTTTTTGGGATCATTTTGGTAATGAGCTAATACTTGCAGCAATTCATTTTTGTTATCTCCAGCAGCTTGCAATGTTTTTTCTATATCAGCTCTGTATTTTTGAGGGGAATTTTGTATCAATTCTTGTGTATCATATTTTTGTAAAACACTACAAGCTGTTAGAATAATAGAAATTAAAATTATTGCAATAAATTTGTTCCTGATTTGCATAATTTCTGCTCCTTGAAACATTTTTTATTTATCTACACCAACTGTGACATTACGAAAACGAGCCGGTGCGGCACCGTGTGAGATTTCTGCTGTTTGTCCGGGTTGTCCTTTTCCACAGTTTGGAACACCCCAGAGCTGCCATTCTTCCTGACCGCAAATAGCATCGCAGCTTTGCCAGAATTGCGGAGTTATTCCTTGATAAGTAGCATTTTTTACCATTTTCGTTTTTTTACCGTTTTTAATTTCCCAGCCGATTTCCGTAGAAAACTGGAAGTTAAGTCGACGTTGGTCTATGCTCCAGCTTTTATTACATTCCACAAACAAGCCATCTTTGGTATCTGCTATTAAATCATCCAGGCTGCCTTGATGCGGCATCAAAGAAATATTTATCATTCTTATCATGGGAATATTATTAAAGCCATCGGCTCGATTGCAGCCTCTACTGTGATTTTCATCGACAACATGTGCTAATTCACGGTTGGTAAGGTACATTTTATACAAGCCCTGCTGAATAATATGATAGCGTTGTGCTCGTACTCCGTCGTCATCATAGCCAAAGGTAGCCAGTCCAGTGGGAAGGGTTGCATCAGCCACAATATTTACGAGGGATGAACCGTAGTGAAAGTCTTTGTATAAATCGGTGGTAACAAAACTGCGCCCGGCATAGTTAGCTTCCATGCCAATAACTCTATCCAGTTCAGAGGGATGTCCTATAGATTCGTGGATTTGCAGAGCCAGCTGTCCACTTCCGATGATAAGATCTTTTTCGCCCTGCGGACATTCGTCTGCAGAAAGCAAAGCAATAGCTTCTTCTCTTACTCTCTCTGCATTTTCTTTAAGCGGCATACCCAGAATTAATTCATAGCCCATCTGAGAATGTTGTCCACCGTGAGACTGAGGATAGGATCTGGTCTGTACCTGGTCTCCTTCTACTGCTGTAGCGGAAAAACCGCAGCCACTTCTGAGCATATTTTGTTCAATAAAAGAGCCTTCTGAGCTGGCAAACCATTGATGTTCGTTCCAGAAACTCATAAATGAATGCGCAATTTTTATCCTATCGTCTTGGCGCAAAATCTTATCTATTTGCATTAGGAGCGAAAGCTTTTCGTCCATGGGAACCTGGAAGGGGTCAACCAGGTAAGGTGAGGTCCAGATATCGTTATGCACAGGTTCCGGAGCCAGTTTAACGCTTCCTTTCCTGACTTTTGCCGAAGCTTTTGCCACTTGCACTGCTTTTTTTGCAACTTTTCTTATTTCCCTGCCCGATAAATCCGAACTGGAGGCAAATCCCAAGGCACCGTTTGCTATAACTCTGATACCAAAACCCAGGGTTGTGGAGTTATCCAACCTTTCGTTCTCCCCGTTTTTTATATCTATGCGCTGCTTCCTGGATTCTATTATGCGAATATCTCCGTAAGAAGCTCCTGCTTTTTTTATAGTTTTAAGAGCCAATTTTATAAATTTTTTCATTTTGGATTCCCTTCCATTAAAATTTTTTCAATGCTGGTTTAATATTATTTATGATGTCAATAAAATAGGAATTTATGTAAAAAATATCACTTAAGCAAAATCATCCTTTCTGTTGCGCTATGATCTCCTGATACCACTTTATAAAAATAGATACCTGATTTAATATCTTGTGCATCCCAAACAATTGAGACTTCCTGACTGTGTGAAGGGGAGACGGGGAGAGTTTTAATTTTTTCACCTTTGGTATTGTAAATAAAAATTTTTAGGTTTTCTGTGTGGTCTTTGTTTAAGTTGAAAGAAATCGTTGTGCTCTCTGCAAATGGATTGGGATAATTGCTTAAATTAATTTTTGTCTGGTTATTTGGTTCCGGCTCAACATCCAGGTTATTGAATGATATATTCATACTGGCAGAGGATTCATTGCCGGAGGCATCATGGGCAATGACTTCCAGAATATAATCTCCATCTGCAAAATCTTCTGTATCAAAATTCTCATATTGGTCATCTTCTGTAATAGTTGAATCACCATCTGAGTTGGTAATTATATGATAGTATTCCCTTTCATCATAATTCCCTATGGAATAGCAGGTTGCGTCTCTGGAATAGATAGTGTAAAGGATAACATCTTCCCAGGAACCGTTAATGTAGGTATCCAGAGGAAAATCATAACTGTAGGAAAATTTTTCGTATATGGTATTATCAGGCTCGTTTACCGAATGTAATTTGAAACTTAGATCATGCACATCTATTCTCCAGGAGGAATTAGCAATATCATGGCATTTAGCAATTATATCTATTTCACCTTGCAGATTATCCGGATCCTGGTAATTTCCGGAGTTATCCCGAAAGGCAAAAAGGTTATTGTTATAGGCATTTTCAAATACCGGTCCAGTAAAATCCACCATATTCGTCACATCGTACAAAACATCATCTATGGACCACCAGTTGCCATTCCAGGTAGCACCAGAGCATTCCACTCTGGCAAAATGTATGTGCGTAAAATCATAATATCCCCAGGGGTAGAGAGTTCCAATCTGCTGCCCCGCTTCTACATAATCCCCTACCGAAACAGTTATTGAGTTGTAATTCAAGTGAGCATACAGATATCCCTCTGACTCAGCTGCAGTATCTTCATTACTTATAGCCACGCGCCAGTAAGCAGAACCCCCGGTAGTTAAAACAGCTTTTACATAGCCATCTTGAACAGCATAAACAGCCTCATAGTCATCGCCCAGAAAATCTACACCGGGATGCAGGTAAGGGGAGCTACCGTATTGCTGGATCTCTCCGTAGCTATTGCCTATGGGATAAGTTTTGTTGGGTTGAGAGTAATCAAGCGGAGCATGAATAGGATCCGGAGTTTTGTTTTCTAAAAATGAAAACGGTTTTTCATTGATTTTTGCAAAATCACTCAAGTTATCTGTCCTGTATAATTTAAATAAATAAGCTTGCTCTGTTTTTTCACGCACAACACAGTATAAATTGTTATTTACAATCTTTGCTTCAAATATCTTATTTTGGAAGTTGTGAAGCATTTTAAAATTCTCATTCTCAAACGTATAAATGCTTGATCCGTCAAAAATCAAGGGTTTTTGGCGATATAAAAGAAGAGATGTAGGGAATTCATCCATTACCTGTGATTGCTTTTTGTAATTGAGGGAAGAGTTATTTACCTTAAAATATAGAGGATTCCCCTTATTGTCTATCATAAACTTTATTGATTCAGGATACTTTTTTTTCTTTAAATTTTTAGAATCAAACACCAGTAGATTTTGTCCATCAAAAAAAGAAATATATTTTTTATTTTGAGAAATTTTTAAATTTATTACGTTGGCGAATTCCTGATAAAATTTCTGTTTCCCCATTTTATTATAGATTCTTAATTGAGTGGGTACATTTTCTTGTATGGTAGTAAGAGTTAGATATCCATTTTCTATATCATATATGGAATTTCCTGTAAATATGTGATTTTCATATTCGATTTTGTATATGTCATTTTCCATAAAATATTCAATATCTTTTTGGGTTTTTTCAAAATCCAGATGCCCATATTTATTGAGATGAACTGCCTTTGCCTGCAGCACAACAGTCATAATCAGACAAATCATTATTAATAATAAACCTTTTTTCATCATCACTCCTTTTGATATTTATGAAATGCCCCCAAATTCTATTATTTGTCAAGTAAAGTAAAATTCGAAATATTTGACTGAAAATTTCGCATTTAGTTAAAGAGTAAACAAACAGGATTGAGGTGCCCATGGCTATAAAAGAAGAAATAAAAAGCATTTTAGAGAAGGAAGCGCAGGCTATTAGCGAAATTTCCTATCGTGTTTCTGACAATGTAGAGAAAGCAATTGAAATAATCAGCATCTGTAAAGGCAAAATTGTCTTAACAGGTATGGGAAAAACAGGAATCATTGCTCGCAAAATTTCTGCTACTTTAGCCAGTACCGGAACCTCTTCTATTTATCTGCATCCGGCGGAAGCCATACACGGTGATTTGGGTATGGTATCCCAGGAGGATGTAGTCATGATGATCTCAAACAGCGGAGAAACCAAAGAACTTATTGAGATTCTGCCTTATTTTAAGACCCATAAAAACAAAATTATCTGCCTTACCGGGAATACAAAATCCACTCTGGCAAGCTCCGGTGATGTTATTATCGATATTTCCGTTTCCAGAGATATGGAACCTCTGGGTCTTGTTCCCATGGCTAGTACTACTGCTGCCTTGAGCATGGGCAATGCCATCTGTACAATAATCTTACAGCAGAAAAATTTTAAAAAAAGAGATTTTGCCCTGCGTCATCCCGGAGGCTCTATTGGAAAGAGGCTACTCATTAAGGTAAAAGATTTAATGCATGCCGGAGAGGAAAATCCGGTTATCACTAATGACAAAAATCTAAAGGAAGCGATCATGGTTATGACTTCCAAGGGATTGGGCAGTGTGAGCGTTGTAAATAGACAGAATAAGTTGGTTGGAATAATAACCGACGGAGATCTTAGACGCATCCTACAGGCGCATGAAAATCCCCTGTGGCATAACATTACAGATTTGATGACAAAAGATCCTAAGTCAATTACCCCAAATACGCATGGTATTGATGCTATTGAAATTATGGAAAAGTACAAGATTACCATGCTGCCTGTTGTTAACAAAGATTACGAACCTATAGCAATGCTGCATATGCATGACCTTATAAAAGCTGGCATTGTAGAAAATAATACAGATAAGGAGTAAATTATATGATTAAATTGGATAGAAAAGACTTTTTGACCCTAAAAGATTTCACTAAACAGGAAATTGAAGATCTTATAGATTATTCAATTGAATTAAAAGAGCAAAAAAGTGCCGGTGAACTAAAGCAAAAACTCAAAAATAAGAATATCGCTTTACTTTTTGAAAAATCATCTACCAGAACAAGATGTGCTTTTGTAACGGCAGCCTTTAACGAAGGGGCTAATCCTGAGTTTTTGGGTAAAAATGATATACAATTTGGCAAAAAAGAAACCACCAAGGACACGGCACGTGTTTTAGGTAGAATGTTTGACGGTATCGGATTTCGGGGATTTAAACACGAAACAGTAGAGACTCTGGCAGAATATTCCGGTGTTCCTGTATGGAATGGACTTACTGAAAAATTTCATCCTACCCAGATTCTGGCTGATTTTATGACTGTGAAAGAAAATTTTGGTAAAATTGCGGGAACTAAATTTGCTTATGTGGGTGACGGTAGAAATAATATGGCAAATTCATTGATGATAGGAGCAGCAAAAGTTGGTATGGATTTTAGAATAATTGCTCCTGAATCTCTATTCCCCTCTCAGGAACTGGTTTCTTTGTGCGAACAGTATGCCACCCAGAGTGGAGCAAGTATAACTCTTACCGAAAATATAGAACAAGGGGTAAAAGGTGCTGATGTTATTTATACGGATGTATGGGCTTCCATGGGAGAAGAAGCAAAAATACCGGAAAGAATCAAATTGCTAAAACCATATAAAATTACAAGAGAAATGCTTGCTCTCACTGGAAATCCCGATGTAATCTTTATGCATTGTCTACCTTCATTCCATAATTTGGAAACTGAAGTCTCGAAAAAATATTCCGAAATCTGTGAAGTAGAAGAAGAAGTTTTTGAGAGTGAAAATTCCAAAGTATTTGACGAAGCAGAAAACAGACTCTGGACCATTGAAGCGGTTATGGTTGCTACGAGTTAATTTCTTATTGCAAAATATATTCTAAGAAGCCGCATTTCAGTGTGGCTTTTTTTATTTTTTTTCAGCATGGTCAACTTGCTTCTAATATAACCCCAAAAACCCTTAGGGATAAGAAAGCTAGTAAAACTGATATAGTAGCTGTTTTGCTGGGTACTGTGCTTGTAAATAAGAAAACGGCTCAAACTATAAGATTAGATATTGATTTATTCAAGGATTTAGCTGATAAAATCATCAACTAGCTAATATGCACATCCTAAGGACTTGACAATTGTCGCTTTGGGTCGAATTTATTTTAAAAAATTAAACATGTGAGGAAAAATGTTCTTTTTTGACCCAACCTTCTTGTTAATAATACCTGTTTTAATATTATCTTTTTATGCCCAAAATAAAGTAAAGAGCAATTATAATAAATTTAACAAAATCAAAAACTCAGCCGGGCTTAGTGGCTCTGAAGTAGCAAAAAAAATATTAAATAGGAATGGTTTAAGCAATATAAAAATTCAAAAAACAGAAGGAACTCTTACGGATCATTTCAATCCAAGGGAAAAGGTAGTAAATCTTTCCGAAGAAGTATATAGTAAACCTTCAGTTTCATCTATAAGCATTGCTGCTCATGAGGCGGGACACGTGCTACAGCATCAAGCCGATTATGTGCCGTTAAAAATCAGAAATTCCATTTTACCTGTAGCTAGCTTTGGATCCAAAGCTGCTTTCCCCTTATTTTTAGTTGGCTTCTTATTTCAAACAAACTTTTTGATGGATATCGGAATAATATTTTTTGCAGGTGCCTTATTGTTTCATCTTGCTACCCTACCTGTAGAATTTAATGCTTCCAATCGAGCTTATGCTGAATTATCTAATGGAATAATAGTTGATAAAGACGAATTGCAGGGCACAAAAAAAGTTTTGAATGCTGCAGCTTTAACCTATGTTGCATCTACTCTTATGGCACTGGTGCAGCTACTGAGATTGCTGATTTTAAGAGGATATAGAGATTAAATCATCTTAAAATTCATCCTCGGATCGAGCTTCCCTGGTCATTAAGTTTTCCAGAGCTTGCCTTGGGGGCATCTCCTCAAATAACACTTTATAAAGCTCATTAGTAATCGGCATTTCTACATTTTTTTTATGACTTAATCTTTTTATTGCTTTGGTAGTTTTTATACCTTCTGCAACCATGTTCATACCGGAAGTTATGACATCGAGCTTTTTACCCTTCCCCAGTTGTTCTCCCACATAACGATTTCTACTATGCTCACTGTTACAGGTTACTATCAGATCACCAATACCAGAAATGCCGGAAAAAGTATGGGGATTAGCACCACATTTGGCTCCAAGCCTCATTATCTCTCTAATTCCTCTTGTAATCAAAGCTGCTTTGGCATTATCCCCTATTTTTAGGGCATCGGCAATCCCGGCAGCAATGGCAATAATGTTCTTACTGGAGCCTCCCATTTCAACTCCTATCAGATCGGTGCTGGTATAAACTCTAAAATAATTCGTCATAAAAACTTTTTGTATCATTCCAACATAATCTTGATTGATGGAAGCAGCAACTATTGTGGCAGGTAATTTTCTACTAACTTCCTCTGCATGGGTAGGTCCGGAAAGTGTGGCTATATTATCATAAGAAACACCTGTAATTGAATGGATAACTTCAGACATTCGCATCAATGTTTCAATTTCCAGGCCCTTTGCCACATTTACAATCTGCTTTTTTTGTAAAACATTTTTTCCCTTTGTGCATATTTTTCTAACCACATGAGAAGGAACAGCCAGCACAACAATTTCCCCGTATTTTGCCACTTCTTCAAGATCATTTGATATCGTAAGATTCTTGGGAAATTTGCAGCCGGGTAAAAACTCTTTATTTTCTCTTTCTTTCTGCATCTGGCTTGCCAGCACACTTTGCCATTCCCAGCCTAAAACGTCATAATTTTTATCTGCAAGCAGAATAGCCAGAGTTGTTCCCCAGCTTCCCATGCCTATAACTGATATTTTTTTCATAATCGTACACCTTAAAAATTTCTTGTTTTACGAATATGAAAAAATGAAACTTCATAGACAAGTTTTGCAAAAATTATTTTGGGCAAACAACTTTAATTTTTCAAATTAGCACTTTAATAAGAAGAGTGCTAAAAAATGTTTGACATCAAATTATAGCGTCATATATTTTGTTTTACATAAATAATAAAAAAATAAATCGAGATAAAAATATGAATTTAAATAAATTTACAATTAAAGCCCGCAAGGCAATAGAATCTGCCATCCAACTTGCTAACCAATTTGATCATCAAGAAATTACTACAGCCCACATTATGGCTGTGTTGATAAAGCAATCAGAAGGAATTATTCCTTCAATTTTAAATAAATTGGAAATTAATCCTGGTACATTTTATGATGAGATAGAAAGTATTCTATCCAAAAAACCCACAATAACAGGTAGAGTTAACCAACCTTATCTTTCCAATGAATTAAACAAGGTTTTATCCGTTGCTCAAAAAGAAGCAGACAGATTAAAAGACGATTATTTAAGCACAGAACATATTCTACTTGCTTCTCTTAAAACCAAAAACGATTTGACTCCTCTTTATAACAAATACAATGTTAAAGAGAAAGATGTTTTAGCTATTTTGAAAGAAATAAGAGGCAATCAACGCATAACTGATGAAAATCCCGAGGATAAGTACCAGGTTCTGGAAAAATATGCTCGCAATATTACGGATTTAGCCAGAAAAGGCAAGCTTGATCCTGTGATTGGAAGAGAACAGGAGATCCGTTCCGTAATGGAAATAATATCCAGACGCCGCAAGAATAATCCCGTGCTTATTGGCGAAGCAGGTGTTGGTAAAACCGCTATTGTAGAGGGATTAGCAGGAAGAATTGTAGAAAACGATGTACCCGAGAATCTAAAAAATAAAGATGTGATTGAACTGGATATGGGTTCTCTTTTGGCAGGTGCCAAATTTCGGGGTGAATTTGAAGACAGGTTGAAAGCTGTTATGAAAGAAATTAAAGCTGCCGAGGGTAAGATTTTACTGTTTATTGATGAATTACATACAGTAGTGGGAGCAGGTGCTGCCGAAGGCGCAGTGGATGCTTCCAATCTTCTCAAGCCGGCTCTGGCACGTGGTGAACTCCATTGTATTGCTGCAACCACGATAAATGAATATCGTAAATACATCGAAAAAGATGCTGCTCTGGAACGTCGTTTTCAGCCCATTATGATTGAAGAGCCCGATATAGATTCAACTATCTCAATCCTACGCGGAATTAAAGATAAATATGAAATACATCACGGTGTAAAAATTAAGGATTCAGCTATTTTAGCAGCAGCAAATCTGTCGGAACGATATATCTCAGATCGATTTTTACCAGATAAGGCAATAGATCTTATTGACGAAGCCTGTGCTAACATTCGAATTCAGATAAATAGTCTGCCTGCTGAACTGGATAATTTGGAAAGAAAGATAAGACAACTGGAAATAGAAGAGCATTCTCTTAAAAAAGAAGAAAACGAAGAATCTAAAAAACGATTGAAACAAATACAAGAAGAACTTTCTGAGCTCCATGAACAGGCAAACCATATACGTGTTCGATGGGAACAGGAAAAGAAAATGATATCTAATGTGAGAGAACTCAGAGAAAATATTGATGAAGTTAAAAACCAAATACATAAAGCCGAAAGAACAGGTGATCTTACAAAAGCGTCTGAACTAAAATATGGAAAATTGCGTGAGCTGCAGACTTCCTTAGAAGCTGCGGAGGAAGAACTTAATCAGTTACAGGAAACTGGTAGAATTTTAAAAGAAGAGATTGATGAGAATGATGTAGCTAATATTGTTTCAAAATGGACCCAAATTCCTGTATCCAGAATGCTGGAAAGTGAAGCAGAGAAGCTACTGGAGCTTGAGAGCGAACTACACAAACGAGTTGTTGGACAAGATGAAGCAATAAAAGCGGTTTCTGATGCTATTCGCAGAAATAGAGCCGGAGTAAGTCCGGAGGACAGACCGGTAGGTACATTTATGTTTTTAGGTCCTACAGGTGTGGGTAAAACCGAACTTGCAAAGACACTATCCAAATCTCTTTTTGATACAGAGAAAGCTATGATAAGAATTGATATGTCTGAATTTATGGAAAAGCATTCTGTGGCAAAACTTGTTGGTTCTCCTCCGGGTTATGTAGGTTACGAGGAGGGGGGACGACTCACAGAAGCTGTTCGCAGAAAACCTTATAGTGTAATTTTATTTGATGAGATAGAAAAGGCACATAAGGAAGTTTTTAATATTCTTTTACAAATCCTGGATGATGGTCTCCTAACTGACGGTAAAGGTCGAACTGTTGATTTTACCAATACTGTTATCATTATGACTTCCAACATAGCTTCAGATGAAATTTATAATGCAGAAGATCCCGATAATCTATCTCAAACGATTATAAGAGAAGCTCTGCAAAATTATTTTAGACCTGAGTTTTTAAATAGATTAGACGAGATCATTACATTTCACAGTTTAAGCAAAAAGGATATGCGTAAGATTCTTGATATTCAACTAAATGATTTACGAAAGCGACTTGAGAAGAAAAGAATTGAACTAAATGTTTCCCAAAAAGCAGAAGATTACCTAGTGGAAAAAGGTTACGATCCAAAATTCGGCGCAAGACCACTTAAACGACTTATTCAGCGTGAGATAGATAATAAAATAGCTATCGCTCTTATAAAAGACTGGGAACAACAAGGCGATAAAAACAAAAAACATCCTATTTTTATTGACATAAAAAACGATAAAATTGCCATTTTGAAGAATCAAAATGTACAAAATAATGATTAAAACAAATAATAATTCGGAGGTATTCTAATGGCTAAACAGTTAAAATTCGGTCACGATGCAAGAGAAAATCTTAAAGAAGGTGTTGACAAGCTAGCAGATGCTGTCAAAACCACTTTGGGACCGAGAGGACGAAATGTAGTACTCGAAAAAAGCTTTGGTGCACCAACTATTACTAATGATGGTGTAACAATCGCTAAAGAGATTGAGCTTGAAGGCAAGTTCGAAAATATGGGTGCTCAGATGGTTAAAGAAGTTGCCACAAAAACTCACGACAATGCTGGCGACGGTACGACCACAGCTACTCTTCTCGCCCAAGAGATTATTGCAGAAGGCTTTAAACATGTTACAGCTGGTGCAAATCCTATGTTTATGAAAAAAGGCATATTAAAAGCCAGTGAAACAGTAGTTGATGAAATCAAAAAAATAAGTAAACCTATCAAAACATCGGAAGAGATAGAACAAATTGGTACTATCTCTGCCAACAACGATCCTGAGATTGGAAAATTGATTGCTGATGCAATGGACAAAGTCGGAAACGAAGGTGTTATCAATGTTGAAGAATCAAAAACCATGAAGACACATATGGAACTGGTGGAAGGTATGCAATTTGACAGAGGCTATTTGTCTCCCTATTTTGCTACTGATACAGAAAACATGGTGGCTGAGCTGGAAGATGCTTATATTCTTCTCATTGACAAAAAACTATCTGCCATGAAAGATCTTCTACCGATTCTACAGGAAGTTTCCAAAACAGGAAAACCAATGCTGATAATTGCCGAAGATGTTGAAGGTGAAGCACTTGCTACACTCGTAGTTAATAAAATTCGTGGAACACTAAATGTATGTGCTATAAAAGCACCCGGTTTTGGTGACAGAAGAAAATCCATGCTTCAGGATATTGCTATTCTTACTGGTGGAACCGTAATCACCGAAGATATGGGTATGAAACTCGAAAACGTTACAATCAACGATCTTGGTGTAGCCCACAAAGTTATAGTGGACAAAGAAACTTCCACTATCCGGGAAGGAAAAGGCAGTGAAGAAGATATCAAAGGTAGAATTGAACAAATAAAAAGAGAAATTGAAGATAGCACTTCTGATTATGATACAGAAAAATTGCAAGAGCGTCTGGCAAAACTTGCCGGTGGTGTAGCTGTACTTAATGTAGGTGCTGCCACAGAAACAGAAATGAAAGAGAAAAAACATCGTGTAGATGATGCACTTCAGGCAACACGAGCAGCAGTTGAAGAAGGTATTGTAATCGGTGGTGGTGTAGCAGTACTTCATTGCGCCGAAAAAATCGATGACCTTGCTCTAGAAGGCGAAGAAGAAATTGGTGCTCAGATTCTTAAAAAAGCATTAGAAAAACCAGTTTATCAAATAGCTAAAAATGCTGGTATTCCCGGTGATGTTGTTGTAGAAAAGCTTAAAAACGAAAAGGATAAAGAAGTAGGTTATAACGCAGCTACTAGAGAATATTCAAAGCTTCTCACAGATGGTGTGATTGATCCTGCCAAAGTTACTCGTTCTGCAGTTCAAAACGCATGTAGTATTGCCAGCCTGTTCTTAACAACTGAATGTGCTGTAGCAGACAAACCAGACGAAGATGACAGCGGCGGTGGTGGCGCACCAGGTGGAGCTCCCGGTATGGGAGGCGGAATGCCTGGTGGAATGATGTAATTCTTACACCAATCCCTTATAAATTAAAGCAGCATCCGTACGGATGCTGCTTTTTTATTTCCAAAAACGTTGTATATTTAATCCACAGTTATTGATTTCGATACATTCTTGGGAACATCAGGATGAACTCCGTGATCTTTTAGTCCTAGTTTGTCTAGCTTTTTCATTTTTCGCACACTCATCTTAAGAGCTAGCAATTGTAAAACCACGGTAGCAGAAAATGTATTCAATAGATCATCACCTGTTTTGGGCAAAGTAATATAACCCCAGCCATAATAATCATTTTCATGCGGATTCTTCTTGGTATTTAGTAATAATTTATCGTTTTCTTCAGCAATAATAAAACTATCTCCGCCTCTAATCTTATGAGTATTTATTTGAGAAATTGTAAGATTAACATCCCTCTCATCCGGGCCTGTGACATAAATTATGGGATAATTACGATAACCTTTTTCAAAAAAATTATATTCTTTTGTGACTTCTTTGAACAGCTCTAAACCTTCTTCCGAAAGATTAAAGGGATATATCTTTTTGAAAATATAGGTGCTCAAGGCTGTAGTGATCTTTCTAACTTCCAAATTTGAGATATCTCTTTCTGCAGCCAGCTTATAAATCTTATCAATTATCTGATCAAAGTGCTTTACCATTGCTTTAACATGCTTAATTCCAAAAACTGTGTTTTTCCCTAAAATTGTATTAGGTCCATGCTTAAATTCTGAGCCTTCTTTGCCTTCTGTATGATTAAGAACTGTTTCTCTAATTTTTAGTGCACCTTCCAGTGCTACTCCCGTAATCTTGGTAGCGAGTATATGAACCGATGGTTCAATATAGATTTTGGAGGCAACATAATCGATTTCATCAGCAGTATTACTCAATGTTTCTTTAATCAAAGAAGGAATATTATTGATTGTTCTTTCCCTTTCTTTTACATTCTGCTTCATTTTTTCTAAATCCATGGGGGCAGGAATATCATCATTATTTTCTACTAATTCAATTCGCATTTTAGCTACCTGTATAGCCAGGTAATAGAACATCATTATTTGGTTAATAAAGCTTTTTGTAGCAGGTACGGCAATTTCGGGTCCGCAATAAATTGGAACACATACATCACTTTTTTCCTGACCCAGTGTTGAATTTTGATTATTAACTATCACAATCTTTTTTATATCATACCCCGATTCTTCCACATCATTAACAATATTAATCAGATCTTTCGTTTCTCCACTCTGGGAAACACCTATCAAGACGTCACCATCATGCAAGCTCTTTGAGAACTCACCTCTAAAATCTCCTGGTAAGGAAGGTATGAGCTCTACATTGGGTATTTCGTTGAAAAAGAGTGAGCCGATTAGAGTAGCATGATAAGAAGTACCACAGGCTACAGTATAAATATTTCTCCCTTTTTTAACCGTTTCCTCAATAATATTCAAGAAAAATTTAATCTGATTATTGAAAGACTCAACATCCTTTTTTTCTGAAATTGAATCAAGAGCCTTGGCAATTAATAAATTTTTTTTATTAAATTTGGAATTTAGCAATTCAATGAAAGTGTTTTTATCCTCCGAAAAGAAATATTTTTCCTCAAAATTTTCCTTAACAAGTTCTTTATAGATAGGAACATATTTATTTTTAACAGTTTGATAAAATTTATCAGCGACTTTCGATTCTCTAAATTTACTAAAAACTTGTTTTTGTTTTGTAAAAGTAGTATTCTCCAGAATGTCCTTATTAAGCTGAGTGAGTTTCTGCATCAATTCTTCATTTTCCAATAGGCTTCTCATACGCTTGCCGGTGTTTGAGCCTCCATTGAATAATTTGACTAATCTACCAGTAGTTCTAACTTCAGCAAAAATCTCCTGCTCCATGAAATAATCAAATTGGGGTAACAATTCTGTGTCCGTAGCTCTTAATTTAGATCTTACGGGTTTTTTTTCAATTTCCTCGCCGGCTTTATAAAAAACATCTTCTTCTCCGGCCGGTCGTTTGATTTTTAAATCTTTAAAAGCAAAAACAGAATAATCATCCGCAGAATATTCAACAAATTCCCCTTCGCGCAGATTTACCAGTGCTTTAGTAAATTTAAGAATTGCAGTGAGATCGGAAGAAGCAAGGCAAAAATTTCCTCCGTCAATTTTACCAAGCCCAAAGTATAGACTGCTACCACTTTTTATAGCGTACATAATTTCTGTTTTGGGATCAACTACGACTGCAGCATAAGAACCTACCATTCTTTGTGAAGCCAATACAATGGCTCTACGCATACACATTTTTCGATTGTCTGCTTTTTTGCGCTCACTTTTAGGTATTTTTTCCAATTCATTATCAAAATAGTGTTCCACAGTATGAACAAGCATCTCACCATCATTATCCGATACCACATTGTGTCCCTCTGAAAGTAAAAATTCTTTTAACCTGGCAGTGTTTGTTATATTCCCATTATGGGCTCCATATATGTGCCTTTTACAACGCACCTCATGCGGCTGAGCATTCTTTTTATCAACTGTGCCAAAAGTTGCCCATCTAACCTGACCACAAAAAATCTTACCTGTTTGCTTATCAATTCCCAAAGTTTCTACCAGAGTACTTGGAGCTCCAACGTCTTTTAAAACTGTTGTCTTTTCTTGTCCGTCCTGAAAAATCGCTCCTGTAGAATCATACCCTCGGTATTCCAGGGAACGCAATAATTTGGATGCGTATTTACCCAAATCCACAGATATTTTTGCTAAATTCATTCCCAGTACACCACAGCCTAAACCAAATACAGGTAAAGGTATTTTGATTTTTAGATTTTTTATTTTCTCAAAGTTCATTAATTGCTCCTAAAGTGTTTTATCAAATATTTCGCAATTTCCAGATCAAATTTATCAGTAATTTTAAAATTCCTGGTAGAAGTCTTTATGGTAAACACATCATACCCGAAATGTTCTAAAATTGAGGCATCGTCAGTAAAATATAATCCTTTATCTTTTGCTTTTTTATGTAAGTCAAACAAAAGGTGATAAGTAAAAGCCTGGGGAGTGAGAACATTTACCAACTTGTTCCTATTCAGTGTATTAACGACCTTATTTTCGCAAACTTTTTTAATTGTATTTTTCGTATCACATACAGGTATTACTGCCTTTTTAGATACGACCAAATCAATAATCTTATCAATTTCTTCTGTTTTGACAAATGGTCTTACACCGTCATGAATTAAAACGTATTCAGTATTATGAGGACAACCCTGCAATCCCTTAAAAACTGAATCCTGTCTTTTTTGTCCTCCACAGATTATTTTAAATTCCTCTTCGGTATATTCCTCAATTATCAATTGCTCGTATTCTACTTTCTCTTCTTCCGGTAAGGTTATTATGATTTTACTGATTTTATCAGAGGCAACAAATTTATCGATAGTCCAAAAAAGTAGCGGTTTCCCCTCAATTGAAGCAAATTGTTTCTTAAAATCATTACTTACTCTTTTGCCTTTTCCACCTGCTGTAATAATGGCTACATTCATAATTATTTTAAATTATTGAGCAGTGAATCTTCTATTAATTATAATTTTACAGGATTTACGTGATAAACCCATAGCCACTTACCATCGATCTTTTGAAAAATTGTGGTTCGCGGTGTGGTTTGTCTTTCATGTCTTTTGTCTTTAATTGTTTCAGAAACAGTCACGTCGTAAGAGACAATTATTAAATCTTCGTTATGAGTTACAGTAAAATTTGACAGTTCGTAATCATCCAGATTAAGTTTTGAAATAAGATGTAATTCTTCCTGACGATTTCTTACTCCATCCTGATGAAGTGATTGAAAAAAGTAAGCAGTACTTTCATAGATTTTATTTATATTACTAAATTTCATATTCTTCCATAGAGTTTGAACAAGAGCTTTTCCTTTCTCATCAAGAGAGATTTCCATTTTTTTCTTTTCCAAATTTTTCACCTTATCCTGAGATAATAAACTTAAAGGCAAAAGCATTACAACTAATAATAATGCCGATATAACTTTTTTCATTTTCATTTTAAGTTCCTTTTTAATTTGTTTTATTGTATATTCTTTTAGCTTGTTCCAGATCTTCTGGTGTATCGATAGAAATACCACTATATTCAGTTTTAACTGTTTTTATCATGATTGCATTTTCAAGCAATCTTAATTGTTCTAATTTCTCTGTCCTTTCAAGCATGGATTGCCCTAACGCAGAAAATTTTTGTAGAGTTTCTCTTCTATAGGCATAAACGCCAATATGTCCCCAATAATTTACTGTTTCGTCACTACGATTATAAGGAATAACGGAACGAGAAAAATAAAGAGCATAATTATTTTTATTTATAGCAACTTTTACTTGATTCGGATCAAAAATCATTTTTTTTGATTCTAGAAGGAATATAGGAGTGGCAACCTGTATTTCTTGATTCTTAAATTCATTTATTAGATCGGACAAAATCCCTTTTGACAAATTGAATTCATCAGCCTGTATGTTTACTATCAGTTCTGTTTTAAAATTTTTTGCCACCTCCGCTATCCTATCCGAGCCCGATTTATGCTTTTTATTAGAGATAAATACTTCCCCGCCAAATTTTTTTACTGCATCTGAGATCCTTTTATCATCAGTCGCTACGATTACTTTAGAAAAAAATTTCGTGCTGCCTATGTTTTCGTAAACATGCTGGATAATTGTTTTATCTCCAATTTTTTTTAAGGGCTTACCGGGTAAACGAGCGGAACTATACCGGGCGGGTATTATGGCAATACAATCTGGCAATTTTCCTCCATAGAAATTTTGAATTAATTATTTTATCTCTTTTAATTTATCCGCCAGTTTGGAGGCAACTTCTTTTGGTTCACCTTCCAGAATTTCGGTATCTTTTTCCATCTTTGGTGTAAAAATTTTTTCCACCCAGGTGGGAGAACCGTCCAGACCAATTTTATCTTCATCTACATCCAGGTCTTCAAAAGAGAGTTTTTCTATAGGAGCTTTTTTAGCTTTCATTTTGGTCCGCAAAGATGGCAATCGTGGCTCGTTTATATCCTTTACAACAGTAATTGCTACAGGCAGCTGGGCTTGGATGATATCATAACCTGATTCCATCATTCTATAAGCAGTAATTTTATGATCATCAATTTTTTCAATTTTTTTCACAAAAGCGATCTGGGGAATACCAAGCTGAGCAGCTACACCAGGGCCAACCTGGGCAGTATCACCGTCAATAGCTTGTTTCCCAAAAAGGACAATATCGTATCCACCAATCGTTTTTATGGCTGCTGAAAGAGTATAACTTGTAGCAAAAGTATCTGCTCCGGCAAATCTTCTGTCTGAAATAAGAATTGCATTATCAACCCCCAATGCCAATGCTTCCCGTAATGCTTTTTCTACCTGAGGAGGTCCCATGCTTATTACAGTAACTTCACCGCCGTATTTTTCTTTTAGCTGAAGACCTTCCTCAATCGCATACATATCAAAAGGATTAATTATGCTTTCTATTCCTTCTCTTATAAGTGTATTAGTTTCATAATTGATTTTTACTTCTGTAGTATCCGGAACTTGCTTGATACAAACGATTATTTCCATCTAAGAACTCCTTATTTTTCCTTTTTCTGATTATTTTTTATCATTTTGGGAACAGCAAAAAAATTATTTTGTCTATTGTTTGAATTAAAAAAAACTTCTGAAATTGGTAATGAATCTTCTATCTCATCTTCTCTTAGAAAATTAACACTCTTTTTTTTATCAAATTTTATAGAAGTTTCGGGTACACCGGGTTCATTTAATTTGTTTAAAAATTTTAATATTTGTTTAAATTCTTGCACAAATTGGCTCATTTCATTTTTGTTGATCTTCAAGTTAGCCAATCTGGCAATTCTTTCTACTGACTTTTGATCTATTTTATCAATGTTCATAATTTTTTATACGCAGTTTTGATTTTTCAAATTTTTTTTAAGCTCCCTAATATGTCAATATAACTAAATAAATACTAATATTATTTTTCAAACCCCAAAATTCACATAAATTATTTTTACAAAATAGTTGCCATGCAAAATAAATTTGTAACTTTATATGAAAAAATCATATGGAAAGGTATTTATGCAAAACTATTGGAAAAAGATACTAATCGGCTTGGGGTTATCAATTTTTGGCTATATTGTATTTCGAAATTACAGAATTATATCAGCATATAAAGAGATGGTAAAGACACTACCCAGGCATCTCGAGAACAATTTCGGTGAAATGCCAGAAATTAGCAAAGAATTTAGGGTATTATTCATCAGGGTAAGTAAAATTGGCTTGAATATCAAAGTTTCATCAGATATAATCGATAAAGAAGAAGATATTATCAGAGTCGTTAAAAGCTACCTAATTAATTTCTATCCAATTTTAACAAAAGGTAGAATTGATATTAAGGTTGAGGAAAGAAAAAACTAAAACTTTTTCTATTTACTTTTTACTTTCGGTAATTGGGTAAGCTATAATTACTGTTTGACCCAGCTTTTCAATTACTTTTTCAACCTTTTTTCCATCGGGAAATCTAACCCGCAATTTTACAATTTCCGAGGAGGGAAAAGCAAAATATTGAGTTAGACTGTTTTGGTTAGTTGTCCCCTTACCTCCTTTTACCTCCCTCATTTGTTTGAAATCATTTTGTATAGTATAAATTCTACTACCAATAACCGGTGTTTTTTTGTTCTTGTCCACTACCTTAACTTTTAGCCAGTTTTTAATTTCTGTATCATTCTTGAATAGATGAATTCCTTCCCTACTACAGACAAGCAGATCCTCATCTCCATCGTTATCATAATCAGAAACAGCTGCTCCCCAGCTATTTGTAGTTCTGGTACAGGAAAGATAGGTTATGTCAGTAAAAGTTTTATTACCGTTATTTTGGTATAAATAGCTTCTTCTATTCGGATAGATTGAAGTAATATACAAATCCAGATAGCCATCACCGTTTGCATCAAACCAGGTTGGGTCACTATGGCATTCATCGTACGTTATACCTGCTTCTTTTCTGATATTGATAAATGTATCTCCCTCATCCATATTTTCATAAAGCATCGTTTTATCAGAAAAATTAATATATCTCGGATGTGCCAAATTGGCTGTTATCAAGTCCAGATCACCATCATTGTCAAAATCTCCCCAGTCAGAACCAATAGTGTGTCCAAACCATCCTTCAACATAGTTCCCTTCTACTTCTTTATTTTGAGCGACATTGTAAAAAAATTTCCCGTTTTGGTTTTCCCAGAGAAAATTTTTATCTAGCCGATAGTTTGAAACATAGATATCCAGGAATCCGTCGTTATTGTAATCACCCCAGGCTACTCCCCTACCCGCTTGATTTTGATTTAAAGGTGGAATTATATTCATCTCTGTAGTAACATCACGGAATTTTCCATTACCCAGATTTTTGAAGAGATAATCAGGTTCGCTATCAATTTTTCTCCAGAGTTCATAATTTGCCACATAAAGGTCAGGATACAGATCCCCTTCTATATCACCCCAGGCTGCACCCTCAGTCTTAAGAGTATCAGATATCGGGGTCTGTGCGGTTATATCGACAAATCGTTTTCCTTGTTCATTTTTCCAGAGCTTATCAGCTTTTTCAGAGCTTCCGGATGCAGCATAAAAATCAAGCCATCCATCACGATCGATATCTGCCCATAATCCTCCTACTGAGCGGGTATTGGAGATGCCAACTTCTTCAGTTACTTCATTAAATGTACCATCTTGCTTATTTCGGAACAATCTCTTTCCATCCAGCAGCAAATCATCATATCCGTCATTATCGTAATCCCCCCAGGCTACTCGTCCTGCGTTTATACTATCCAAACCAGCAGAATTTGTAACATCAGCGAATTCTGCTCCCTTGTATTCATCCCAAAGACGTGCAAATGGCAGAAAATTTTCTTTGCTCCCTGTTAGCTGATGATGTAATTGTTTTAGGTTTGAATCTGCTTTTGAACTCCAGTATGTTCTCTTATCACCTTTTTTAGTACATTCCAGAAAAGCGGTAAAAGCTTCTTCTGCTCTTTCTATTTCATATAGTGCCTTCCCCTTATAAAACAGAAGATCCGAATGCATTTTGCTTTTTGCAAATCTCTGTAATACATTTAATATATTTTCATAATTCTCTTGCTTAAATAGAATTTTAACATAGGTAAAATAGTACTGCTGCAAAATTTCATTTTTACTTTTTTCTTGTAAAAAATCAAAATATTTTGGTTGAGAAGCTGAATCTACACTTGCTATAACGTTTTTTATAATAGTCTCATATTTTTGCAAGCTTTCTCCCTGCCTGGCGTAATAAAATGAAACTAAGTTTTTTATTTGTGGCGTATCAAATTTATTTTTTTCTAGGTATGTTAGGGTAGAATCAAGTTTATCGTTTTGATCAGATTCATCATAGGAATACAAAAGATATTTCCAGGCTAAGGGAGCCCATTTCGTTTTGTTATATTTTTGCAAAAATTTCTGCAATTCTACAGCTCTTAACGAATCATTTCTTTCTGTTATAAGAGCATAAATTTTCTCCTGTGTTATTGAACTTGCAAGCTCTGTTCTGGGATAATTTGTAATTAATTTTTGTTTAATATTCTCTGCAGATACAGAATCCAGTTTTGTGGAAAAGAGATAATTTATCTGTAAAACAAGGCTATCTGATATTACGTTTGATTCTAAAGAAGCAAGATAATTTTCTTTGATCCTGTTTATTTCTTCTTTTGGAGTCCCCTTTGAATCAAGCAAATGCAGCAATATCTTATAACCATCAAGTTCATGCGGATATTTTTTAATATAACTACGACATTTTTCTATAGCCTGTTGATATTCTTCTAATAGTGCTAATTTATTTATCTCCCGCATCTTTTGTTGTTGAGGAGCCAGTTTGTGATTTTGAGGATATTTTGTCACTTTTTGGGAACTACAAGATAGAATTATCAAAAAACTTATTAGAATAATTTTTTTCATGTCAATTGACCTTTTGATTTTCTCAAATTATCTATACGCCATGCAATTTTTTTTTAAATTCTTCATCACTCAATTCAGGATTTCGCGTTTCATACCAGATTTTACAGGGTAATTTGACACACGCAAGACATGTCTCATATTCATTTTTTTGAACACATTTATAGATGGGACATACAATTTTGCCATAGAATTTTGCCCACGAAACTTTTCCCTCGATTTGATTACATCCCATACATTCATCGGGATAAGCCGTACATTCTTCCTGACAATATACTCCACAAATACTTATCATTTTCTATTGATCAGATGATATTTTGCATAAAGAAGCGGTCTTTAAAATTCTGCATTTAGAGAAAAATAGAATGAAGGTGATTGCTCTTGTATATTAATGTCGGCTCTGTAAGCCCAATCAAATTTTAGGACGAAATAGCCCATGTTCATTCTGGTACCCCAACCATAACCCATTTTTAGTTCGTTGCCATCAAATTTTTCAAACTCATCCCAGTCTGACCACCCTTTACCAACATCCATAAATATCGCGCCTCTTACATTACTAAACCAAATCGGGAGTGGAAATCCCAGTTTTACATTTTCGATAAACGGATAGCGAAATTCGAGTGACGCAATTCCCACATTATGGTCTTCAAACTCTTCATCCAGGTATCCTCTTAGATTGTAATAACTCCCCCACACAAATTCCTGTTTATCCGAGCCTGTACTCATACCAAAATTCAATCTTCCTGCAAACTGATAGTTCAAGGAAAGAGGGATATACTTGCGCAAATCTCCGTACATATTGAGATAATTATTATTTTTTCCAAAGCTTTTTTCCATTCCCAAGGACCAGCGCGAACCTCGGATAGGACCAGTGTAGCCCCATAAAGAAGTATCATGGGTAAAAAATACAGATGTGTTATACACCCAGGCTTTTTCATCATATTGATCTAAATGATGCCAATCAGTGTTAGCCCAATAATACCATTTCCGTCGCCAGCGACTAAATCTATTGTACATATCTACTCTATTAAATTTATCAAATGGGTAAGTAAGCAATAAATTTACACCGGTTGATGCTTCAACTTTTTTCCCGTCGTATAAATTTCCGGTAGCAGGGTCATAAAATGTATCCATATAATAGTATTCTGTTGCTAGATTAAAAACACCGGCTCCATAATCCAATCTTTTTTTTAAATTATAGTAATTAACAATAATATTACTTTCTTCAATTTCGTCCGTAATATCACTCATGATCTGCAAATGATGATTGCCTAATAAATCGCTCATAGCCAAAAATAATTGAGCCGACAAACCATAAGCCGTATTATAACCCAAGCCTCCAAACACAAAATCAGGTGTAAATACTACTTTGTAGTCTTCTGACTCTGGAGCTTTATCAGGATTCTTAGGAGGTTTTTGTTCTACTGTATCGGGACTGGTCCTTCTGATATTTGGTCCAATAACCTCTCTTCTGTCGCTTGAAGATAGTCTGGTTTTTTTATCCAAAGGATAATACACTTTATAATCGGACACTGCAAAAGTAGTATAGAATTCAAATGTTGCAACAGGTTCAGGTTTGGATTTTTCATAGTAGTCTAGAGAATCAAATGGGTTTGATTTGAGATATAGATTCCAACCATTTTTATAATAGCCCGAAAAGATCATTTCTCTGTTTTCCTTAGATATGGAGGAACAAAAATTACCACAAAGCACGTTAGATAATTGAGCGAATCCGCTGTTATTAAAATCATAAGCATAAAGGTTTGCCATGCTGTCGCGGTAGGATGTAAAAACAAGGAAATTATCTTTGTAGGACCAAACAGGATAAATATGGTCATATGATCGGTTAGTTATGGCGTATAATGAATCAGAATCCAGATCATAAGTAAAAATATTGTAATAAAGATTAGAGAAATTATACTTTTCATCTCTTGAAGTAAAAACTTTGTTTACAAATCTTTGAGAAGAAAATGCAATTTTGCTTCCATCAGATGAGAATCTAGGGTATCTGTCGTCGTATAGGTCATCTGTTAAACGAGTTAGTTTTTTACTATCTAAATTATATAAATAGATATCATTTTGGGAAGCTTTTAGACCAACGAGCACAATTCTGTTTCCATCAGGTGCAACATCTATTTCAAAAATACTCTCAAAATTCAGTTTTATTCTATCAATTTCACGACCATTCTTGGCTTTACAAATTGATATTTCATCACCTTTACTTGTTTTAGTTACAAAGGCGAATCTTTTTCCGTCAGGGAAATACGAAAGTGAGTTTTTCATATAATGAACATTCTCATATTTGTCAGTAAAGCCCGTAGAAACTAACTCTTTTGGATTATAAAGATCGAGTGTAGAGCGTCGATATATATCTGTTGTTCCGAGTTCATCACTAAAGTATAAGATATCAGAACCATCCGGGGAAAAATCAGGATAATAGTTGAAAGAATATTTGTTATCTTCAATTTCAGTTATCTGATTAAAATCTGTTTGTGGTAGGTTATCATTAACGATAAATTTAGCATATTTACGTTTAAGGTAAATGCGCCAGCGGTCTTGTAAATTTTTAAAATCTACGCCAAAGGTTTTTTCTGCTGCTTCATTTATACTTTTATAAACTTTAAAATTGTACATAAATTTTATGATACTATCTGTACCAAATTCAGATTCCAAGAACAGCAGGAATGATTCTCCTTCTCTGTAAGCCAAGTAGCCGTTAACTCTTTCTAAAGGGATAATATTATCATTTAATACTAGATCCAGCATAAACATATCATTGTACTCAGAACCGTGAATTGAACAAAATTCGGCAAGGCCCTCCGAAAACCACATGGGCATAGAAAAAAACATTCCCTGGGCAAAGTCGGAAAGTCTTCCGCCTTGCATTGTATAATAGGTAAATACATGAGTTAACTCATGAACCAGCACATTCTCAAAATTTTTATAAGAACCGTCAAATGGAACAACAACTCTATTCTTGATAAATTCCGTAAACCCTCCCACACCTTCTCCAATTATATTTGCTAAAGTATTTGTTTCCTCGAATTCATTGTGAGAAGTATAAATTACTACAGGAATCCTTTCTGTGAAAGAATACTCAAATAATTTCTGCAAACGATAATAGCCATCTTCTAAAATTATGGTTGCTGTTTGCGCTAAAACATCGTCACCTTTTTCATAGTGGATATCAAAATGAGTGGTTTTTAGAGTGCTCCATTCATGGTCATGGACATTAACCTTGTTCTTCCCAAAACCAAAAACTTGAGAAGTTAGTAATAGCATTAATATTAGTAAAAAAATTTTTTTATTCATAGTTACTTCCGTTTTCTAAAAAATACTAAAATATCTACCCGGATTTTTTTTAATATCGGTAATTAGTGAATCCAGATTAGACATAGTTGCATTTAATTTATTATAGACGCTGTCCTGGGTAGTAAATTTACCAAAATCTGTATCCGGTTTATTTAATTGAGCTGTTAATTTATTTAAATTTTTTAATAACAAATCTAATTGATTAATCTGTCTATCTGCTTTTGAGATAACTTCTTTAATATCTCTAGAATTATCGGTTACGAGAGAATCAAAAGAGGTAAGCATCATATCGGATTTTTTCAATATACTGTGGATTTTACCTTGATCCCGGAAAATATTATTTAGATTGGTTAACAATTGGTCCAGTTTTGATAAATTCTTGCTAATTTTTTCTACATCTTGTTCAGAGAGAGCAGAAGCAATAAGTTTTACTTCTTCCACTAACTGATAAATATTTGCAGTAGTTTCGTGAATTCCGGGTTGATAGTATCCTTTTAAATTTTTATTCACGTCCAAAAGAGTCTTTGAATTTCCCTGCTTTATATGTATTTCTCTTTCTCCCATCAAACCACTTTCCTGCACAAATATCTCGGCAGACGAAGCTAGCTTAACGTCCTTTGCTAACGAAATAACAACATTTACATAATTCTTGTTTAATTTTATCAATTCAACATTTCCGGAATTAACTCCGTTTACATAAACATTACTTCCTACTTCCAGTCCACCAACACGAGGAAAATCTACTATTATCTCGTAATAACCGCTGCGATGCTGCTTCTCAGAAAAAAGGATACTACCGACAATTATAGCAATCACAGCAATAACTACCACGATACCAACACTTATCTCATACTTTTTACTTTTCATGTAATCCTTTATTTAAAATATATTCATATTTTATCATTTCTCAAGAAATAAATATTTTTGTCTATCTTTGCTGAAAATTTTGTAAATAGGAATTTTTAGATTTTTGGAAAATATCTAATTCGCCTGTAAAGATAATCCTGCCATTTTTCATCACGGCTATATCATCTGCTACTTTATATACCATACTGATATCATGTGAGACTATTACTGAGGTAGTGCCAACTTGAGATCTTAATTTTTTTATTATTGAAATGATATTCTTGGCAATAATCGGATCTAAACCGGTGGTGGGTTCGTCAAAAAAAATATAATCGGGATTAAGTATAAGTGCCCTGGCAATACTGACTCTTTTTTGCATGCCAAGACTAATCTGAGAAGGCAATTTATTCTCTGAACCTAAAAGTCCAACCACATCCAATTTTTCGTTAACTTTCTTTTTCACACTTTCTTCTTTCATCTGAGTATGCTCATGTAATGGTAGTGCTACATTTTCATAGACAGTAAGCCAATCAAAGAGTGCGGGATGCTGAAATACTAGCGTAAGTTTTTTTCGTATTTCATTTAGTACTTTTATGTTTGTTTTTTCTAGCTTCAAACCATCAATTATTATTTCACCGGCATCTGAATGATAAAAACCTGTGAGATGTTTTAGTAAAACTGTTTTACCACATCCGCTTTCACCTAGAATAACAGTTGTTTTATTTTTCTCGATATTCAAAGTAAAATTGTTCAATATATTTTGATTTTCGAATTTTTTCTTTAAATTTTTAATCTGTATCATTTATAATTTTTGCTACTAATATTTGATATTGATTTAAATATCTAACAGGTTTTAATTTTACATATTCACCCTGACTAATTTTTTTTCCTTCAAATTGCGTTTTAATATAGTGGTCAGAAACTGCTTGCCAATTTCCTTTATATTTTCTCTCTGCAATTGCCTGTAATTTAACAGAATTATCAACTAACGAACTAGCATATTTTGCCTTTTTCTTCTCCCCCAGAGAAATCAATTTTTTCATTCTGCTTTTTTTAATTTTGCTATGTACCTTATTTTTCATATGAGATGCGTCTGTTCCGGGTCTTTCTGAGAATCTAAAGACATGCAAATAATTAACTGGATTGTCTTTTATGAAATTGTACGTTGCCAGGAAATCATTTTCAGTTTCAGAAGGAAATCCCACAATAACATCACACCCGATTGCGGCTGTAGGTATTTTTTCTTTGATTAATGAGAAAATTTTTGCAACTTCAGCAGTTTTATAGGTTCTTTTCATACTTTTTAAAGTTTTATCACAACCACTTTGTAATGAAATGTGATAATGAGGAACGATTTTTGGATTTTCAGCAAAATAAGTAATAAGCTCTTCATCAAAAAGCATGGGTTCTAAAGAGCTTATTCGAATTTGTCTTAACTTGGTTTTCTTAGTAATATCTTCTATCAGTTTTTGCAAATCATAGTTTTTTAAATCAATGCCATACAAACCCAAATTGATTCCGGTAATGATTATCTCATTTACATTTTGTGATACCAATTTCTTTATCTGTTCGATAACTTTTTGGGGGTTTCTGCTGCGGGGTATTCCTCTTACAGTAGGTAGAATGCAATAAGCACAGTTGAAATTACAACCATCCTGTACTTTTATTGGAACTCGAGAGTGATATATAGATTTATCTAAACCTATCTCCGGATAATTATGCTTTTCAACTTCTTTTACAATAGAAGTATCCGATACTATTGCATCTGATATAAATGGCTTTTTATTATTAATAAACAATTGCAATCTATTCTGATGTTTTCTTAAGAATCTCGCACCTAGATTTACATAACATCCAGTAACAATAATTTTTGATGTCGGATGATTTTTGATAATTTTTCTGATTTCATAACGACTTTTTGCTTCTGCTTTATTGGTCACACAACAGGTATTTATGAGGAAGATGTCAGCTTTTTCAGAAAATTCAACAATTTTATAATCATCACAAGACAGCTTGCTTAAAATAGCTTCTGTTTCGTACTGATTAGTTTTGCAACCCAAAGTCTTAGCAGCAATTTTTATCATAAACTATATTTTTTATATATAAAATCTTCTTAAATTAATATTGAGGAAGCTATCTACAAATTAAACATCAATTATTGAAAGACAATTAAATATTTTCCTTAAGAAAATTTATATATTCAATTTTAGAAGGATTCACTTTATTCAGGATGGCAAGATAAAATGTAATCAGATCCATCATGAGAATAGTTGAGAAGGTTTTACCAAGCTTGGTCTTTCCCTGAGTATAAATCTCAAGGAATTCAATTTTATTTTTTTTGAACAAGTCCTGAATTACTTTTAGACGTTTAAGATAAATTTCATCTTCTTCATAATCTCTAATAAATATTGGAATAACTTCATCGTTATTCATTCCTTCCCAACCTTCGATTTCATTATGATTCATTTCTGAGAATGTATTTGCAAAAGCATGATTTTTGGCATTTTCATTAAATTGGCATTTAAAGCGATAAGCAAGAGGGTGTAATTGCGGATTACTACTATAAATTATAGGAATTTTTTTATGGATTTTTTTGGCTATTTTCTTGGCGAGATTGCTTTCCTCTTCTACATCCATATTTATATATTTCAGTTTATTGTTGACATTAATAATTGCTAATTTTGCATCTACCGTGGCATCAGTAACAATTGCTACTTCTTCCAGTATTTTCAGGAGTGAGAAGAAAAGATAACCGATGGCAGCTCGAGGTTGGTATCCATTAGGAAGTTGTTTCATCAAGTAACCTTCCTCTTTGGAATAATGCTTCAGAATTCCTCCGGAAGTGAGCATTGCAATTTGTGCTCCAATTTTCTTCAATTTTTTAAAACAGGTTACGGTTTCTTCTGTATTCCCTGAATAACTACAGACTATACCCAGAGTATTTTCATCAATATAACCCGGAATTTTATAATCTTTTATGACTCTAATGGGGATTTCATCTTCATACAAAGTTTTTATAAGGTCTCCGGCAATAGCAGAACCACCCATACCGCAGATCAATATTCTATCAATATTTTTATAATATTTTGCATATTCATTTTTTTCACTATCCAGGTAGGCAGTTTTGATCTGATTCGGTAGTGATACAATCTGATCATACATGTCATCAGAATCAAATCGATTATAATTTCCAGTATAATCTAAACTAATTGTTGACATTATTCTCCTTTCAAAGAATTTATTTTAAAATTTTCTTAAATTGTGCAATTTATTTATTTTGTTTTAGTTGTTCTCGATAATATTCTTTTATATCAATATCAATGTTTTCCATTACCTTTTTTAGATGTTGTTTTTGTTCTTCTACAGAATATTTCTTGATAATTTTTTTTATAGGTAACAATTGATCCGTATTTATACTAACCATATTCATACCCATACCAAGTAAAAGCGGAATAGCTATCGGATCACTACCCATTTCTCCACAAATGCTAACTGGTATATTATTTGCTATAGCAGCATCAATGGTATTTTTAATAAGCAGGATTATACCTCTATGAAAGTAAGTGTAATCTTCGCCAAATCTTTCATTATTTCTGTCTGCAGCCAAAACATATTGTGTTAAATCATTGGTACCGATGCTAAAAAAATCGCAAATTTTTGCCATCTTATCAGCAACAAGTGCAGCTGATGGTACTTCTATTAAAATTCCCAGATCAATATTCTTATCATAGTTAGTTCCTTCCTGATCCAGTTCATTTTTTGCTTGTTCCAAAATCTCTCTGGACTGAAATACCTCTTCACATCTAGAAATCATAGGCAGCATAATTTTTATATTGCCATAATTGCTTGCTGTTAATATACCTTTTAGTTGATCTTTGAAAATATCACGGTATTCCAGTAAAAATCTTATTCCACGTCTGCCCAAATTGGGATTTTCTTCATTCTGCAATCCAAATTCTTCCTTTAGTTTATCTCCGCCTATGTCGAAAACACGAATAAAAATTGGTTTATTCTTATCCAAGTTATCAATAATTCTTTTGTAAATTTCTGCTTGTTTTTCCACACTGGGAAATTTATTTTCCAAAAAATAAAGGAACTCGGTTCTGAATAATCCCACTCCATCTGAATATTTTACTTCAAATTTATTTGTTTCTTCGGCTAGCTCAATATTAGCCATAACTGTAATTTTTTTATTATCTTTTGTTATAGCTTCTGATTTAGCCAATGATTTGTAACGTTCTATTTGCTTGTTTCTTTGCTTTTTTTGCTCTTTGTAATTTTCTTTTTGCTTCTCATTGGGCTCCAGGATTAAAGTTCCTTTTTGACCATCAATTATTGCTTCCGTTGACTGAGCAACTTCTCTTGTTGCATTTTTCACATCATAAATAACCGGAATACCAATTGACTTTGCTAAAATTGCCGAATGAGAATTTTTTGAACCATGTTCCACTACTAAGCCAAGGAGATCAGCATTAAACATATTCATAGCGAGAGAAGGGGGTAGAGCTTCTACTACAGCTATTGTTTCCGGTTCAATTTTTATATTCATTTCTTTTTTATCCTGAATATTTTTGATCAAGTTATTTCTAATATCCCAAAAATCTGCTTTGCGCAAAGACAGGTATTCGTCATCAACGTTGGAGAGGGATTTTAAAAAATTTTCAAAATACGTATGTATTGCTAACTCCACAGAATACAATTCATCCTTGATTATATTTCTAATATTATCTTTTAATTCCTTATCTTTAAGAATTTCCTGATGGGATTGTATTATTTCATGCTGTTCGCTATTATTATCCACCAGACTTTGCAATGATTTTAGTTCTTTTAGAGATTTTTTGATGCCCTGTTCAAATTTTTCAAGCTGTTCATCAATATCGTCTGCATCTATCTTTTCTGCGGAAATATTTTGAATAAAATTATCTATAAGAGAGCATTTACCCATGGCAAGTCCCGAAGCTAATGGAATTCCCTGTAGTTTTTTCATTCTTTTTCTCCAAAATTATTTTCGAACAGATTCAATACTTCTTTCATCAATTCTTCTTCGTCAACGCCGTCAAAGATCAATTCCAATTTTGTTCCTTTGCTGACGCCCAACATCATTATACCCATTACACTTTTTCCATTAATCTTAGTTCCGTCTTTTATAATGAAAAAATCAGCTTTATATTTCGAAGCATTCTTAGCTAGCATAGAGGCAGGTCGAATATGCAATCCGGACCTGTGTTCCAGAACAATCTCTTTTTTGATCATAAATTCTATTCTTTATCAGATTCAAGGTAAGATCTAATTTTCTTCTTTCTTTCCATATCCTCTTGCAATCTTTCATTCATAACTTCTGCAGAATTGTAACCGTAAACTTTTAGCATATGGTTAAGAGCGATAACTTCAATGATTTTGGCAATGCTCTTGCCGGGAGAAACCGGTAGATAGATAATTGGAATCTCAACATCCAAAATGCGATTATAATGTTCCTTTAAACCGATTCTTTCATAATCCATATTTGGACGCCAGGGAACAAGCTCGACCTGAGTTTCAATTCTTTTTTGGACTCGAATGGATCGAACACCAAACATTCTTTCAATGTCTATTATTCCTATTCCTCTGATCTCCATAAAATGACCGATATCTTTATTCGCTTCTCCCATTATTACATTATTTCTGCGCTTTGCATCCACAATATCGTCTGCAATAAATCTATGACCACTTGAGATCAATTCCAGAGCACATTCGCTTTTTCCTATGCCACTCTTGCCTGTAATAAAAATACCAACTCCATAAACATCCACAAGCGTTCCATTTAGTTTTTTGCGAGGGGCAAACCAATCATGCAAAAATACACTAAGAGATTTGAATAATTGTTCTTCGGTTAGCTGTGATACTATAATTGGAACTTTGTTTTCACTTCCCAAAAATACCAGTTCTTTGGAAGGTTGCATGCCATCTGAAATTATTATACAGGGAATATTAAATTCCTGAAACAAGTTTTCAATTCTGTCGTATCTTTTTGTTGAGGTAAGTGAATCCAGATATTTAATTTCTGTTTTAGACAACAATTGAATTCTATCGTACTTAAAGACTTCCACAAAACCGGTAAAGGCAAGACCAGGTTTGTTCATATCATAAGTTTTAATCATATTATCCAAGCCTATCTCAGTTGTCTGCAGCTCTAATTGCAGTTCCCCCTTTTTCTTAGACAATAATGTTTTTATTGTTAAATCTTTCATCTTAATTCTTCTCCTCTATTTCGGAAAGATTATAAGATCCATTATCATTTTTTTCCAGCAGATTTACTCTATCGTCTTCTTTGTTTATGAATAAAAAAATATCCTCATCCATATCTTCAAATTGATCTACAGCATCTACAGGATAGAGCTTTGCTAGTGACATTTTCTTTTTGTGGACTCTTTTTTCTTCTAAAAAGTCGATACTCTGCGGAATATTTTTTAAACCGGGCTTTTTGTGAGTGTGACGTTTATTTTGTTTTCCAATTTTTTTCTTTATCTGTCTTTCTACTTTATTAATTGCACTATCAACTGCCTTATACAAGTCATCTTCTTTACTTTTACTAAAAAATGAAAATTTATTGATGCGCATATTTACTTCGGCAAAATGGACGCTTTTTTGTTTCCATAAAACTACTTCTGCAAATATTATGTTATCAGAGTACTTTTTCAGATTCATCAACCCATCTCTGGTATAATTTTTTAAAGCATCCGTTAAATCAAAGTGTCTTGCTGTAATTGTTACTTGCATCATTTCTCCTTTATTTATATTTTTAGATTTTTAATTAGCTTAATTCATCTTTGAGAATCTCGGTTACATTTTTAGAATAATAGGAACTTCTTACAAGAGGAGCAGATTCCACATAGCGAAAGCCTATCTTTTCAGCATGACTTTTATAATCATTAAAAGTTTTTGGGTGAATATATTCTTTAACAGGAACTTTTCTTTTGTCAGCCTGAAGATATTGACCAATAGTAAGCATATCTACACAAGCCCTTCTAGCATCGTCCAAAAGCTCTTTGACTTGTTTCTTTGTCTCACCCAAACCTACCATTATGCCTGTTTTTGTAAAAATAGTTTTACCTCTTTTTTTAACATATTTCAATAAATCCATTGATAGATCATAATCAGCCTGAGGACGTATATGAGAATAAAGCGACTCAACTGTTTCTAAGTTATGGTTAAATATCAAAGGTTTTTTGTCAACTATTTTATCGACAGCCTTGTAATTACCCTTAAAATCGGGAGTTAAAACTTCAATAGTAGTACCGGCTGACATGACTTTTCTTATCTCATCAATGGTACTTACAAAAATTTCTGCACCTCCGTCCTCCAGATCATCTCGGGTTACGGAAGTAATTATAACATGATTTAAACCCATATTTTTTGCGGTTCTAGCTACTCTTACAGGTTCATTTTTGTCCGGCGAAGGTAAGTCTTTTGCAGTAGGTATAGCACAAAAACGACAATCTCGTGTGCAGGTATCACCTAATATCAAAAAAACAGCAGTTCCTTTTTCAAAGCATTCTCCCCGATTTGGGCAACGTGCACTCTGGCAAACTGTATGCAAATTATTATTTTTCATCAAGCGAGTGATTTTAGCCTTTTTACTTGCTCCAAGCACGTTTGCAGTCAGCCATTCAGGTTTTCTTTTAGTTGCCATCTTAACTCATAAATCTAGATTTATTTTTCAAAGTTAATATCCAGAAAACCATCGCCCAGATAAATTTTTCGGGCTTGTGGATCATTAACCAATTCTTTTGAGGTTCCGGACAGAAGTACTTTGCCCTGATAAATTATATAAGCTCTCTCTGTAATTTTTAGAGTATCAAGTACATTATGATCAGTGATTAAAATTCCAATGTTTCTTTTTTGTAATTTTTTAATAATTCTTTGAATATCAGAAACTGCAATTGGATCTACTCCTGAAAATGGTTCATCCAAAAAAAGAAATTTCGGTTCGGTGACCAGGGCGCGTGTTATTTCCAGTTTGCGACGTTCTCCACCTGATAGAGAATAAGCTTTTTGGTCTGACAATCTTGTTAAATCAAGGTCATCCAGAGCTTGTTTGAGCCGTTTTTTCTGCTCATCTTTATCTATATCGAGATTTTCAATAATTGCTTTAACATTATCTCTAACAGTTAATTTGCTAAAAACGGACGGTTCCTGGGAAAGATAACTCAGACCCAATCTGGCTCTTTTAAACATAGGCATGTGAGTTATTTCTTCATCATCCAGAAAAACCCTTCCCGAAGTAGCCTTTTTCAGTCCAATCATCATATGAAAAGTAGTAGTCTTTCCAGCTCCATTTGGACCAAGCAAACCTACAATTTCTCCTTGTTCAAGTTGTATAGATATTTCTTTAACAACCTTTTTCTTGCCATAAACTTTTACTAAATTTTTGGTAGAGATTGCACTACGCTTATTTTCCATTAAGTTACTCTTTCTGTTCAAATTTATATACGCCCTCAATTTGTTTTTCTGCTACGACTTTTTCAATTTCTTCTTTTTTATCAAAAAAAACCTCTAAAAAAGCTGTTTTTAATTTATTAATATAAAAATTGTCAGTTCTTACTTTATTTTCTCTTATAAAACTATTATTAACATCTATGGCATTCATATACAACAACTTTTCTGCTTCAAAATCCAGCTTTACACTTCTGGCAAAAAGAAAATTTGATTTCTTATCTGACTCATTTTTTTTAAAATATATTCTAGCATTATTTGACATGAATAAACTGTCCAATTTGTCTTCTTTGAAGAATAGTTCGAATTCTTGGGCAGAGGCATCAGCAGATTCACTCTGAAATTTTGGATTACCTAGCAAAACGGACTTTTGATTTTGATTAAAATATATTAAAAATTTCCCTTTTGCAAAGGAATTCTTCATCTCTATAACTACGTCGTAGGTGGCTGTGAGTTTTTCCTTGTCAGAAAATATTTCCATTTGTTTGCTTCTGATTGTTAATTTCTCTCTATCCTCAAATTTCAACACTGGCTCAATCTTTGCGGAACCATATTTACTTTCTTGATCATAACGAAAATCACCACATTCAAGTTTAACTTTTTCAATGAAATCTTTAGCTTCAATATTGCCTTTGGCTTTTATTTCACTTCGCAATTTAAAATAATCTATTTCTTCAGCAGTCACTTTTTTGCTAATACTGTCATTAACAACTTCCTGAAAATAAGCACTATCTCTTAAATTTAAAATTTTCCCATCATAGTTATACCAAACGTTCTCGGCACCTCCTTCAAGTGTATCTTCTACAGCTTTAGCATTTCCATTTAACTTTAACAATCTTTTGCTTTGAAATATTTGTGCATTATCAGCATAAAATCTAATACTATCGTATATTACATCAACATTACCTGTCAAAGTTGTAATTGTATCCCCTTTTACCACATCAAATTTTATGATATCAGCATTATTAAGAGTATATTTGTAAGTTTTCTTTGTATTCTGAGCAAAACCTGTTCTGTTACATAACAATAAAATTATGAAAAACAGAATCATTTTACCATACTTGTTCTTTTGCACTAACCTCTCCTGTAGCGGTGGCTTTTTCTAGGACCATATGCTTAAATTGGTCATCACTACGAAAACTTTTGCCGTATAGAACATTCTCCTGTTTGATTACTTTCACACTATCATTAGAATAGATTCTACCGCTATTTCTGTCCCATTTTAAGGTTGAGCCAAACAGATTTCCCTTTGGTGTATAGATTTCAACATTACCTTTTCCTGTAATCAGATTTCGATTATCATCAATTTTAGCACTATCAGCGAAAATTGTTGAAGTGGAATCCTTCTCTTTGCCAAATATCACTAATTTCATGGAATAGAAATGGAGTATATCCTTGTCTGTTAGTTTTCTCATTCTGTCTGCATAAAGTTGCCAGGCAATACGCTGACCGTCGTACTGTTTAATTATTATGGAGTCGGCAATTTCCAAGCTTTTTTCAATATCCTTTGACTTTTCCTGTTTTTCTAATTGACTCTGGCAAGAGATAACAACTAAGGATATAAAAATGAAAATAACCAGTTTCTGAAAAAACCGCATAAATTATTGATTTTGTAAATGTTGCAGAAAACTATTAACAGCTGTATTGTACTTATTTTCCTGCTTTAGAACATACTCTATAGCTTCTCTTACAGCTCCCTGGCCGCCTCTTTTTTTTGTTACATAAGTACAAATATCTTTTAATTCATCCGGTGAATCAGGAAGACATATAGAGATACTTACTTTTTTCAGAACCGGCAAATCATTGAGATCATCTCCCATATAAATTGCTTCTGAAAAATTTATATCGAGCTCATTTAGCATGTTCTCAATCACGTGCAATTTGTTTTTAATATTTTGATATAATTTTTTAATACCTAGAACTTGGGCTCGAGAAGCCAGAGCTTTTGATTTCTTACCGGTTACAATTGCAGGAATAATATCAGTTTGTTGTAACAATTTTATGCCAAGGCCATCCTTTGCATTAAATTTTCTAAGAGATTCTATCTCTTCTATATAGTAAAGTCCTCCATCCGTGAAAACCCCGTCATTATCAAATATCATGATTTTATGTGACATCGTAACCTCAAAAAATACTGTAAATGATCTATTATTTTTTATTGAATTGATTTAATTTTGGAAATTTGCTGAATTATATTCATAAACTCTGAGAGTGTGACCATTGAGTTGGCATCACTTTTGGCTAACTGCGGTTGGGGGTGAGTTTCTATAAACAAACCACTGATAAAACTCGTGGCTGTAGCAGCTTTTGCCATAGAGGCTGCAAATCTTGGATTACCTCCGGAGATCTTTCCTATAGCAGGTCTTTGCAAACTATGGGTAACATCATAAACCAGGGGAATATTCCATTCATCAATTATCTGAAAGTTTCTGAAATCAACTACAAGATTATTATAGCCAAAAGAGCTACCGCGTTCTGTAACGAATATTTTTTTTGTTCCGGTATTTTTTGCTTTTTGGTAGGCTGCTTTTATCTCCTGAGGCGACATAAATTGGCCTTTTTTTATATTAACCCACTTACCTGTTTGAGCAGCCTTTTCTATTAATTTTGTTTGACGAGAAAGAAATGCAGGAATTTGTAATACATCAACGACTTTACTGGCAGGATCCACTTCTACTGTCTCATGGACATCAGTTAATAAATTTACCTCAACTTTTTCTTTTACTTCTTTCAATATTTTCAAGCCATCCACCAGTCCTACACCTCTAAATGACTTTCCGGAAGTCCTGTTAGCTTTTGTATATGATGATTTAAATATATAGTTAAAATTTACTGAGTCACAGATTTGTTTACATTCTTTAGCAATTTTGATGCAGGTGTTTTTATCTTCAATAGCACAGGGACCTGCGATGATTGTAAATTTACTTCTTTTACTAATTTTCATTTTTAAACTCTATTGCTGTTTTTACAAATTCTTTAAAAATCGGATGAGGACTTAAGGGCCTTGATTTAAATTCCGGATGAAATTGTGTTCCAATGAAAAATCTGTGATCCGGAATTTCAACTATTTCAACCAGATTTCTTTGCACATATTTACACCCGACTTTCATTCCATTATCTTCAAATTCCTCCAGATATTTATTATTAAACTCGTATCTATGTCTATGTCTCTCTGATATGAAAACTTTTTTATAAATTTCATGTGTTTTAGATTTTTTAATTATCCTACCTGGATAAGCACCAAGACGCATAGTTCCGCCTTTTTGGGTCACATTCTTTTGTTCTTCCATAAGGTCAATTACAGGGTGCGGAGTATTTTCGTCAAATTCTTTACTGTTAGCATCATCCAGACCCAAGACATTGCGGGCGAATTCGATAACAGCACACTGCATGCCTAAACAAATACCCAAAAATGGTATATCTATTTCTCTTGCATGTTGAATTATTGATATTTTGCCCTCTATTCCTCTATAACCAAATCCGCCTGGTATAAGTACTGCATCGAGGTCATCTAATTTTTCTTCTATTATTTTATCTGAATCTTCTTTCTGCATTATAGCTTCTGTGGAGATAAATTCAATATCTACTTGATGCGAATTAATAATTCCAGCATGATTCAAACTTTCTACAATACTTTTGTATGCATCCTGGTGTTTTACATATTTTCCACAAATAGCAATTTTTACCGAATTCTGTATATATTTTGATTTCCGCACGAATGCAGCCCAATCTGTAAAGTCTACTTTTTTATGTTTTATTTTAAAATGTTTACAGATTTTAGAAGACATATTCTGCTTTTCAAAATTCATAGGGATTTCATAGATGGAAGCAGAATCTTTTCCTACAATAACATTCGATTCCGGTACATTGGTAAACAAAGATATTTTTGAGATAATACTTTTATTTAATTCGCGGGTGCTACGACAAATAAGCATATCCGGCTGGATTCCAATTTCACGTAATTTTATTACACTATGCTGTGTGGGTTTTGTCTTTGATTCTCCGGCAGCATTAATATAAGGAACGAGAGTAAGATGTATTGCTAAAGTATCAGTATCTGCATGTTCCAGCATAAACTGCCTGATTGATTCCAGAAATGGCAATCCTTCTATATCTCCTACAGTTCCACCAATTTCAATAATGACAATATCCGATTCTTCGTCCAGCTGTTTGAAGCGTCTTTTAATCTCGTTTGTGATATGAGGAATAGTTTGAACTGTTTTCCCTAAATATTTACCATTTCTTTCATTATTGATTACTGCTTCATAGACAATACCAGCTGTTGTGTTTGATTTCTGGCTAAGTGATTTATCCAAAAAACGTTCATAATGCCCCAGATCTAGGTCTGTTTCTGCACCGTCTTCCGTAACAAACACCTCACCATGTTGAAATGGATTCATTGTGCCAGGATCTACATTTAAATAGGGATCATATTTTTGGATAGAAACTTCGTAACCAATATCTTTTAGCAAAAAACCAATTGATGAAGATGCTATGCCTTTTCCCAAAGATGAAACTACTCCGCCTGTTATAAAAATGTATTTTGTTTTCATTATAAAATTGAGATTCTCCTTCCGGTTGTTGTTTTTGGATGGCGTAATTGTTGTTTCATAATATTGGATTTAAATCAGAGAATAGCAATTCTTTATGTCAAGTTTAAGACAGGAAAATATAAAAACAGTAAGTAGTAAGGAATAAGGAGTAGATAGAAGAGGATTCAGGATGCAGAGATTAGGATTTAGAAAAAGTATCACGTAACAAGTGAGAAGTAGAGTACGTGGGAAAAGAAAAAAATTAAAAAGACCAAAGAATAAAGTTGAGCGTAGCGAAATCCCGATTTTATTATCGAAGCCAACTTCCGTACAAGAGGAGAGTAAGTAGTAAAGAGTAGGTAGTAGTCAGAAGAGGATGCAGGATTCAGGAGACAGAAATCGGAAAACGGAGGACGGATGACGGAAATGAAACTCTGATGATTCCTAGTTTATGAAAGAATAAATAAAAACTTTAGACAATAAAAATCCCCTCTTGAGAGGGGGGAACCACGAAGTGGTGGGGTGTGTAAAAAGTGATAAAAAAATAAGTACCTTGCTGGTGCGAAAAATATGGAGTGTGTTGACTATGTCAAGACTACATCGACACAGTCGATCAGCCGATTGGCGAACAAGTTACATTCCAGAATAAGATAGTTGAAATACAACACAAAAAGTTTAAAAAATGAAATATTTGGAGTAGCCACTTGTAGGATGTTTATCAAATGATCAACAAATCTTCAATATTCGATCCCGGTAAGAAGACTCGCCGATTCCATATAAACATTGCTAATCAATTATGGATGCATTTTTTGATAAATTGTATGAAAAAAAACAAATGGGAAAAAAATGGCTCCACAGGAGGGACTCGATCCGCCAGCCGGCGGATAACAGCCACCTGCTCTTTTTTTATTTATCACTTTCTAAATAATCAGGAAGAACCTTATCTTTAATAAATTTCCTA
>JAGXLO010000011.1 GCA_018334695.1 Candidatus Cloacimonadota bacterium
AGAAGAAGGTTAAAATCTGAATTCATATAAATAAGAATTTAATTTTTTTATCAAATTGATATTAATTTTAAAGGCGGTTTTCATTTTTGGTTTGAAAAAATAAATAATAAATTTATTTAGTAAAAAGATTGTGTTTAAATAGGAAAAACGATGAAGAATAATTCGACAGATTATAAAATAATAGAAGGATATGAAGCCATATTTTTCAAAAAGCTGGATAAAATAGAGTGTCTATTACAAAATTTGGATAAGGATTATTATGAAAACTTATGTGAATTATTTACAGATTACAAATTAAATTCTAATAATTTGTACAAACCTATCCCACGTAAAAAAGTACCTTTCAAAAATAATTTTAAGGTTAAATTGTCTATAGGTTTTGCGTCATGCAGTTTCATGAATATTTTGAAATCAAAGCTTAAAAAATCGATATTTAGTAGAAAAGAGAAACATGGTATTTTTACATTAAACATTTCACAAGTTAAATATTGTAATGATTTTAATATTAAAAAATTATTAGATGAAATTGGAAATTCATTATTATTTGAGATTTCCAAACGAAGCGCTTTGTCTAGATTATCAATAAGATTACATCATGATGTTCCTGATACAAAAAACAAAAATTGGATAGATCATATTAATGATTTACCAAATGTAAGTGATAAAACTGGAAAATTCAGCTTAGAAAAAATATATAAACCTGAGCCTACAAGCTATTTTCTTACTGCTAATACTATACAAGAGTCAATGTTCTATCAGTTTATACTCTATTATCATTGTTTAGAGTATTTTTTCGATAACTACGATAGAAATATGTGCGAAGAGCAGAAATTAGAAGCTTTATTAAATGATTGTTTCAAAGCCGGTGAAATAGAAATCAAACAATATATTAATAAAAACAAATATTTAGAAAATTATTATTATAAAAGAATAGAAAAAAATTATAGTGAATTAATTGATGCTCCGATAACAACTGGAAAAGACCCTTCAAAAGGAAAAATTAATATAAAAAAAATTGCAAAAAGAATATACAAACTTAGAAATGCCATTGTTCATAAAAAGTTGGGGAGAACAAAATTATATCCTAATCTGAAAAGTTTTCAATTATTGAGGAATGATATTGAATTATTAAGATTTATAGCAAAAAAAGTAATAATAAAAAAATCTAATAAAAATAAAGAGGAATCATGAAATTATTAGAACTTATCCAAAACAGAAATAGCATCAGAAAATACGACTCTAAAGAGATAGGGGAGCAGGACCTGCAGGATATCCTGGAAGCAGGCAGATTAGCTCCCTCCTGGCAGAATAAACAGTGCTGGCAATATGTGGTGGTGCAAGATAAAGAATTGATAAGAAATTTAGCCCTTAAGTCTGGCATGATATCAAAGACTAATTTTTTTATAAAAGATGCTCCTGTGGTAATAGTTGCCTGTGCCGATCCCGATAAAAGCGGTCACATGAACGGTAATGATTACTATCTGGTAGATGTAGGTATCTCCTTTCAACAAATGATGCTTGTAGCTGCAGAAAAGGGAATAGGTACCTGTTGGCTGGGAGCTTTTAATGAGAAGAAGGTTAAAAAAATATTAAACATTCCTGAAAAAATAAAAATTGTGGCTCTCAGTCCTTTTGGCTATCCTGCCCAAAAACAGGGGATTTATGCCAAAGCAGTTAAGATGTTTGCCGGTAGCAAGAAAAGGAAACCGCTGGCAGAGATAGTGCATTATGATAAATGGTAAGGTCTGAAGACAGAAAACTGAAGTCGGAAATAGAGGACGGAAGTCTGAAATCGAAGGACATGACACGTCCTAAAAAACATTGTCACTCTGAGGAAACCTGATTCATCGGGGGATGAAGTTTACAATCCCGATTTTCCTGTCGAGTCGTATTCCGATTGCCCCGCAGCGGTATTATCGGAAGAAGACTGATCGGTGAATCTCCAAGAAGTTGCTTTTTAATTTTTTTTGAAATATGAGATCCTTCTTCGTCACGATGAATCGTGACTCATCGAGGATGACAAAATTCATTTGTTAAAAGTAGATCATTGAAATTCGTTTACGGTTATTTCTGTGAGGAAAATTGTGAAACGGTCACATATTTCAAAACAAAAACAACATTGTCACTCTGATGAGCGAAGCGAAGAAGAGTCTTCCGGAAGCTGACAAATAATTGTAAAGTAGGCATATATACTGAAAATCAAGGAAGAAATTTTCGTATATAGGAGTTAGGATTTATGAAAAAAATATAACAATAAGATTAACAGGATTTTGTACCAGCAGACTGGAGTTCAGGCTTGTACTGGACTTCAGAATGCTGATTGATAGTAATAAATGGAATAATAAAATTTTCTTCTCGAGAGGTGGGAAACCCGAGAATCGGGGTGGGTTGTGTAAATACTTCAATTTTAAACACAATGAGCCGTCACTGACCACTCCGTGACGGAAGTTGGAAAAATGCAATAAAAAAATATTATTTAGCAACGAACTATAACTAACAATAACGAACAAAAATAATTATTAAGTATATTTTAGTTCTTCTGCCGTCTCAAGTCCAGCGTCTCCGCCAGGGGTACTCTCAACTCGAGTCTGGTATGAGTTCAAAAGTTAAACTTGTTAGCTCTTGTTCGCTTTTGTTAGTTGCTAATATTTTTATATTTATAAATACAGTATTTTGTCATCGCTAAACCAAAGTGGAATTCATTCATAAAAAATTATAATTCAAATAAAACAACGAAAAATTTGACATCTCGAATCAAAAGATAATTTACAAGCAATACAAAACGATTTTGGATGAAATAATATATGAAAATTATATTAAAATTAAACGACCATTGCGAAGATTTCAATAAAAACTATGCGCAAGGTCTTGTAGAATGAAGAGGTGAAAATGGATATTTCAAAAAGAGCAAACACAATTCAAGCTTCCCCCCTGCGAAAGCTTATGCCTTTTGCAGATAAAGCCAAAGAGGAAGGCAAAAAGATATATCATCTAAATATCGGGCAACCTGATATAAAAACACCCGATGCTATTTTGAATGAATACAGAAATTTTGCCGAGGAAGTCCTGGCTTACGGTCCTTCACAGGGACTAAAACTATATCGCGAGAATCTGGTGAATTACTACAAACGCCACGGAATTGAAGTGAATCCTGATGAGATAGTGGTCACTACTGCTGGTTCGGAAGCCCTTATATTTGCTATGATGGTTACCTGCGACCCTGGAGACGAAATAATTATACCTGAACCTTTTTATACAAATTACAACGGTTTTTCCACAATCGCAGATGTAAAAATAGTACCTCTCACTACTTATGCGGAAGAAGGATTTGATCTGCCCGACAAAAAGACCATAGAAGCTAAAATCACTGACAAAACAAAAGCAATTCTCCTCTGTAATCCGGGAAATCCCACAGGTAAGGTCTACACACCGGAAGAGATGAAACGTGTAGCAGAACTGGCTCTGGAGTATGATCTCTTTGTCATTTCAGATGAAGTGTATCGTGAATTTGTTTATGATGATCTTTCTCATACCAGCATTATGGATATGGAAGAGTTGCAGGAACGCGCTGTAATGGTGGACAGTATTTCCAAACGCTATAGTGCCTGCGGTGCCCGAATCGGTTGTCTCATCTCAAAAAATAGTGATCTCATAGCAGCTACTATAAAATTCGCTCAGGCACGTTTGTGTCCTCCTACCATAGATCAATTGGCAGCAAATGCCGCTATAGATATCGAACAGGAATATTTTGTAGATGTTCTGCAAGAATATAAAAACAGACGCGAAATAGTTTTCAACGCCTTGCAAAAGATAGATGATGTGGTATGCATAAAACCAAAAGGTGCTTTTTATGTCATAGCTAAATTGCCTATAGATAATGCAGAAAACTTTGTTAAATGGATGCTGACCGACTTTGATATAGACGGCGAAACCGTAATGTTTGCACCGGCAGAGGGATTCTATGCTACCCCGGCTATGGGAAGAGATGAAGTTAGATTGGCTTATGTTCTAAACACGGAATCATTAAAAAAAGCAATGCAAATTTTTACAGAAGGTCTAATCACATATAAAAAATTAAAAAAGGAGTATAATGACTAAAAAACATATAAAAGATTTGAAGCTAAATAATAAAACTGTTCTGGTAAGAGTGGATTTTAATGTTCCATTAGATGAAAATGGTAATGTTGCAAATGATAAACGCATAAAAGCTGCTTTACCAACTATAGATTATTTGATTGAGAATGAAGCAAAAGTAATCCTTATGTCCCATCTGGGACGCCCAAAAGGTGAAAGAAAGCAAGAATTGAGCCTAAAGCCAGTGGCAGAGAAACTCTCGGAAATTATGGGTAAGGATATCAAATTTGTTAATGACTGCATAGGGAGTGAAGTGGAAACGGCAGTTGGAAAAATGCAGGCAGGAGATATAATTTTACTGGAGAATACCCGCTTTTATGCCGGTGAGAAAAAGAACGATCCGGACTTTGCCCGGGAGCTGGCAAAACCTGCTGAACTTTTTGTTAATGATGCTTTTGGTACAGCTCATAGAAAACACGCATCCAACGTAGGAGTTGCAAGCATCTTACCCTCTGCTATGGGCTTTTTAATCGAAAATGAACTTAAATATTTACGGGATTCACTCACCCATCCCCAAAAACCCTTTACAGCTATTTTTGGTGGTGCTAAAGTCTCCGGAAAAATCGAATTATTGGAACGTATTCTGGAAAAAGCAGATAATCTGCTAATTGGTGGAGCCATGATGTTTACTTTTATCAGGGCTATGGGTTATGAAACAGGTAAATCTCTGGTGGAAGAGGATAAAATTGATATGGCAAAAAATGTAATGAAATTAGCCGAAGAAAAAAATGTGCAGCTAGTAATTCCGGAAGATACGATAATTGCTAAGGAACCAGAAAAGGATGCGGAGATAAAAACTGTTTCCATAGAAGATATTCCCCAGGACTGGATGGGATTGGATATTGGTGAAAAAACCATTCAAAAATATAAAGATGTAATTGCTGACTCAAAAACAATTGTCTGGAATGGCCCTATGGGCATGTTCGAAATAGATAAATTTGCCAAAGGTACTAATGAAATTGCCGAAATCCTGGCAGAAAGTGATGCCACCACAATCATCGGTGGAGGGGATTCAGCAGCAGCTATAGAAAAAATTGAGTTACAGGATAAATTTACCCATATTTCTACTGGTGGTGGTGCTTCGCTGGAGATGCTTGCAGGAAATGAATTGCCAGGTATTAGTATTATTCCTGACGCTTAGTTTGAACTATAAAAAAAATTATTTTAGATAGTAGAATCCCGTTATAGATAGGAATTTATTTTGTCCCCAAATAAACGTGGCATAATTTATACCCTAAATCAAAAACCACCACTGCTGGAAGCTATTTTTGCTGCTTTTCAGCATTTCATGGCAATTTTTATTCCCATTATAACTCCTACTCTGATTATCGGAAATATGCTGAATCTATATGTTGAAATTCCATATCTCATCTCCATGGCTCTGATAGTTTCCGGGATTGCTACATTTATTCAGGTAAGAAGAATAGGATTTGTGGGCTCAGGCTTACTTAGTATCCAGGGAACAAGCTTTGCCTTTCTAGCTCCCATCCTGGCAATGGGACTGGTTATGAGAGATAAGGGAGTAGGCTCCCAAGAAATACTGGGAACCATATTTGCTCTATGCTTTTTTGGTGCTTTTATCGAAATCATAGCCAGCTGGTTTTTGGGCAAACTAAAAAAAATCATTACTCCCATAGTGACAGGGACAGTTGTTACAATAATCGGTTTAACGCTCATCAAACAGGCAGTCATAAATATAGGTGGTGGGAGTTCCCTGCTACAGCAGAACTCAAAATTGTTTGGCAGTTATACGAATTTACTCCTTGCTTTTGTTACTATATTCATCATAATAATTTGCAATATAAGTAAATCGCAGATTCTTCGTATGACGTCCATATTTGTTGGCTTGCTAGGCGGTTTTATTCTTTCTATCTTTCTACTAGAAGTTGATTTTAGCACAGTCCAATCTTTACCGGCTATCAGCATACCTGTTCCTTTTAAATATGGTTTTAATTTTAAGCCGGAATTTTTCTTACCAATTGCTCTGGTTTATTTGATTACCACTATCGAATCTATCGGTGATCTGACTGCAACTTCGGTTGTATCAAACGAACCTATTAAGGGAAAAACTTATATTAAACGGCTAAAGGGTGGAGTGCTGGGAGACGGAGTAAATTCATTGTTGGCTTCTGTTTTCAACACATTTCCCAATACCACTTTTAGCCAGAATAATGGAGTAATCCAGTTAACTGGAGTGGCCAGTAGATTTGTGGGAATAATCGTAGCAATTTTACTTTTTATATTTGGACTTTTTCCTTACATAGGAGGAGTATTTCGCTTGATTCCGGAGCCAGTAATTGGAGGAGCTACACTTATTATGTTTGGTTCTGTAGCTGCAGCCGGAATCAGGATAATATCAACTACCAGGATTGATCGTCGTGCTGTTTTGATCTTATCAGTGTCACTGGGATTGAGTTTGGGCGTGGAATATATACCAGAGATATTACAAAATATGCCAAAAATTGTTAGGAATGTGTTTGGGTCACCTATCTCAACCGGAGGTATAACAGCTATTTTGCTTAATATTTTATTTAATAGAGAAGATTAAAATAATTTTATCGAATACTCTGTTTTTTACTAAACATTTATATAATAAATTTAAATCCGGTTTAATAACCGTTTTTATAAAATTGCAAGTAAGATCAAAAATTGACGTAAGCCTTCAGGCTTAGCCTTTGTATATATTCTTCTTCAATAGGGGAGAAACGATACAGATAGATTAGTCTCAGATGCCAGGGCAGATCATAGCGAAAAGTAATTTGATGTTCCAAATTGTAGTTCACATCACGTTCCAGAGTCAGTTCTTTCTGAACTTTTGCCGCGTAATTAACATACCAGTTTGGTGTAATATATTTTCCCATGTCCACAGAAAGATTGTCCAGAAGAACGTCTCTTCCCAGCAAGCCGTAACGAATTATTTGAGATTGATCGGGATCGTAGAAAAAATCATCTTCTTCGCTACTGGAAATACCGCTACTTCTGGCAAAATTTTCCAGCCAATCAGTTTGGAGCCTAAAATAATCCAAACCGAGCCATCTTCTAAAGGTGCTCTCAATAGGTGATATAACAGGAGAGATTATCATTTTACCTAATTGATCGGAAGCCAGGTTGATGATTTCGGATTGATCAAAATCTTGTTTTTCTTCCGAAGTCAATTGACTGTAGGATTTTCCATAATGTAGTTTGGATAAAACACTCAGCATTGTAGCATCATTCGGATCATCGCTTTCCAAGGAAATTTGGACATCCCCATAGGACTCTCCCCCAATATTTCTACCATCCGCATCTTCGGATACCGGACTTAGCTTAAGGGTAATAGTAGAACCGCCAGCAGTTTTCTTTTCGAAGATGCCATTTATAAACAACTTAGGGTCAGTTTCGCTTTTTGTGAAAGTGACTTCTCTCACGGTGAATGTTTCTCCAAACAAACGCATATTTCCCTGATGAGAATGAAGTTCAAAGGAAACAGAAGATTCCTCCAGTTCCGGAATTAGCATCAATCGAATGTAGTCATTTTTATCAACCCTAAGATAGAAAGGATCAGTGACAAACCAGATATTTTTGCCAAAAGCAATATCCACATCATAGGCAAATGGATTGAATCTTTCTTCTGCAGGTTCCTCTTTTTCTTTCTTATCCTTTTTATCGTATATGGCTTTACCATTGGTAAGAAATATTTTGCCCTGCAGCAGAATGAAATCATCCCGATTTAAAATGCGAAAATATTTGTCTTCTCTTCCCATAAGCCGGGCTTCTACAAGTGATCCTTCCGAGCTGTATGTGGGTACATGAATTAGTAAACCTTTGCCCGGTGTCTCCAAAAGAAGTGTTCCAAAGTTTACTCCTCCTAGAATTAAATCGGTATCAGCATTATTTATTTGATTAGTAACGTTTAATTTTCCTACTCCTATTTCCAGAGATGAATTGAATTTATCTACTTTATTATTATTCAAAGTTAGATCTATATTTATTTCTTCAATTCTTTCCGGCTGGTTTTCGATCCTACAGCTGCCGTTTCTTAGATTCAAATACCCTGACCTAAAAGTTACACCTTCGTTTTGAGAAGTAATAACAAAATTGAAATCACCTTCACCGCTACAATTGCTAATAGATGATATATAATCAGAGGCAGCAGACAGCAGGTTGCCGGAACCTGATATCAAAAGTGAATCCGGCTTCTGGTAGTATTCATCTTTAAAAAAATTATAACTATATTGTCCCAGAATCGATAAATCCAATTTGTTCTTTGCTAAAAACTTGAAATTTTTAACAAAGATATTCTTACTGTTCTGGAAGAAATGGATATCAAGATTATCAAAATTTGTTTCTAAAATCCTGCCATTTGTTAGATTTGCTTTACAGAGCAAACGGGGATCCTTAGGATTGCCGGTAAATATCAGTTCATAACTAAGGTCGGCTTGTAATATATCGTTTGGTAAAATTTCTTCGGTAATTATATTTTCACCAGAGCCTTTTAAATAAATATTATTACTGCCATAAAAAGCATAAGAGCCGTTACCTTTGAAAAATAGATTATTTTTCCTTCTAATCCTAATGTTTTTAAGCAGTAATTTATCCGCTCTTAGGCTAAAATCAGTTTCAGCACTTAATTGATCTAGTTTTTTGCTAGTAGCTACAGAATCTAATTTAACAAAACCTTCGATATTGTTTTCCTGCATTGAATCAAAATTTAACTCCGAGATGAACAGTCCCGATACATTTTGTAGATCCTGCGGGAAATTCAAAAAGTGTTCTAAAAAGTCTAACTTTATCCTATCAATCCGTAAATTGCCGGAATAATTTTTCAAATCCTCAAAATTCTTGCTGAATGCCAATTTACCATTGCCATTAATCTTTTGATTAATCTGGAAAGTATCAATAAAAATTGTCTCTTTTGTTTTGCTTAGAATAAATTTTAACGGCAAAGAGTCATTTTTGATTTTTAGATTTTCGGAATTTAAGGTAATCTTAGCATTTTGTTGAGAAATTAAATTATAATTAGCAGCTATATCTATAGTTCCCGAAAGATTAGAGTTTGTCTTCTTCGGGAATGAGACTTGCCCTTCTAAATTAATCATATTATCAGAATGAGATAGATTAAGATTAGAATTTATAACAGGTATATTTTTCTTTACCACAAAGGGGCTTTTTTTAAACAATTTCTCTATTCTTAAATTTTTTGTATTCAATTCCAGGTTAAATATTTTATCTGAAATGTTATCAGATTTCAGATTAATATTAATGCTATTATTTTTGTTCTGTAAGCTGGCTAAAACACTGTTGTCACGAAAATTACCCGCAAAGTTAAAATTTTGTATATTCCAGAGTTTGGAATCATAAGTCATATTTTTCAAATTGGCTTTTACAATTGGAGAAGTAGGGGTTCCGGTAATTTCAGATTGAAGCTTATTTTCTGATTTTATATTCCACTGCGAAAATTCAAGCGGTTGACTGGAGGAGAAATTTAAATTTAAATTACTATTTTCCGGCTGGTTAGTATTAAGATTTATAAGACCGGCAAGCAGGAATGTATTATCCCGAAATTGGAAGGATGAAGTTATTGAATCAATTTTTTGTGCACTATAGATTCCGGAATAATTTATATTATTGAATTCTAAATTTTGATAAACTAATTCTGGAATTTCAAATTGATGTTTTATTCGCAAATCAGATATTGATTGAGCAATGTTGCCTTTTAGTGTTAGTTTTCCCGAAATGGGTTCAAAAAATTTGTTTAGTTGAATGGGATTTGAGTGGAAATCGGTATCAATATATGGTGAATAAGAGACCACATCTTTGATTTTTCCCGATAGTGTTAGGGAAATATTATCCCAGTTTAATTTTGAGTTTTCCAGAAAGTATCCTGTATTTTTATTGATCTGCAGACGGATACTATCAGAATGGATATTGTTATTTGCCAGTAGTAAATCCAGGTTATTCAGAGAAAATTCTCCATCAATCTTCTTCTCGGATCTGATTTTAATGTCTGATTCAACTTTTCCATCTTTTATTTCCAGAGTAGGAGTTTTTACATTGGGTAAATGGAAATTTTGGAGACTTAGTTCTGATAGATTTTCCTTGTCTTCATAATAATGTCTTGTTATTTTTATAAAGCCCTTGTTATCAGGTTTGTAAGCAGTAAATTCGAGATTATATTTATTTTTGTCGAAGGTAAAAGTAATATTAATATTTTCTAGTTTTTCCTTGAATCTGAGGTGATTATTTTTACTCTCAAGTTCAAACTCACCATTTATTATTGAAATCTGAGAAAACCGTTGCAACTGATTTTCAATATTTTGCAGATCAAGAGAGGTACCTTCTTCTGAAGGACTTAATTTGAGCTCAACAACAGGAGAAAAACACCTAATTTTTTCTATAGAACTTTGAAAATTGAAACCGGTAAATATTAACTTCCAGAAGTTAAATCTAATATAAAACTGCTCCGCGGAGATAGAAAAATTATTTTCTTTTTCAATTAACTTTGGATTAGAGAATTGTATAAACTTAGACGTTACATTGATTTTATCAAAGAAAAGTTCGGCATCGAGGTATTTATTAACTTCGCTTTTTAATCTATCTTCAACAATTTGGTTGACGTTGAAAATTTTTGGTATAAAGATCAACAGGGCGTTAATCAGAAGTATAATTAATATGACAATTAGGAGCCACTTCTTCTTTCTCATGTTGCCTGTTTATTTTAGCCTTTCCAGCTTTCCGTCTTTTAGATTATAGGTTTTATCGGCTCTTTTAGCAATTTCAAGATTGTGGGTGACAATAAGTACAGAAGTGGAAAAACCTTTGTTTAGATCAAAAAGTAGCTGTAATAATTCTTCTGAATGCTTAATATCGATGTTGCCGGTAGGTTCGTCTGCCAGAATAAGTTCCGGATTGTTAATAAGTGCTCGCGCAACTGCCACTCTTTGTTTTTCTCCTCCGCTCAATTGATTTGGGAAGTGGTCCTTTCTTGCCTCCATATCTAATTTGGAAAGTATATCATAAGCTTGTTTTTTGGCTTTGGCAAAAGATTTACCCGCAATTAATTTAGGCATTATTACATTTTCAAGAGCAGTTAGTTCCGGCATTAGATGATGAAATTGAAAAATAAAACCCAAGTTTTTGTTCCTGAATTCTGCCCTTTCTGTGTTATTGAGTTCGTTTATCATTCTATCTTTGAAATATATCTCTCCGGAATCAGGACGATCCAAACTTCCCAGAATATGTAGTAAAGTGCTTTTGCCGCTACCTGAAAGACCTGATATAGCAGCGATTGTTCCACTCTCCATTTCAAAGTTCAATCTGTCCAGTACTACTAATTCCTTACTGGCGTCACCGGTAAAATACGTCTTTGTTATATTTTTTCCATTTAATAGCATATTTCTCATTTCTTTGCTCTTCTTATTATTTCTACAGCATTAAATTTGTCAATTTGCTTGAGTGGTATATAGGAAGACAAAAATATAATAATCCCTGAAACAAAAATGATAAATAGAAAATCGATAGGATTATTTTTGATTACTATCTCTTTTATCATATATACATCTGCTTCAATTGTGATAATATTGGAAATTGTGATGATTTTTCCGATTATTAAAGCAAGTATTATGCCCAATACAACTCCAATAATACCCAGAGACAAATTTCTGTGCAAAAACATTTTACGTATTTCCTTATTTTTTGTTCCCATTGCTTTTAGAATACCAATTTCTGATTGGTTATCATAGATATTTCGGATCAAAACACTGGTCATACCAAAACCGGATACGAGTATGATTAATGCAATGATAATCGAAATTACCCATTTTTCCAGTTCCAACAAACTAAAAAGATTTTTATTTAATGATATCCAGTCAGTAGTAAAGAAGGGATATTCGAGTTTTTTTTGCAATAAATCCGAATGAAATGCAGCTTTTTCTGCTTTTGCGGTTTGCAAATTAACAGCGATGCCATGATAAACTTTTCCTAAATCCAGAAAATTTCGAACTGTCTTGTAATTCATAAAAGCAAGGGAGTTGTCAAATTCATACATTCCGGAAGAAAAAATACCTGTTACTTGTGATTGCATTGTTTTTGGTATCATACCTGCCATAGTAAATTCTGAATTTAGAGGAGAAATAAGCTTAACTGTATCGCCGAGGGAGCAATTTAACCTTTCTGCCAAATTTTTTCCGAGCACAATACCGCCACTTTCAACTGGAAATTTACCTTGGGAAATATATTGTTTTATATTTGAAACTCGGGATTCCTGTTCATAATTTAAACCGCGTAAGATAATACCAGCTGTACTATTTTCGAAAGAGCACATACATTCTGTATTAAGATATGGTGAATAATTCACATAAGTATTGTTCGAATCCAGTATTGTTGTAACCTCATTGTATTCTTTTTCAGTGATTGTACGGTTTTCATATTTTGAAATATAGATATGAGAATTTACACCGATAATTATATCCTGCAGAACATCTTTGTATCCACTAAATATTCCCAGAGAAATAGTTAAAGCAATTATTCCAATAACAATGCTGCTTATAAGCAATATGGAGTTTGTAGAAAGAAAATTATTTCTGCCCTTAAGTGTAAAAAATTTCTTAAGAAAGTATTTCTGAAAGTTCATCAGCGAATCAAATTAATATTTTTCCAGGTATCTTTCTAGCTCCCAGTTAGTAACTTGCATACGGAAGTGATCCCATTCTTGTTCTTTCACTGCCAAATATTTATAGTAAGTATGCTTGCCCAGAGCCTTTTGTATCAAACTGTCCTCTTTTAGTTTGTCCAGAGCAATTTTGAGTGAACCGGGAAGAGTTTTTATTTTTTCTTTTTGCAGTCTGATTTTATCGTAATTATAAACATCATCTTCTACCGGTGCAGGTGGTTTTAGGTCTTTACGAATTCCATCTAAGCCGGCTTCCAGCATTACGGCAAAAGCAAGATAGATGTTGCAGCTAGGATCAGGACTCCTCAATTCGATGCGGGTGGATTTGGATTTGCCTTTGAAATGTTTGGGAACACGAATCAATGATGACCGATTTTTATGTCCCCAGCTTAAATATACAGGGGCTTCGTAGCCGGGAATTAATCTTTTATAGGAATTAATAATTGGATTCAAAATAGAAGACATAGCCATTACGTGTTCAAGCTGACCTGCAATAAAATTGTAGGCTAAGTCAGAGAGTGAGTATTTATTATCTTTGGAGTAGAAACTGTTTTTATTTGTTTTAATATCAAAAAGACTTTGATGAACGTGCATACCGTTTCCGTTTAGTTCGGAGATAGGTTTGGGCATAAAAGTAGCGCAGAGGTCGTATTTTTGAGCAACAGCTTTTAAAACAAATCTTATTGTAGTAGCTGCATCAGCCGTAATAAGGGCGTTGTCATATTTAAAGTCAATCTCATGCTGACCGCTGCTTACTTCGTGGTGTGTTGTTTCTACATCAATACCAAATTTTTGTAAAGCAACCGTCATATCTCTGCGGATTTCATAAGCTTTGTCGGCAGTCATATCAAAGTAGCCGCCTTCGTCTTGGGGGAAAGCTATTTCGTCTTGTTTCTTGCTAAATAGGAAGAATTCCATCTCAGTCCCGGTTTTGTATTCATAACCCATCTTTCGGGCACGCTTTAAGGCTTTTTGCAAAATATAACGAGGATCGCCCTCAAAATGGCTACCATCCGGATTGTACACATCACAAATGAAACGAGCGGTATTGCCGTCCTCGGATGTTAACCAGGGAATAATGGCATAAGTAGAAAGGTCGGGTTTTAGATACATATCGCTTTCTGCTATTCTGGCAAATCCCTCAATCGAGGAGCCATCGAACCAGATACCGTATTGCAGTGCCTCTTCCAGTATTTTAAATGGAATTGTCAAACTCTTTACTAAACCAAATAGATCGGTGAACTGAAGCTGAAAAAATTTTACGTTATCCTCTTTAGATTTTTTTATAATATCTTTAGCAGTCATATTTTTCCTTTCTTTTCCTGCCTTATTTCACTGGAAATTAAGTATTGATACGAAATTCTTAAAAGTTAATTTGATTAGTCAATTATTTCTTTTCTGTAAATATTATAAAATATCTTGATAAAGTTTAATGGCTAGTAAAAAATCATATATAAATAAATATCTTAAAGGAGTTTTGATGATGAAAAAAATAATAATATCTGCACTTCTGATTTTACTGTTTCTTTTAGGCAGCTGTACTCACCTGGCTTCCGTTAAAAAGGGAAATTTTATTACAGATAATAATCGTTTTGCCTTAAAGTTTTATGCTGCAATCGAATCTCAGAAAGAAAATACCTTTATTTCTCCTTATAGCATATCTACCGCTCTGGCAATGACTTATGCCGGTGCAGAAGGTAAAACAAAAAAGGAAATGGCAGAAGTTTTGGAATTTAATCAATCAGAAGATGAATTATTAGCTAACTTTGACCTGTTAGAAGCCAATCTTGGCAAGATTTGTAAAGAGCAGGATGTGGATTTATTTACTGCAAATGCTCTCTGGATTCATAAAAATTATGAAATTTTAAAAAGTTATCGAGAAACAATGGAAAAATATTTTTCTTCTTCCTTATACAAAGTGGATTTTGTGGACTCCACTGCAAAAGCTGCCGCAAGAATAAACAATTGGGTAGCCGCACAAACCAGAGATAAGATACAGGATTTAATTCATCGCAATGATATTGATGCCTTTACTCGATTAGTCCTAACCAATGCTATATATTTCAAGGGAGATTGGAAGTATCAGTTTGCAGAAAGGTCAACCAAAAAAATGGATTTTTGGCTACAGAAAGATATCTCTACCGAGGTGGATATGATGTATCAGAGGCACAAGTTTCCCTATGCAGAGAGCAAACGTTTTCAGATTCTGGAATTACCATACAAAGATTCTGGAATTTCTATGCTTATTTTCCTGCCCAGGAAACAGGAAGATATTAAGATGTTGGAAAAATATATAGCTGAAGACAGTTTGCTTTATAAGCAGAGAAAGATGGAAAACGTAGAAGTTTATTTGCCAAAATTTAAAATTGAGAAACGTTATGCTAAACTCAAAAAAACTTTCCGGAAATTGGGCATGGAAAGAGCTTTTTCTGCAGCTGAAGCAAATTTCTCCGGTATATCACCTGCTGATGACCTCTTTATCGGAAAAATAATTCACCAAGCTTATATTGACGTAAATGAGCAGGGAACCGAAGCAGCAGCAGCCACTGCCGTAAGTATGAGACTCAAATCTGTTGCACCTCCCCCAAATCCTGTAGTTTTTAAGGCAGATCATCCATTCTTCTTTGTAATTAAAGAGAATACCAGCGATACCATTTTATTTTTGGGCAGAGTTAACCAACCATAATGTGTGAATAAAAAAGTAACAAAATTTTATACTAAAATTTACAAATATTGAACAGTAGTAATTAATTAGATTAAAAACTTGTGAGGTATTTATTATGAAAAAGATTCTAATTTTTTGGGCAATTTTGCTAGTATTTTCAACTTCATTAGTGGCAAGCTCATTTAATGATTTTTCTGTAGCAACTACAGACGATTTTTTATCAACTTTAGTAAATCCAGCAGCCATGGGATTTGGTAATGCAGGTGGAATGGGATACGTTCAGCATTTCTTTGATGACAAATTTGAACAAGAGGCTTATGATTTTATAATTAATTTCGATAATCTGGGTTATAGCTATTCCAAACGACCACATGACTATTGGCATAGAATTGCTCTGGGCAGCCGTCTGGGGAAATCAAATTTTTACGTTGGCTCTGATTATGAATGGAATAAGAACGAAGCTGCCTTTAATTCGTCATTTCTTTATAGACCCTGGGATTTTTTATCTGTTGGTGCAAACTGGAAGAAAACTTTCAAATCCGACAATTCTGTAAGATTGGGTTTTGCCTTGAGACCTTTAGGTTATGTATCTGATTTCTGGACGGGTTTAACTCTGGCGTATGACAGAACTTATGCGGATGAGGAGTGGAATAAAGGAGTGCTTTCGGTGGAACTTGAGCCTGCAGCGGGGTTTAAATTCAATTTTTCCAACGATTTTGAAAAGGAAGAATATTCAACCGGTGTCAGTATAAGCTTTTCTAATTTCAGGTTAGGAGGAAACTATAGCAAAAACGATGTTTCACAGGGCTTAACTTATGCTAATATTTCTGCCAGAAAATTCAAAAATTCACTGCAAACAGTTGAACAAAATAAATTTTATAATTACAAATTAAAAGGCAAGGTAGTAGACCAGAAGACGTCTAAAAAGATAGGTCCTATTAGAATTGTCTCCGCTGATGAAAAAACATTAAGTGAAGCTCTAGAAACTATTAAAGAATTAAAAGAAGATAAAAGAATTATGGGTCTAGTCTTCAAGTCTGGCAATATATCTGCTAGTAGAGCTAATTTTCAGGAGATTGGAGATGCACTAATCGATTTTAAAAAGGAGGGAAAGAAAGTAGTTTATTATTTTGAGAACACGACAAATGTTAACTATTCTCTAGCTGCATCCGTTGCTGATAAAATTTATCTAAACCCGGGTGGCTCTTTGCTTTTGAATGGGATAAGCATTACTTCTCCTTACATAAAAAATTTACTGGATACCCTAGGTGTAGAAGTGTTAAACTTTCGCAGCCATGCTTACAAAACAGCAGGTAATATGTTTACTGAAAAGCATATGACAGAAGAAGAGCGGCAGGTGTATGAAAAAATGCTTTCTGATTTGTATGAGGATATGGTAGAAAGAATCAGCATTGGTAGGGGGATGACAATAAAAGAAGTGAGGAGTATAATCGATGCAGGTCCATATTTTATCGCAAGTAAAGCAAAAGAAAAGAATCTGGTAGATGATTTGATTTATGAGGATGAAATTGAGCAGAAGTTGAAGCAGGAATTCGGTGAGAATGAAATTATTGATAAATACAAGCAGAATCATGTCAGAAAAGACTGGAGTGATGAGAAAAAAGATAAAATTGCCATTATTTATGCAAGTGGTACTATTCACAGCGGAGAAGGTGTTCCCGGAAAAACAATAGGCTCCAAGACTTTAACAAAATATTTAAAGGAAGCGCGAGAGGATGACAGTATAAAAGGAATAATCTTGCGAGTAAATAGTGGAGGTGGTTCAGCTCTGGCTTCGGAGATTATTGCTCATCAAGTTCAAAAATGTAAAAAAGGAGAGAATGCCAAACCGATAATTGCTTCTATGTCCGGAGCGGCAGCTTCTGGTGGTTACTTTATTTCCTCTCCTGCAGATAAGATAATTGCTCAATCAGAAACAATTACCGGTTCCATAGGAGTTATTGCTCTGGTTCCCAATTTTACTGAGTTGTATAGGAAAATTCATATCAATTGGGATACGGTGAAAAAAGGAGAGAATGCAGATATTTTTGCCACTGATAGCCCCTTAACGGATAGTGCAAAAGAAAAAATACGAGGGAGTGTTGAGCACAGTTATTGGGCTTTTGTAGATGCTGTTGCACAGGGAAGAGATATGAGTAGAGAGCAGGTGCATAAGATTGCTCAGGGCAAGGTTTGGACTGGGAAAAGCGCTAAAGAATTAGGACTGGTAGATGAATTGGGTGGGATTGATTATTCCATTAAGGTTTTGAGGGAAATGTGTAATATTCCACCTAAAGAAGAGATCGAAGTTGTGCAGTATCCCAGAGCAGAAGCAGGAATTATGACGATAGATCTGTCTTCAGGTATGTCCCTTTTGAAGAATGAAGTAGAGTTGCCGGCTCAGTTAAAAAATTTTACCAAAATGATTGAAAAGTGGCAGAAATTTAATGATGAGAGAATTTTGTATCTTTATCCTTATGAATTTTGGCAAGATACGGAGTAAGACTTAATAATTTTTTTGCAGAAAGTCGTAGAATTTTCTCATGGCAATTCCACGATGACTGATTTTATTCTTCTCCTGCGAAGACAGTTCTGAGAAGGATTTATTGGATCCTAGGGGGTGGAAAACAGGATCATAGCCAAAGCCGTGATCACCTGATTCTTTTTCGGAAATAAACCCTTTACATACTCCCCTAAAATTATGAGCTTTCCCGTGCTTATCAAAAAATACTACCACGGTTCTGAATTCTGCATCACGTTCGACAGGTGGTGTATTCTTCATTTCCTTTAACAATTTTTTCCTATTTTCTTCGTAAGTTGGGTCTTCTCCGGCAAAACGAGAACTTTTTACACCGGGTTTTCCATCCAGTGCCTTTACAAACAAACCTGTATCGTCAGCCACACAGGGAATATTAAATTTTTCCCAAACATTTCTGGCTTTTTTCTCTGCATTACCTGTCAGAGTATCTTTATCTTCCACCGTTATAGGAAAATCATTCAGCTCTTTATAGGTAAGAATAGAAATATCAAGGTTTGATAGTAATTCTCTTATTTCCTTGATCTTATCTTGATTTTTTGTAGCGAGAATTAATTTCATTTAGCGATAATTAGTTAACACGTTCAATGTATTCACCGGTTCTTGTATCAACTTTAACCACGTCACCTTTGTTAATAAACATCGGTAATTGGATTTTTAATCCGGTTTCCAGAGTTGCCTCTTTTGTCACGTTTGTAACTGTATCTCCTCTAACACCTGGTTCACATTCAGATACAACAAGATTTACCGTAGTTGGCAAAAGGATCTTTATTATCTGTTCTTTTGTTTTTACTAGAGTTATATCTATATTTTCTGTTAGAAAATATTTTTTATCACCTACGATACCTTCGTCCAATTCCACCTGTTGATAAGTATCAGGATCCATAACAACAAAAATGGAGCTATCATTATAGAGGTATTCCATTTTTTGTTTTTCAACTCTAACTTCTTCTACTTTTGCACCTGAGCGGAAGGTGTTATCCAGTACAGAGCCATTTCTAATATTTTTTAGCTTGGTTCTTACAAAAGCAGCGCCTTTACCGGGTTTTACATGCTGGAAATCAACAATTTCATAGAGCCCATTTTTATATCTGATTATCATTCCGTTTCTAAAATCTGAAGTGGATGCCATAGTTACTCCATTTACATTTTTTTTCTATTGTTAAAAGCACTTTCAAGGGTTTTGGAAGTTGTGAATTCAATATCACCGCCCACGGGTAGTCCTGTTGCCAATCTGGAGATTTGACCAACATCATTTTTTAGTTCTTTTGTGATAAATGACATGGTAGCTTCTCCTTCGTTACTGGGATTAAGTGCTAGAATTAATTCTTTAATATTTTTTGATTTAACTAGTTTTTTTAGCTTGGAAAAATTAATGTGTTTGGGACCTATCCCATCCAGAGGGGAGAGGAGATTTCCTAAAACAAAAAATTTTCCATTGTAATCTTTTATTTTATCGATGAGATGTACGTCCTGCGACTTTTCCACTACGCATAAATACGATTCATTTCGCTCTTTGTCGCTGCAATATTTGCAAGGAGAAGTTTGAGAAAGCATACCGCAGATCTTACATTTCTGGATAGAATTTACAGTATCTCTAATAAGATTAGCAAGATCAAGGGCAGTTTGCTTGTTGCCACTTATCATAAAAAAGGCAAGTCTTTCTGCGGTTTTTGCACCAATACCTGGTAACTGTTTTAAGCCTTTTTGCAGGTCATCTAATTTATCGCTATTCATTATGAATTTATACCGGGTATATTCATACCGCCTGTTAAGCCGGACATCTCTGATTCAACCATTTCTTTAACTTTTTTCTTGGCTTCTTCAATAGCTGCGATTATCAAGTCTTCCAGCATTTCCACATCATCGGGATCCACCACTTCTTTTTCAATATTTAAAGATAAAAGGTCTTGATTACCGTTCATTACTACTTTTACCATACCGCCACCAGAAGTAGCTTCTATTGTTTTATTAGCAAGTTCTTTTTGGCTTTTGCTTATCTTTTTTTGCATATCCTGGGCTTGTTTGAGCAAGTCCTGAATTCCTTTGCCACCTTTGAACATTTTTCCTCCGAATTGAATTATTTAGTATAAAACTTAAATGTTGAATTTTTATGTCAAATTGTTTAAGCAATAAAGCAATTTTATTCTTCTGATGAAAGATTTGATTTAACTTCTTTTCTAATTCTCTCTTTCTCTGCTTTATCAATATTCAATTTTTTAGCTATCTCATCAATTGCCTGCTTTTCACCGGAAGTTAATTTTTTGTCTGCGTAACCCACTGTATAGCAGAGCCTGATAAGATAATAGCGTTTTTGAGGGATATTCTTATAAATCATATCAATTATTCTAATTGTTTCATCAAGATTGCATTTGGCTTCTGCTAGTTCGGTTTTTAATTGATCAAAAAGTTTTTCTACAATTTCTTTTTCGTCAGGTCCGAATTCTTCTGAATATAATTTATAGTCAGCATAATTATTGTGTATCTGAAACTGCAATTCATCAATAATTGTGTTTTTCTCTTCTTCATCAATTTTGCCGTCAGCTCGAGCAATGTGCACAAGCAAAGCCATAGCACTACTTACAAATGAAAAATCCTGAAATTCTTCTTTTTCTTTTTCTGTCTTGGGCTGAAAAGCTTGTTGCTCAAAAAAGCTCTTCATAAAATGCTGCTCAGTCTCTTGTTGAGTCTTATAAATACTACCTTCCATAGTTGACCATCTGGACATAATATCTCCTTTTAGTTTAGTTTATTTAGTTTCATATTTTATGTTAAATTATTTCAAATTCTTTTAAACTTTTTCCTGAAACCTGTATAATTGTTTTGATTAGAAAAACTACTGGTACAGCGAAAATTAATCCCACTACACCAAAGGCATATCCACCCGAAATTACAGTCAGCAAAACCCACAGAGGATGCATACCAATTTTTTTACCAATGAGAGAGGGAAACAGATAATTGCTGTCGAATTGTTGTATGATCAAGATTAGGATTGCTGTGTAAAGTAAGTATATGTTTGGAGTTGGTCCCAGTAGTACAACTAAAAATATAGGAATAACACCCAAAAATGGACCGAAAAATTTAATGGGATTTGTTAAACCTACAATTAAACTGAGTGTAAGGGCATATGGAATATTTAAAATCATCAAGCCAATAAAAGCCAGAATAAATATGATAAAAGTCTCTAGCAATAATGCCCGGAAGAATCTGCCGAAACTTTCTTCGATTTTTTCAAAAAGGTATAGAGAAAATTCAAAGTATCTATTGGGGATTACAGAGAAGAAGGCGCGCATCAATTTCCTTTCGTCATTTAGCAGAAAAAAGCTGATGAACGGTATAACAATAATAAAGGCTAAAAGATTGATAATGCTGCTTATTGAATTTAGTAAAAATTGCGGTATTTCGGCTAAGAGATTAATAAATTTATCAAGCATTTGATTTAGATGCCTATCCAGGTCTATAAATTTAAATCTTGAGTTCATATCTTTTATAACATCGGCAAATTCTTCTATACCGATGGTCTTAAGTGCAGTAGAAATATCCATACTGCCTTCTTTTTGTTCATTTAACCGGGTTTGAGCTTTTTTTACAACCTTTGCGCCTTCCTCAGCTTGTTGCCTTATTTGGGGCACAATTACATTGATTGCCAGAATGATCAAGAATATGATCACTGCATAGGTGATAAGTATGGAAATAGGACGTGGTATTTGCAATCTGTCCCCGAATTTTATAATGGGGAAAAGTAAATAAGCGAATATTGAAGAAACAATAATGTAAAGCAGGATATAATGATAGAACCAGACACCCGCAATAATAATAAAAAAAGTAATTATCCAGATAATCCAGCGAAAGAATTTTGATCTATCCATTATCCTCCTCGGATTTAATATCTTCTACTTTTTCTTTTAAATTTATGTTTTCTTCTTCTAATTCCACGATTTGCTCGTTTGCATCAACAATGTCATTACTCAAAATCTTACCGATTTTGTATAATATCTTTGCTCCTGCTTTGGGATATTCAGCAATAAAATTCTTTATATCTCTTTTTGAGATGGCAAGCAATACAGAGGGCTTAGTAGCAATTACGGTAGAAGTACGCTTTTCATCTATAAAAAGACCGATAACTCCAAAGAAATGTCCTGCTTCTATTTCCACACCCTCTTCTTTGGCTTTATCATAATCCAGATAGCGCAGTAGTTTACCCTCTTTTACAATATACATTACAATATTAGGATAACCTTTTTTGAAAATTTTTTCGTCTTGCTTATATTCTCTTTTATGAATATAGTTCTGAAGATTTCTGATATCAGTGTTTGATAGATTTTTAAATAGATAAACATTTGACAAAAAATCTGTTAGTTCTTTTTCTGTATCAACTTTTGTTTTGGGCTTCTGTTTAAAAATTCTTTTATATAAAGACATCTTATTATCCCTCCAATTTTGTTCTTGATTTCCTTTTATCAATATTTTTCTTTGCCCAGACTGCAAGCAGAATAAGTAGAGCCAATCCGGCAATAATAGCTCCGAAAATTCCCATTAGACTTAGGGTTGTTACTACTATACCTGCAAAGGTAATACCGATAGCAATACATATCAAGGAATTTATAAATTTTATATCAAACAAATAAGCAGCCACACTACCTGTCCAGGCACCGGTAATAGGTAACGGGATCATAACAAAAAGTATTAGCCCCAAAGATTCATATTTTTTTACTATCTGACTTTTTCTTCTGGTTCGTTGAAAAAGCCAATCGAAAAATTTGGCAAAGAGCGGCACTTTGGACAGATAACCGAGACCGTAGCGTAAAATTAGAATAATAAATGGGATAGGTAAAAAATTGCCAATAAGTGATAGAATAAAAGCTCTGTACCATTCCATGTTATAATGATGAATTGCCCAGGGAAGAGAAAGACGCAATTCAAAAATTGGCAGCATAGCCATTAAAACTACCACCGTATCTTCTGACAGATTATTGTTTTTTAGATATTGAGCAACTTTTTCCCTTCTACTAAGATCATTTTCCTCATTTGCAAAAAGGTAAGAGAAGGAAGAGAGCATTATTATAAGAATTATAAAAATTTTTAATGATTTTACCATGAATGTTTACCAATAAGTGGAACAAAAACACAACCGCCAAAATTTTCTTCTTCAAATCCGTCTTTCTTTTTTGTAAGACGAATAAGATTTTGTGAAAATCTTGAACCAACGGGGATCACCAGCCTTCCTCCCATAGCCAATTGTTCTTTGAATGTTTTAGGAATCTGATTAGCAGCTGCGGATACAATTATAGCATCAAATTTCATGTTTTTATTTTCAGGCCAACCCAGAGTGCCATCCGCTACTTTAATTTCATAGTTAGACAGCTTGGTTTTTTCCAGATTTTTTCTAGCGCTTTTTGCAAGTGATTCATAGCGTTCTATAGAATATACTTTTTTTGCAAGTTTACAAAGTATAGCAGTTTGATAACCGGAGCCTGTGCCTATCTCAAGCACATTATCAGATTCTCCAAGGTTAAGTAAGGACACCATAAGCGCCACTATATAGGGTTGTGATATTGTTTGTCCGCTGCCGATAGCCAAGGGACGATCTGCATAAGCCTGGAGTCTTTTGGATTCAGGTACAAAAAGATGTCGTTTTACATTTTCAAAGGCTTTAAGCACTTTTTTATCTGTAATACCTCTAGCTTTTATCTGGGTGCGAACCATATTTTTTCTTTGTTTTTTAAAATTCATAATTATTTTTCGTTAGTTAGAGAATTTATCCTCAAGCCATTTTTTTATAACAGGGAAATAATTATAATCTGACATATCAATGGTAATGGGAGTAATTGATACATAACCATGCTGAATTGCATAAACATCAGTTTTTTCATCACCCTGCCATTGAGGTGCTTCACCGCCAATCCAGAAATAAGATTTACCTCGAGGATCCACTCTTTCTTGAATAAAGTCATTATAAACTCTGTGTCCCAGTTTGGTTACTTTTATTCCTTTTATTTCATTCGGAGGTAGAGGTGGAATGTTAATATTGAATATAGTTTTTTCTGTAATAATTGAGAAAATATCGTTTTCTAGAATAGAGTGTATGATTTTAGCACAATCCAAAAAGCTGGAAGTAGGATCCGTGAGAGAAACAGCTATTGCCGGGTAGCCCAGATTCATAGCTTCTATAGCGGCGGCTACAGTACCGGAATACAATACATCTTCACCCATATTTTGCCCTCGATTGATACCGGAAATAACAAGATCAATTCCGTTATTATCGACAATATTCGTGGCTAAATTAACACAGTCAGTAGGGGTTCCATCTACGGAAAACACATTGTTTTCGATTTCTTTGAGCCGGAGAGGACTATGAAGAGTAAGAGCTTGAGAAGAAGCACTACGTTCTCTGTCCGGAGCAACAATAATTACATCATAAGTTTTTTTAAGAACTTCTGCTAATTTTCTTATACCATCAGCGGAAACTCCGTCGTCGTTAGTAAGTAAAATTTTTTTCATAATTTAAAAGATTATTTTTTAGTGGATTTGTTGTCAATTTTTTTACAGCTTCAAATAATATAGCTGGTTTAGAGCCTACCTATCCACTCGTTAACAAGTTTTGGCAATTCTTCAGCTGCTTTTCCCGAATAAAAATGATCAATAAAGGATACATTGGATGGCTTTTCCAGATTGAGGCCTAAAGTTGTAACTCTAAAATTTTTGGCAAGCCGCAAAAAATCGGCTGCCGGATAAATCACACCGCTTGTTCCGATAATAATAAAATAATCTGAATTTTTAATTGCCTCCTTAATTTCCTCAAGATGATAGGGGAACTCACCAAACCAAACCACATTAGGTCTTAAATTGTCACCGCATTTGGGGCACTGTGGCACCCTGGCAGCAGGATCTATATTTTTTAGAGTATTTTTGTAATTGCAGCTCATACAAAAACACTCCCGCAGGTTTCCGTGCATTTCGTAGAGATGTTTATTTCCTGCTATCGAATGAAGACCATCTACGTTTTGCGTAATTAAGGTAAAATTTTCTTTTAAATAATCTTCCATTAGTTTGAGAGCCAGATGAGCTTTATTGGGCTGTACGTTTTGTAGCTTCTTGTAGCGCTCTTTATAAAAATCCCAAACCAATGCCGGATCTTTTTGAAACGCCTTCGGGCTGGCTACTTCTTCTACGCGATGATTTCTCCAGAGACCATCTGTACCCCTAAAAGTCTTTAATCCGGATTCAGCACTGATACCGGCTCCGGTGAGAATGCTTATTTTCTGGTCTCTTCTGAAGCGCATCTATGAGCTACATTTCTTTTGGAGCCGAGATGCCGAGTAATCTTAAACCATTAGCAAGTACGATCTGAGTTGCTTTACAAAGATAAAGTCTTGCCAGGGACAGTTCTTTGTATCTTTTATTTACTACTCTTCTTTTTTGATAAAAAGTATGGTAAGTAGAGGCTAGCCCTATTAAATAAGAAGTAAGAAGATGAACTGATTGGGTAGCTGAAATATGAACTAGCAGCTCGGGAAATTTCATGAGTTTGCGGATAAGATTCCATTCTTCTTCATAACGCAATCTTTTTAAATATTCAGGCTTAAAATTCTTAAATTTTATACCTTCTTTGCTTACCTTTTTTTCAAGGCTGTTTATACGGGCATGGGCATATTGCACATAATATACAGGGTTTTCGCTGGATTGCTTCTTGGCTAGCTCAATATCAAAGTCAAGCGGGGAGTTAGACTTTCTCATCAAAAAGAAAAAACGTGAGGCATCTGTTCCTACTTCATCAATCAGCTGGTCCAGCGTAAATATATTTCCTTCACGTTTAGACATTTTAACTTTTTTATCACCGATTATAAAATTTACCTGTTGTAGTATAATAAAATTTAATATATCTATATCGTAGCCTAAGATTTTCATGCCAGCTTGTAATTTTTTGGTATGCCCATGATGATCGGGTCCCAGGATATCGATAAGTTGATTAAAACCACGTTTATACTTACTGATATGGTATGCAAGATCGGGAATAAGGTAGGTCGTTGTTCCGTCACCTTTCATGATTACCCTGTCCTTGTCATCACCAAATTTGCTTGTAGAAACCCACATTGCATCATCTTTTTCATAAATATAATCTGTTTCTGCAAGATAGCTTAATACATCCTCTACGCTGCCTTTATCTCTTAGGGCTTGCTCGGAAATCCAATTATCAAAGAATACATTAAAATCCAAAAGGGACTCTTTTTGACGTTTTAAAATTCCATCCAAAGCATACTTTCTGATCTTTTTTTCTTTATTCGCCTCGGAAGTGCGGAATATGGATTGATGTTCTTCCTCCAGTATTTCATCGGCAACTTCTCTTATGTATTGATTTTTATAACCGCCTTCCACTTCCTTTACGGGCATCTCAGCCAGTCGGTTAAGTTCTACCTCAACCGATTCAATCAGAATATCTATCTGGTTTCCCGCATCATTTATATAATATTCTGTTTGTACTTCATGCCCCAGAAAATTCATGATTTTTGCTAAAGAATCACCAAAAGCAGCAGCTCTGGCATTAACTACATTTAACGGGCCTGTAGGATTGGCGCTAACAAATTCTAATAAAACTTTTTGGCTATTCTCGGATTGAGTATTTCTTCCGAAATCTTCTCCCGTTTCATGAATCGTTAATAAAATATCTCTCAATTCCTTCTTTGATATATAGATATTAATAAAACCGGGTTTGATTGCTTCAACTTTTGCAAAAAAATTATCTTTATCTAGGGTACTTGCAATATCTTTAGCCAGTTTCAGTGGTTTGGTTTTATAGCTTTTTGCCTTTTTTAGTGCGATATTGCAAGAATAATCACCGTATTCTTTGTGCTTGGGATGTTCAATTTCAATCTCATCCATCAGAGGAGCTTCAAGGTCTAATTCCTTAAAAGAATTGTAGAACTTTTGTTTTATGGTTTCGATAATCATTTTACTTTTTTACCTCTTCTGAAGTTTTTTGATCACGATTAATAAGGTCTTTCCACAATTTTTCTAATTTATAATATTCTCTGGTCTTTTTGTCGAATATATGAATTACAATATCAGAAAAATCAAGCAGAACCCACTTGCCATTTTCCAGTCCCTCTTTATGATGTAAGGTGATTCCCAGTTTTTTGGTTTGTTCTATGATATATTTACCTATTGTGCGAGTATGTATATCACCTTCTGCGGAACAAATTATAAGTATATCAGTCAGATCATTTACTTCTCTAACGTCCAGATTTATCAAATCCATGGCTTTTTTTTCTTTAGCCAGGTTTGATATCAATTCCAATTTATTCTCTTTATTTATATTTTCCATCTTAACCTATCTTAAAATATTTTTTGTAATCCTTTCCGATTATTATTATAAAATCGTATTCAGAATTTTTATTTATCTGTTTATAGACATTTTTTATGTTTAATTTAGAAGTTAAATATTCCAATTTTTGATAATCCATTTTTTTAACGATAATTACACTTTTAAGATAACAAAATTTTTTAGCATTGTCAAATGATATTACATTTATGCCCATCTTAATTAAATAATTACGTATTTCTCGAGCAAGATATGGTTTTCCAGCTCCATTTAAAACCTGTATATCATAATCAAGTGAATTTTCTTTTTGTCTTCCGCCGAAATCGAGTTTTTCATTTGTATGATTAGCCACATGCACTGTTATGTATAGATAAATAAGAAAGAAGAGAAAAAAAAACTGAGTGAAAGAATAATTTTGCGACGGGTACTGCTATTTTTCTTCATCAAAAACTTTTTTTAATTTTTTATAAGCGATTTTCATATCTTCAGGTATTACTCTTGTACCGTTTATTGTAGTGAAAAAATTAGTATCTCCCTTCCAGCGTGGTACAATATGTACATGAAGATGTTCGGCAATGCCAGCACCGGCAGCTTCACCTATATTCATGCCAATATTAAAACCATCCGGTTTATAAACTTTGGTTAATACCTTTTCAGATAACTTTACCAGTTGCATCATTTCAGTTAATTCTTCGTCGGGTAATTCCTGTAAAGTAGAAACATGCTTATAAGGAACAACCAGAAGGTGAGCGCTATTGTAAGGATATAGGTTCATGATGACGTATGAATATTCACCACGCCTCAAAATAAAATGCTTGGCATCATTTGTGTCTTCCTGCTTTACGCAAAAAACACATTTTTTACCTTTGTTTTCCAGTATATATTTCATTCTCCAGGGGGAATATAAATGTTTCATATTACTCTTTTATTTCCTTTTCAAGTGCTGTTAACTGTTCTTTTGAATTTACACCTGTAACTTCTGTTCTATTTTCTGTTTTCATAGCAGCAATTTTTTTATTTTGCTTTCTTAAAATTTCCAGAGCATCTGTAAGATATATCTCGTTTTGGGCATTATCGCTGGATATAAGAGGCAGAGATGTAAAAAGCGCATCAGAATCAAAACAAAAAATACCTGTGTTAATTTCTTGCACTTGTTTTTCTTTTTCAGTAGCATCCTTGTGTTCTACAATTTTGGTAACATAGTCGTTTTCGTCACGAATAATTCTACCATAACCATGGGCATCATCCATAACTGTTGTCAAAACAGTGGCGGCAGCCTTTTTTTCTTGGTGTAAGCTGACTAAATCTTTTAGAGTATTACTGGTAAGAAGGGGTACATCACCGGGAGTAACAATTATATAACCGCTAAAGTCTTTTAATTCATTTTTCGTCATTTGCACTGCGTGTCCGGTACCTTTTTGCTTCTTTTGTTCTACAAAGATTACATTATCACTCTTATGGATAGCAGCCATAACAATATCTTTTTTGTAACCAACCACGGCGATGATTTTTTCCGGATGTAGTTTTCTTACATTGGTGATAATTCTTTGGATCATGGGGATACCATTTAATTTATGAACAACTTTGGGTAGAGATGATTTCATGCGAACACCTTTACCGGCTGCCAATACAACGACTGCTAATTTATAATTCATGTACCTCATTTCAAGAGCATTTTTTTTATGTTAGTGCATAATTTGTCAAATTGTTTGGTTGTTTTTGTAAAATCAACCTTGTTAGTATCCACCTTAAGCACGGGGAATTCATCAAAATTGTAAAAAAAATTATCATATTCATTACTTAATCTTTTTAGATAATCAACTTCAATATTCCTCTCAAAAGAGCGATCGCGTTTTTGAATACGCTTCACAATTACATCCAAATCTGCATATAGATAAACTACGAGATCCGGTTGTAAAATTTTTTCCTTAAGAAGCGGGAATATAGCATTATACATCTTTATTTCATCTGAATTAAGGGTCATGTTAGCAAAAATTGCATCTTTCATAAACATGTAGTCACTAACGATATTAGACCGGAACATCTCGGTCTGAAAAAATTTTTTCATCTGCTTGTAGCGACTTAATAAAAAAAAGATTTGTGTCTGAAATGATTTGCCTTCAATGTCATCATAAAATTCTTTGAGAAAGGGATTTTCTTCTACAACCTCAAGTACAAGCTTAGCCTGGAATTGTTTTGCCAGCAAGCGAGCCAGGGTTGTTTTGCCGACTCCTATAACACCTTCTACAGCGATGAATTTATTCTGTATAGTTTTCATATAGAAGTTGCATGTTTTTTTTTATTATGGGATGAACAAAAGCAGGAGCAATTTCAGCTAAAGATTGCAGGACAAATTTTCTATTTAATAATTCTTTATGCGGAATGGTTAATCTTTTTGTATGCATGACTTTTTTGTTATAAAATAAAATATCAAGGTCGATTATTCTTGGTCCCCATTTTATATTTTTTTTTCGTCCCATTTGTTTTTCGATTTTTTGCAACTTATTTAAAAGCTCAAATGGGGGAAGGGAGGTTGCAATTTTTAAAACGCAATTTAAAAAATCAGGTTGCTCCAAGTAGCCGACTGGTTTGGTTTCAATAATAGAAGATTGTTTAACAACCTGGATCTCAGGTATTTTCTTCAGTTTTACAATTGCCTCTTGAATAATTTTTCTTCTATTGCCCAGATTGGAACCTAATCCAATAAAAATATTATTAATTTTCCTCTCGACTCCTATCCATTTTTATTTCTACGTGATCAAGTGTGCCGTTTATAGGGACTGCAATCTTCCTGATTTTGATTTGTGCTTTCATGACCAGCGGAAATTTATTCAATATTCTGTCCAACACCTTATTTGCCAGGTTCTCCAGCAAATGATATTTGTAATGTTGAACTTCCTTTTTAACTTCATTATAGATTGCAGTATAATCTACTGTGTCTTCTAACTGTTTTACTTTACTGTCCAAGGATTTATCGGTTTCTATAGTGATGTCTATAGCAAAACGTTGTCCCAGTGTTCTTTCTGCTTCGTGTAATCCATGATATCCATAAAAAATCATATTATCTAAAGTGATATCCATAATTTTCCTTCCCTGACTAATTAATTATCTTAATCATTTTAACTTTGATTGTTTTGTTTTTCTTAAAAACACGATTAATATGTTTTATTATAAAGTAGCTTAAAATCAAGGATAAAACAGACAGAATTATTGAAAAATCTTCTGAAAGTAACAGCAAATCCTTAGCGATAAAATAGGTAGCAATTATCACGAGCAGAGGTAAAATAAAGACGTAGAAATTACTTAAAATTTTTATACCGGGACTGATTTCAAATTTGACAACATCACCTATTTTGGCATTTTGGGTATTTTTTATTTCCAGTTGGATGTTCTCCTTTGTGTTCTGGATACAGAACGATTTTAAGCCGCAACTACCACAGGCATCGTTGTCTGTAATTTCGACAATGGCATTATTGTTTTGCAATTTTACAACTTTACCGGTGTTATATTCCTTTTGTTGCTTGGAAGCCATCTGCTATAAATTGCGCGATACTGATAATTGATGAATAAAACCCAATTCTCCATAAGAGTTTATTGCATAAGAGAAATCAAAATCCCTCCAGTTAAAGCCAAATCCTGTAGAAATTCCGGAGAGAAAATCAATATCAGAACCTACTTGCCAATCTGCAGCATTGCTTTTGTATCCGGCTCTCAATATTAAATTTTTGTAGGCTAACTTTTCTATTCCGATATTTACATAAACATCCTGATCTAAGGGCTTGATTACATCAACATTAAAATAACCTTCGGGAATTTTATAGGAGAAAGCACCGGCAAACGTAATAGGTAAATCTTCTTCTTTATTATCAAATTTTGTAATCTGCTTACCTAAATTTTTGGCAGCAATTCCTACCTTCAAGTTTGGATTGGGGGTTTGATGAATAATTGCAATATCTGCGGCAGCAGCCTGAGAGGAGTATTCGTCTATAGTTTCTGATAAAAATTTTAGATTTATTCCAAAATCCAGGATTTCAGAAACACCAGTTCCATAAGAGAGTCCGAGCAATACATCGTAAGAACCAAATGTTTCACCCAGGTCGATTAATTCCCCTGTATCTAAGTTAATATCAGTTTTGTCGATGCCAGCTACACCCATAAATTTGGCAAAGATTGCCATTGTAGAATTCTGAGTGAGAGGGAAAGTAAAGGAAGTGGAACCGCCGTTATAGCCAACCAAATAATTCATATAGGTAAAGCTGATTTTTTTTTCTCTAAATTTTGCCAATCCGGCTGGATTGAAAAAAGAAGCAGTTTCATCGTTGGAAAGCCCATAAAATGCATTGGACATGGCACCAGATCTGGCACCTACAGGTATTCTTAAAAATGTAAAAGATTTGGTCCCTGCCCCGGTAGCTGCCTGAGCCAGTGGTTGAAAAATAAGCATCAAGGATATTATAAAAATTATAAATTTCATGTTGCCTCTTTATGTTTTAATTGAATTATAAATTTTGTCAAAATATTCTTCTCTTACTAATAATCTGTCAACTTCCTCAAATTATTTTCTCCCCAACATAAAAATTCACAATTATTGTGTAATTTATTTGACAGTAGTTAGGCTAATTTAGAAAGTAAACTCATAATAATTATACAAAATTTATTGCTTGAAATTAATTATTAATGGAGTTTATATGAAGTTGATTGCATTACATTATCAAATCAAAGAAAAAATATTGGACAATCGTTATATAAAAATTTTTAAAATTGAGGATTTTAAAACAGGTGAAGAATTTGCTCTGCAATTATATACAAGTACTTCTCTGGAGAAAATAAAAACCAGATTTACGCCCAATTTGATGTATGATTTAACTAAAATAACTCATCCAAATCTTATTTCGATCAAAGATTTTGGTATCCATGACGATAGTTTTTACACAATCACAGAATATTGCAAATGCAAAAGTTTTGATGAATTTACCCTAAAAGAAGATAATATTGATCTGTTTTATGAAATCATCGTAAAAATATGTCATGGTCTGGATTATCTTTATAGTAAACATCTTCTACATAAAGGATTAAAAACAGAAAATATAATTGTCAATAGAGATGATCCTGATAATGTAGTGGTTAAATTGCTGAATTACGGGGAGAGGAAGATAATTGTTGAATCGGAAAGCCAATCCCCCGGCATAGACATATCTTTCCATTACCTGGCGCCTGAGGTATTACACAGCGGTAATTACAATATGCAAACTGACCTTTTTGCTCTGGGAGTGAGTTTATATAAGATCGCAGTGGGTAATTTTCCTTACTCAATAAATGAAATGAACAGAGTAAAAGAAAAGGACTTTTCCAGTATAATTCCGCAATTTCCCAGTAAGATCAATCCACTTATTGATAGAGATTTAGAAAAGCTGCTCTTCAAGTTAATTGCCTTTAATCCAACGGATCGTTTTCGCAATCCGCGAGAAGTTGTTGAATTTATAAACTCAGTTCGGGATACAAATTACATAGTTACCTCCAAAACTGATGTTACCCATCATATAGAATCATGCCGGAATATTATCAGAGAAGAAGATACCAAGAAATTAATTCCTTATATTAAAAGAGCCATTGATGGTTCCGGTGGTATGGGTTTTATGGTTGGTGATAAAGGTGTAGGTAAGAAAAGTGCTATGCAGTATGAGAAGTTTCAGATCCTTCTGGAAAAGTCTCTGATTATGCATTATCACTGTGACAGCAATCATAAAGATCCGTTTTTTATGTTGACAAAAGAGATATTTTTTGTTATGAATCAGAAAGGTAAATCATTTTTTCGTTCTGAGGCTTCAGAAAAATTTCAGGAATTTTTGTTTAAATCAGAAGAAAGATCCCGAGCATTAAACGAAGATAAAAAGAGTCTGGAACATGATTTTGAATTGGTAAAAGAATATTTAACCTCCTATTCACAAGAACAATCTATAATTTTCTTCATTAGTGATATTGATAGAGCAGAAGCTGATACTATTGATTTCCTTAAGTATCTGGCAGATGATATAACAAATTATCCATTTTTGGTTATCACAAGTACATATGATCAGTTGATTCCCCGGAATTTTGCTTCTGGTTTCTCAATCAATATGAAACCACTTAATAAAGATCAAACCAAAAATTTTGTTAATGAATTGCTTAAAACAGCTATTTCGCAAAATCTTGCCGATAAAATTTATTATTTTTCCAGTGGCAACCAGTTGATAATAAGGGAATTTGTGAAATATTTATATAATAAGAAGCTACTACAAAAGTATTCTGATGAATTAACAGCGGATTTCAAGGAAGAAAAAGTAGAATTGCCCCAAAAAATTCTTAATGTGCTTAAGCTAAAACTGGATCAAATTCCCCACAAGATGCTTGATGATATTTCAAAAATCGCAGCAATAAGAACTCCTTATTCCTATTCTCTTTTAAAATATGTATTTCACAAGAAATCTAAAAAAGAAGTATTCAAGCTGTTCAAAAAATATGATAAATTTAATATTTTTAAAGTTTATGAGCGTTATAAAAAGCAAGGATATTTTAGGTTTATTTACCCCTGGTTAAAAAGGTTACTAATCCAGAATCTGTCACGAGATGAGAAAAATGATATCTCGCAAAGAGTAATTTCGTATTTCAGAGATAAGGAGATTACAGAGCCTTTAATTATCCGAAGCATACTTGAGCATTGTAAATTTGTAGAAGATAAATTTGCTGAAATCTATTTTTCTAACATTCATATGAAAATCAATGAAGAGAACAAGGATTATGTCTCTGCCTGGAAAATTGCCTATAAGACAGTAAAAAAAGCGGCAAAAATTAAAGATGATTTGGATGAGAAAGTTGTCTATGAACTTGTAGAAGAATTTTTATTGCTTTCGTATAGACTCAAGAAAACTGAATTTGATCATTCTGTACTGGATGCTTTTGAGGAATTAATCGAACAAAACTTTATGCTTTCATTTTTAAGAGCAAAAAGTAATATTTTTTACGATGAAGAGCGAAGTCTTAAATTTTTGGATATTGCCAGGAATCTGGCTACAAAAAAACAGTTGCCGGATGTAAGTTTTGTTTATGTAAATTATAATATTATTCAGGGAAATATAGATGAGGCTGAGGATCTTATCGCTGAATTTAATCTAAAAAAATTAACAAAACCTCAGAAAGCAAGGTATTACCTGCTTAATTCAATTATTTCTTATGTTAATGGAAATTATGATGATGCACTTGATTATATTAATAGTGCCAGAAGAATAACTGTTTCCGAAAAAATAAATTGGCTGGAAACCCGAGTCTATCTAATTAGAGCTGACATTTACAACAAGATTAATGAAGTAGATCAGGCAAAAAAAGAATATTTGAAGGCGGTGGAAAGATCCGTTGAAGTAGGGGATATCTACAACTTGGCGCTCAGTTATTGTAGCTGGGGAGAATTGTATTACAAAACGGAAAAATTGGGGGAAGGTTTAGATAAAATAAAAGGTTCTCTGGAGTATTTTAATCAGATAAACAACCCGGCGGGCAAAGCCGGGTCACATCTAAATATGGCTCGAATATATTATAAATTCGGTGATTATAAACCATCTAATCAAAATTTTTTGAAAGCAATAGAGATTGCCAGGAGAATTAGCGATGATAAATTGTTAGCAGAGATAAAGGATAAGTATTCTTTTTTGAAATTCAAAATTGATAAACCGGCTGCTTTTCTGGATTTTCTAAAAGAAAACTACACCAGTTATTTTGATAGGGGGAAAATCGAAGAAATAAATTCATTTCTTAAAAATTATATTTTTTCTCTTAACTGGTATGGAAGAGAAAAAGAGATGGAAGAAGTTCTGGAGCAGATTAAAACACAAGATGTGGACCTGAGTTTAGAACAGGAATTTGTAAATCAGGTAAAAGGTTTAACCTGCGAAGCAGAAGGAAAATACGAGAAAGCAGTAAATTATTATCAAAAAAGTTTTGAGTTGGCAGAGAAGAATCAAAATAATTACGCAATGTCGATTTCATATTTTAATTTAGCTAATGCTTTTTATGGCGCTGGTAAATTAAAACAAGCAAATATAAATTGTAAATATGGTCTGTCTTTAGCCAGGAAAAACGATTTTAGACGCTGGATTAATTATGGGAATTTTTTAACAGCTAAAATTGATTTAAAAGATTCAGACAAAAATTACAGAAATATAATCCGTAAATTGATTGAATGCGAAAAAATTTCACGCGGTATGAAGGATTGGGCTATTACTTTGCAGGTTTTTGTTTATACCGCTATGATATATCAAAGAACTAACCTCTATAGACGCAAGAAGAAAACGCTAAGAAAGATTAACCATTTAATTAATCCTATTCATAAGGGTATGAATAAGAAAAACCGGGAATTGCTGGATAAAAAATTTAAAATTAATTTGGCAAAACAACAAGAAGTACCGGCAGAAATTGTGGCTCCTCGTAAAAAACCTTCCTTAAGCAGACTGCAACATATATTTTTGGATATTATCCACTTTTCCAGTATAGAGCATTTAAAAACTAAGATACAAGAAATATTTCATGAAATTTTTGGCTTTTATAAATTTGCTATATATATAAATGACGAAAAATTTAAAACTTACAAGCTCTGGCTGCACGACGGAATTGAAGAAATAAAGGGAGTTCATGAAGAAAAATTGGAAGCAGCTCACGAAACAAAAGCTCCGGTTTTTTATAAAGTTGATAAAATTCATTATGGTATAGCCTTGATGGTCATAAAAAGCGAAATAGTAGGGCATATCATATTTTGTGATAAAGGTGAATTCCCCTTTAATCGCCCGGAAAAATCTCGCATAGGTCTAGCTAGCTTTTACCTGGCTGTGATACTTAAAAAAACTGATGAATATGCCAAAATCGTCTATCAAAAAGAGCAGCTCTCTATCTTACAATCTATTACAAGAGACCTTTTGCAAATTACAGAAATTGAAAAATTGAAAGAACGTATAATCGTTGATGGACTAAGATTAGTGAATGCAGACCATGGATTTTTTATTACTCTTGATAAAAATGATAACTTTGTATTTGACGTTTCGCTAAATGCAGAAGGAGAGATTATACAAAAAAAATTAATATCAATAAACTATGATATACTGCGTGATGCCTACGAAAATCTGGTCGTGCAAAAGAGAGAATTAGAACAGATAGAGAAAAATTATTTTGTTTATTGTGCCCCTATAAAAGTAAAGAAAGAACTGTTTGGACTAATATACTTCGATGCTGTTTTAGATGAAAAAAAAGCTGAAACATATCTCAATGACGAACTGATGGAAGTATTCCTGCTTAATGTACAAGCTGCGATAAATAATTCTCTGGATTATCGAGAGTTAACACAAGCAAATAAAAAATTACTGGAAATTGAGAAAGAAAGAACAAAATTCATAAATATTGCTTCTCATGAATTTAATACTCCTATTCAGATCATAAAAGGTTATATGAGTGTCCTGAAAAATAAAGATAGCAACGATACTTTAAAGAAAAGGGCTATAAAAATTTTGGATAATAATATCAAAAAATTATCCAATAATATTGATAACGTAATGCAATTGAATGCGCTGGAAAAAGTAGGTACGGATATCATGCAACAACCCATTGATGTTAAAGAGATTTTGAATGAAATCTACGAAGAATTAGTTGTTTTTGCAGAAAATAGACATCAAAATTTCACTCTGGATATCGGCTCGAATCTGGCAAAGGTGAAAGCGGAAAAAAACAGTTTATCCAATGCTATAAAGAATTTGGTGCTTAACGCAATAAAATATACAGATGATTACGGTGAGATAACTCTAGGTGCAAGACGCTCCCGTCTGAAAAAAGAACAAATCAATAATGAACAAACCATGGTTATCTTTGTAAAAGATACAGGAGTAGGTATTTCTGCTTATGAGCTGGATAATATTTTCAAAGAGTTTTATGAAGTACAGGAAATTAAATCCCATCACTCCGGTGTGACTGAATTCAAATCCTCCGGACTTGGTCTTGGTCTATCATTAACAAAATCTATTGTAGAATTGTTTGATGGTAAAATATGGGTGAAAAGCCGGGTGGGAGAAGGCTCTATTTTTTATATTGCGCTACCAATCTTCAAAGAAGAATAAATTTTATCTGTGCTTATCTACATCAATTTGAGGACATAATTCAGAGACAGGGCATTTGCTGCAAAAGGGTGAGATGGGCTTACAGGTATTTTGCCCAAAAGATACTAAATAATCATTATAAATTTTCCAGAATTTTTTAGGCAATTTTTTTCTTAAGGCTTCTTCAGTTTTTTCGGGTGTTTTTGTGTCCACGTAACCCCAGCGGTTAGAAATTCTATGCACATGCGTATCTACACAAATTCCATATTTATCAAAGCCCAGCACTATAACCAGATTGGCAGTTTTCCTTCCAACACCGGGCAGCTTGAGCAATTCATCTAGATCTTGGGGAACTTTACCACCATATTCATCCAAAATTATCTGTGAAATTTCTAAAATATTTTCTGCTTTTCTGTGATAAAATCCTGCCGGATAGATTAGCTTTTCAATTTTCTTCTTTGACATTTTGAGCATATCATGGGGATTATCAGCTCTGGCAAATAAGGCTTTTGATACTTCCGAGGTGACTGCGTCTTTTGTTCTTAAGCTAATGATAGTACTAATAAGAATTTTGTAGGGATCCCGTTTGCGCTTGGAAATTCTTGTAACTATAGGTTTAGTATAATTTTTGTATTCTTTACCTAAAATTTCAAGAACTTTTTCAATATTTGAGTTGTCTATCATCTAATTATACAGCTTCTATTTCTTTTCCTGTCGCAGAATAAAACCATCCAGCTTTTTCATTATTTCGGCGACTTCAGGCGAATGTTTTTTGATATCCTGTAAAGTTGGAGAGTGAATAAATTTATCCTCTTCTGTTTTTTTGAATTCCGGAACAAATTCTATCTTTGCTTCATAAAAATCGGTTAAAAGATTGGATAGTTGTTCCCGCGATTCATTCAGTTGTTGGTAAGCCAGTTTTGATTTTGTTGTACAAATAACTTGATTTTTTTGCACCTTGGCAATAATAATATTAGAGAGATAATTAGCTCGCACTGGCATATCATCAATAATAGAGTCGATGAAGTCTCCCCACTTTAATTTTATTTCTTCTAAATCAACGGATCTTTTTTCAGCTTCTTCCTCCTCCTCTTCACTTTCTGCTTCAATTTCAGGTTCTAGCTTTTTTTTGACCTCTACTTTAGATTTTTTTTTTAGATTTGGTTTTGAATTTTTAGTTTTTTTTTCTGCAATATCAGCAGAAATAATCTCAGATTCCAAAGATTCGATATCAACTAATTTATCTAAATTTGAGAGTTTCAATAAAGTGGTTTCCACAAAAAGTAGGGGCTGCGAATATTTTTTTAGTTTCTCTTTTGCATCAATCAGAATTGTTATAACATAAAGCAGATCTTCTTCTGTAAATTCATCCTTGTATTTTGCGAGTTCGGAAATATCATCTTCGTGAACTTCTTCTGGAATAATGCCTACCTTTAGGATTAATATATTTCTAAAATATTCAATAAGCCCCAGGATAAATTCTGTGATATCATTACCTTCTGCAATAACAGAGTGCAGGTTTTCCAACAGATTTTTATTGTCGTTATTTATGATGTTTTTTACGAGTGTGTGGTAGATGTTTATATCCACAATGCCAAAAGTATCCAGAACATCATTTTTGGTAATTTTTGCTTTATCTATAGAGACGATCTGATCCAGAAGGCTTAAAGCATCACGCAGACTGCCATCAGCTTTTTTGGCAAGCAGGAAAACTGCCTGGTCTTCGATTGTAATATTTTCTTTGTCTGTGATATATTTTATTCTTTGCGTGATTTTTTTGATAGGTATGCGATGGAAATCGTATCTTTGGCAGCGAGAAGTAATGGTTGCTGGCAATTTATGTGGTTCTGTAGTAGCAAAGATGAATTTTACATTTTTAGGAGGTTCTTCCAGAGTTTTCAAAAGAGCATTAAATGCGTTTTTGGAAAGCATGTGGACTTCATCAATGATGTATATTTTAAATTGTGATTTCTGAGGTGGATACAGTAACTCGTTCTGAATTCTACGAACATCATCCACTCCTGTATTGGAAGCACCGTCAATTTCGATAACATCGGCGGAATCGGAATTGGTTATTTCAAGACAATTTTCACATTCGTTACAGGGCTGGGTGGTAGGACCGTCTTTGCAGTTAAGAGCCTTTGAGAGGATTCTTGCCATAGAGGTTTTGCCTACTCCGCGCGGACCTGTAAAAAGAAAAGCCTGAGCAATTCTATCACTCTTTATGGCATTTTCCAGCGTATCTGTAATGTGATTCTGAGCAATTAATTGCTTAAAATTTTGTGGTCTGTATTTTCGGGCAAAAACAAGATAAGTCATAATGTATTATTTTTCTCGCTTTCCAAATATTTTTGTACCGATTCTTATGATGTTTGCTCCTTCTTCCAGAGCTATTTTGTAAGAATTTGTCATTCCCATAGAAAGATATTTCATTTCGATGTTGTCAATACCCATTCCATTAAGTTGATCAAATATTTTTTTTGTCTTTTGGAAATAGGGTCTGGATTTTTCCGGTTCGCCAAAACGTGGTCCCATTGTCATTAATCCCAAAACCTTAAGGTTTCCAAAGTTTGAAACATATTTGGTAAATTCAATTGCATCTTCCGGTAAGATACCAAATTTTTGTTCTTCCTCACCACTGTTTATCTCTATCAAAACTTTTTGAACTTTATTTATCTTTTTGGCTTCTTTATTAATTTTGCGAGCCAGTCGTTTGGAATCAAGACTTTCTATCATCTCATAAATAGGTACTACCTCTTTTACCTTATTTCGCTGTAAATGTCCAATAAAGTGCCATTCAGCTTTGTCTCCAACCAGTTGATAAACATCAAGGGATTCCTGCACATAATTCTCTCCAATTATCTCAACACCCGCTTCAATAGCCGCCATAATCTCATCAGCGGTTCGGGTTTTGGCAGCTGCAACAAGTTTTACCTCATCGGGTATTTCGTCTAAAATTTCCTTAACATTTTTCTTAATATTAGTCATTTTATTCCTCTAAAATAATAATTTTTTACAAAATTTTGTATGATAATTTTAAGGTCAAGTTATGTAAGAATAGTTCTATTTTATCTCCTGAATTCTCTCCATCTTAATATATTTTCCTTTATCAATGCCAATTGTTTTACCACAGGTGCATTTTATCTTATCTCCCTCTCTAATACTATTGTCAGTAATAATTTTATTTTTCCAGCAACGCAAAAGATTGCCTTTGCCAACCTTTTTGTATTTAAAGATTTTGTTCTTACAGCCGGGACATTTTACATCTATTATTCTAGAATTTTTTGCCATAATTACTCAAACAAGTCTTGCTGATAATCTTCTTTTTGCTTTTGTCTTTTATATTCACTTTTACTTATCGCCAACAGATCATTTTCAATATTCATCAAAAATGGACTCTTTTTTAGTTCATAAGTTTTACCAAACAGATATCGTTTTTTTGCATAAGAAAGAAACAGATACTGTTTGGCTCTTGTCATGCCCACATAAAACAGCCTTCTCTCCTCCTCCGCATCGTTCTCTTGACTTTCAAAAAGTGAATAGGGAAGCAGTCCGTCTTCACACCCCACTATAATAACAGCCTCGAATTCAAGACCTTTAACAGAATGCAATGTCATAAGATTAACAGCATCAACATTTTGTTGAAATTTATCCATTTCAGATCCAATAGAGGTATATTTGATAAATTTATCTATATTTGTACCAAAATTACGGGCGTATTGCAAGAGCTCCTTAAAATTTTCTTTATTAGAGACTTGTTCCTCCTGAAAATAAGTTACGATTATCTTCTGCAGAATATCTTCCACTGTTTTCTCGGAAAGAATTTCCTTAAGTTTGTTCAATTGCTGTATGCTTATTCTCTTATCCTGCATGAGTTTTTCTGTATGTAAAATATCCTTTGGATTTAAGGAAACTTTGAGAATATCAATAACGGATTTATTGAGTGGTTTCTGAAAAATTGGTGTAGATCTTATTTTTTGATAGGGGATACTATGATCGGTGAATGCTTTTTCAATTGGTTTCATCTGGCGTGATATGCGACATAAAACGGCAAAATCGGACAAACTGTTTATGTTTTCTGCTTTGTCCCCTTCAGTTATATGGCTGTCCATAGAAAAAAAGCGCAGACCACCCATCATACTTTCGATCGTTCTTGCCACTCTCTCTGCTTCTTCCTTATCGGTTTGACTTTCCAAAATATTTAATTTTACACCTGCATCTAATCCGC
>JAGXLO010000012.1 GCA_018334695.1 Candidatus Cloacimonadota bacterium
TCTGGTGATACTGGCAACTACGAAACCTCTCATTACTCAAATCTTCATATGCAAGAGAATAATAAAGGCAAAGACTTTAATATTCTTGGATATAAAATATATGAGGAAGAAAAAGGTTATGTTAATTATGTAGAAGGCGAAAACAATACTTACTATGAGGATGATGTTGTAGCTGTAGGTACCGAATATACTTATTGGGCTACTGCTGTATATGAACAAGGTGAAGGTGGAGAATCTAATACAGATTCAGCCATACCTTACATATCCGGTGGCTGGCATGATGATTTCACTCAGAACTGGTCTACAACTGGTAAGTGGTCATTAGATCCTGCCAGTCCCAATAACTGGGAATATGATGGTACTAACCAATGCGCAAAACTTACCTGGTCTCCCTCAACCACAAACTACGACATGTCACTCGTTTCTGAAGAATTTACATTACCTTCCGATCCGGCTGATGTATTCGATCTTACTGTAAGCATGTATATCAATGACTACAGTACAGATTCCGGTGAAATGATGGAGATTTGGATTATACACGGTGGAGACGAAACAATGGTCTTCCAGTGGGACCTCGATGATAATGATGATTGGGGTGTTTCCGGTGGACAGGATTGGGTCTATTCTGATACCGATCAGTTTGCTGGCGAAACTGTGCAGATCAAATTACGTTCACACGGTGGTGATACCTTTAACTTCAACTACTGGTATGTATATGATGTGCTCTTTGATTATGCCGGTACAGCTCCTGATTATGGCGCCTTAGCAGGTGTTGTAACAGATGGTGATGGTACTCCAATCGAAGGTGCAGAAGTTAAAGCCGATGTGGCTAAATACAATCCTGTATATACTAATGAAGATGGTGAATATGAGATAGATCCAATGAAAGTTGGAACTTATGATGTCACCTATACTGCTACAGGATATACCACAATTGTTGAAGAAGATGTAGTCATCGAAGCTGATCAAACTACCACACTGGATGTGGTACTTGGCTCACCCACCATGGAAATCGATCCTACTACGATAGATGCTACTGTTCCTGTAGGCGGTGTTGATTCAACTTATATTACCATTACTAATAATGGTGATGCACCACTCTACTGGAATGCTACACTCGAAAACGTAGATGATAGCGGTATTAGCTATAATGTAAATTACAACCTTACAGGTTCAGCTGCTGCTCCTGGTGTAAACGATTCACGCAAAGGTCCCGGTAATGGTGTTTATGTTCCAAGTCACGGTGAAGATATGTGGGATATACTCTATAACTTTAATGATACTGATGCAGGTAATCCCGGTATTGAAACCAATGGTGAATATATCTATACCTCAGACTGGAGAGCAGGCGAAACAACCTTCCATGAATTCGATATGGACGGTAACTTCGTACAAGAATTCAACATTTCTGGTGCTACTCAGATCCGTGATATGGCTTATGATGGCGAGTACTTCTATGGTGCAGCCGCAGATATGTCATTGAAGAAAATGGATCTGCCAAATCAGCAGTTAGTTGAAACTATTAATGCATCCTGTTCAGGCGTAACCGGTATCCGTCATATTGCTTTCGATCCAATGTTAGACGGTGGTAATGGTGGATTCTGGATTGGTAACTGGGATGGACTTGGAGCTATTGATAAAGATGGTAACCAGATTTATTCCAACGTAGGTCCTGGTGTAGGTAGTCTGTATGGTAGTGCATATGATCCTATTACAGACGGTGGACCATACCTCTGGTTGTTCTCACAAGAAGGCAGTGGTGTTCAGTTAACTCAATTTGAAATTGCTAGCCAAAGTGTAACAGGTGTTACTCATGATGCTAATGACATACCCGGCTTCATTTCCGGTTCTATTGCCGGTGGTGCTGCTACATATATTACTAATGATGGCTTATTTGCCTTACTCGTGAATATTCAGCAAGATCCTAACCTGATTGGTTGTTACGAATTAGGTCAGGTCTCAACCTGGATACAGATTGATCCTACCACTGGTACAGTTGATCCTGGTGGAAGTACACAACAAGTTAAAGTTAAATTCGATGCTGGAGAAGATCCTGCCGGTACAGTTCATACTGCTGATGTAGTATTTGAATCACCACAGGGTGTACCTTCAGTAACTACACAAGTTAACCTGCTTGTCGTGCCTCCAACCTCAGGTACTCTGGAAGGTATAGTTACTGATTCTGATAGTAACCCAATAGAAAATGCTACAGTTACAGCTGGTTCCTATCAGGCTACTACAAATGCTAGTGGTGAATATACAATGGATGATATTGCTACTGGTACCTATGATGTATATGCTTCTCACGCTAGTTATAATACTTCAGCTCCTGCCACTGTAGAGATTCTAGAAGATCAAACTACTACTCAGGACTTTGCCTTAACGCAACCCACAATGGAAGTCACACCAACTACAATCGAAGAATTTGTGCATCCTGATAATCCTGTTTCAGTTGATGTAACAGTTGCCAATAACGGCGACGGACCACTCAATTACTACGTTGACCTTATAAGAGGCGTACAGACTGATTATAGTAATTGTTCAAGTGGTGTTCCTGCATCTGAGAAAGGACAGATCGGAAGCAACAATAGTGATGGATTTGTAGCTGAAAATACTTCCAAAGATGATGTTACCCTGCATTACGACGGACCCAATGACGATAATGGAATTGGTCTGACTGATGGCGGTACATTTATGGTTGCAGCCAGATTTACTTCTGACGAACTTGATGATTACTACGGTGATTATCAGCTTTCTAATGTTGAGATCTTTATCTGGGATACACCTACAAATGCTACATTGAAAGTATGGGAAGGTGGTTCCATGGGAGATCCCGGCACAGAGATATATAGTGACGATATTACTTCACAGGTATCTCAGGAAAGCTGGTCTACGATTACTCTTAATACACCGATAGAACTCATTGCTGATAATGAATACTGGGTTGGTTATGAAGTAACACACGCTGCAGGAGATTATCCTGCTGGTTGTGACGCTGGTCCTGCTGTAGATGGAAAAGGCGATTGGATCTACTTAGATCCAGGTCCCTGGGATGAAATCCAAAACATGGGACTTGATATTAACTGGAATATTCGTGCAGTCTTGAGTCCAGGTATGGTACCATGGATTACATTCTCACCTGATTCCGGTTATGTAGAAGCTGGTGATGAAGATATAGTAACAGTAGACTTCAATACTGTCGATCATAGTATTGGTGAAGTACTTGTTGCACAACTTCACTTCTCATCTATGCCTGATGTTGGAACACAAGATGTAAACATTCAGGTTACAGTAGGTGATATGGAAGCAACAGGACAAACCGAAGTTACTGAGACTGCTCTTAATTCTAGTTTCCCGAATCCATTTACAGATCATACTACTATTAGCTTTAGTCTAAAACAACCTACAAATGTAAAACTCTCTGTCTATAACGTCAAAGGGCAGTTAGTGCAAACTCTGCTCAATGAACATATGGATAAGGGTGAATACAATGTAGATTGGAATGCTGATAATAGAAGACTTGGAACTGGAATCTACTTCTACAAGCTTGAAACTGAAAATAAATCATTCCTGAAGAAGATGATTATGATTAAATAATCGCTTCGAAGTAGGTACTCTTTAAGGGAAGAAGGAACTGTCCTTCTTCCCTTTTTTATTTTCTAAAATAAGTGATTTTTTTTAATTGTTATTTTGCTTCTTGTATTACTTAAATGGATTGAAAAACTTGACATATATGGTGATTAGAAAAAACAAAGTAGGAAAAGAATAAGAAGTATTAATTATGAAATTTAAATATTTAAAAATTATATTGGCTTTATTTATTGGTTGTTGCTTTCTCAACTCTACGGATGTTAGTTTTGCTGCTGATACAAACATACAAAACAGACTACAAAATTTACAAGAGAAGCTCTATAAATTAAATCAAAATGTAAAAAATTATGATCGTTATTCCAATTTTTATGAAAATTTTGAAGACGGAGCTCAGAATTGGACTGAAATTGATGAAACTACTGGAGAAGCCTACTGGCATACAGATACTACACATTCTTATGAAGGAAAATCCTGGTGGGTGGGAGATCCTGATGTCGGCAGTAGAGGAGGATACTTAAATAATTGGTATCAGGTTTTAGATACTCCCGAAATTGAATTACCCCAACAAGGTAATTTAAACCTTTCCTTTAAGCAATTCAGAGCTTATGAGCCACCAGATAATTATAACTATTTTAATGGTTGGGATGGCTTTAATGTTCGTATAAGAAAAGCGGGAGAATCATACCGTGATGCAGAAATTTTGACTGATGTAGATCCTTCTTATAACTGCTCCAGTTTATATAGCTTCGGTTATATCCATGCAGAAGATCCTGATGGGATTCCTGGTATACCCGGTTGGGGAGGCTTTAGTAATGGCTGGATTGAGACCAATTTTACAATCCCTGAAGCCTATAGAGGAGAAAATGTAATAATCAGTTTTGCCTTTGCTTCTGATGGTGCAGCCTGCACTGTAGCTCAGAGTGATAATCAAGAGGATCATCCCAATTGGACAGGAGTATTTATTGATAATATTAATGTAGCAGATGTTTTTACCAACAACGGTGAAGATCCCACAGGTTTTGATGCTTATAGACCCAGTGGAGGTCAACTATGGCACGTTTATGAGTCTGATAATGCTCCATCTCCTGTACATGCTATGGGCTGCTTTGATGAAAACACAGGTACTTACAATCCTTTCATGGATGACTTTATCGTAACTCCGGAAATAAATTTACCAGCTAACGCTGACATTTGGTGGGACACAAAAATAAAAGTTGAGCTCGATGATCCGACTAATTTTCCTGATTGTGATTATATCAAAGTGCAGGTAAGATACAAAGAAGATGGTGAATGGCAAGCCTGGAATTCTATTAGCAACCCCAGCGGAGATCCCGGGGGTGACAATTATGTTTTTACAGGAGAAGCTCCTGATTGGGTTTTGTTTTCACAAGGATTCCCTGGTTATAACGATATAACTGTTCTGGCTGGGAAAATAGTACAATTTCGTATTGGACTAACCACAAATCGTGATACACCAACAACATTTGGTGTACGAATAGACAATTTTTCTGTTGAAGCTATTCCTCATTACAATGCCCCCAGAGATTTTAGTTCTTCCTTTAATACAATTAGCAGAAATGTTGAATTGGAATGGGCTGAACCATTTGGAATTGTTCCGGAAGAACTGATCTATAATAAACCTGACTCAATCATAAGCTATATTAATGATGGTCAGCCTTATGCAATAAAGGTAACTAATCCTTATGACTATCCTGTTCCATTAAACAGTATAAACTTTATGCTTTACAGTGGTCTAACTCCACCTCAAATTATCGGAGATGTAGATGTTATTGCCTGGGAAAATAATGGAGGAATTCCTGGTGATACTTTGTTGGTAAAAAATGATATTGCTGATTTACCTCATTATGCTTATAAGGATGTGGATGTTTCCAATTATGGAATCGTAATTCCCGCTGAAGAAAGTATTTTTGTGGGGATAAATAATTTTGAGATGGAGAATCAGGGGTTACTTGCAGACAACGCAATGGATCAAGGGCATAGTTACTGTTTTGCTTTTGGCGGTTGGTATCCAGTTTCTGAGGTTTATCCGGATCTCTCAAATATTACAATTACTGCAACTATTCAAAAGAAAACTCCGGAAACTTCTCCCATAGGTTATAATATATACAGATCTCAGGATATAAATGCAATTGACAATTTGATTGCATCTGTATCTAATACTAATTACATAGATGAAAATTTAGAAATAGGACAGTATTTTTATCTCATCTCTGCCCTTTATGAGGATGGTGAGAGCGAAGTTGCCGGACCAGCCTGGTCTTATGTAGAATTGCCTACTGCTAAAGAGATATTTTATGATAACGGAAATCCGGAAATTGGTTATTCTGCCGGAAATTCCCTGGACAGACTTGCTGTAAAAATAACTGCTCCCGAGGATACTGTAAGATTGCTGAGGTTAAAATATTATCTTACTGAAGTAAATTCTGATATTCTCCTGCAGATTTGGGACATTAGCGGAAATAGCGGTTTACCAGGTGAGTCTTTACTGGAAGAGCCCCTACGTGTGGATAAAGATGTCTTATTAACTAATGATTGGAATATTATTGATATTCCGGGGCAGGAAAATATTATTTTTGGCTCGGAACAAGATGTGTATATTGGTTGGTTAGAAACTGATAATAATTCAAAAATTGGTTTGGATGATGGTTCTCCGCCTGCAAATAGAAGCTTCCAATATAGCAATGGCGAATGGAATCAATACGAGCAGGGAAATTTTATGATGCGGGCGATTGTAGATACTTTACCAACCCTGGCTGCAAATTTTTCTGCTGATGTAACTTGGGGTACTGTACCTTTTACAGTTAATTTTAGTGACCTCTCAAGACCGATTGACGATCCTATTACAAGCTGGGTCTGGGATTTTGGCGATGGCGAATTTAGTGAATCACAAAACCCAAATCATGAATACGATTCCGTAGGTGTTTATAATGTATTACTAACTGTTAGTACAGACTCAAAAGCTTCTGATAATCACACAAAAAATGACTATATATACGCTTATCCTCCTATATGGTCTGGTGATACGAATTCCGATGGTGTTGTAGATACATTAGATATCAATCAGATTGCCGTTCACATGAATAAAACAGGAGAAACTCGAGATAATATATCATTTGCCTGGATGAGAAATGAGTATCCGGGTGGTTGGACCTCTCAGGATGCTGCTTTAGCTGATTGTAATGGTGATGGTATTGTAAATCTGGCTGATATTCTGGGAATAGGTGTAAATTGGCAAAAAACTCATACTCCCGTGCCAGGAGCAAAAATATCTTCTCCCAATAATTTAAATCAATATAGAGATGAATTTTTAAGAATATATAATTCGTTGGAAGGGGTAGCCAATGGTTCAGTTATGAAGGAATATCTGGAAAATATACTTTCATTACCCCAAACATCACCTAATACACTAATTAGTTGTTATCCAAATCCATATAATCCCACAATGCATAACTTAACTATTAAATATGCTTTGGAACAAAATATAAGCAAAGCTAGTATAAAAATATATAATATAAAAGGTCAGTTGGTAAAATCATTTAATGATATTTCAGGTGAAAAATCACAAGAACCTATACTATGGAATGGTAGAGATAATAACAAAAAACTGGTGGGAAGTGGGATTTATTTCTATAAATTGTCTGCGGGTGAAAAGGCATATGAAATTAAAAAATTTATTGTTATAAGGTAAAAATTATGAAAAAACATATTCATCTATATATAATATTCGCAATACTGGTAATTATTTTTGTGGTTGTGATTACAGGTTGTAGCGATAGCAGCAAGCCATATAAATATTTAACTTTAAGTATAACTCCCGAGCAGGATTCGATAGTTGTGAATGAGACTGCAAATTTTTCTGTGAAGGTACAAGATGCCATAAATTTATACGGTATTCACTTAGAAGTAAGTTTTGATAGTACAAATGTAGAGCTACCAGATGAATATTTGTCCGTGGGTGATTTCTGGTCGGATCATTATTTTTTGAAAGAAACGTATAATTATCCCAACAAATTTTCAGTTGTAATATCATTAATTGGGGAGAAGGATGGAATTTCGGGGTCCGGCAGTTTATTTGAGTTTAATATAAAAGCAATTGAACAGGGGATTTGCGCATTAGAGATAATTAATAATAGTTATTTATATCTTGTTGATAAGAACGGAGAACTTATTGAAGAATTTGACAACATAACAATACAAAATGCTAATTTGATTATAGAATAATTAATAAAAATAACTCATTTGATATTAAATGAAAGGAGAAACAAAATGAGAAAAAAATCGATAATTGGTTTGCTAATACTAACATTGTTACTTGCATCTACTGTTGCTTTTGCTGCTGAAGAAGCTCCCTCTCAAAAAGTTAAAGTAAATGATAGCCAGATTTTTGGTCGTCCCTATGGTTGGGTACAACAAGCATCTGGTTTTACAGAGCCTTCCCGTGGAATTAATTACATGAGCGCAGTAAATGCAGATACTGTATGGGCTGTTGCTTATGATGGTGGTGGTGCTGGTGCTGCTGTACAGGAATATACCAAAACTGTTAATGGTGGTGAAGAATGGGTTCCAGGCGAGATTGATGTTCCTGATACTAACCTTGAACCGGCTATGATTTTTGCCATGGATGATCAAAAAGCCTGGTGTCCTATGCATTCAGGTAGTGAGCAGGGTATATATCATACTTCTGATGGTGGTGCTAACTGGACACGTTTGGGCGATACTGATATGTATAACATGGCAGGTAGTTTTCCCAATGTAGTTCATTTCTTTGATGCGAATAATGGTTTTGCTCAGGGTGATCCTGTTGATGGCTATTATGAATTATATACAACTTCTGACGGTGGTACTAACTGGACAAGAGTACCTGCAAGAGACATTCCGGATCCCTTAACCGGTGAATTTGGTGTAGTTGGTTATTATTCCGCCGTAGGTGATAATATCTGGTGGAGTACAAACAAAGGTCGTGTTTATAAATCAACCGATAAAGGTCTTACATGGACCGTATGTGACCCGGTTGGCTCTTTAACCTATGTTGACATAAGATTTAAAGACAGTTTAAATGGAATTATGCAAGATAAAGGTGCCAGTACCTCTGGTATTCTTTATGAAACCTCTGATGGCGGTGACAACTGGAGTCTTATAGATACAACTGGAACTGTTTATTATAACGATTTCTGTTATGTTCCCGGTACAGATAATATGTATGTAAGTACCGGTGCGGATTATCAAAATGACGCCACAGGTGCTTCTTATAGTGAAGATGGTGGACATACATGGACAGTTTACAGTGGCACAGCCGGTACACAGTATCTAGCTACAGATTTTGTACATGACGAATGTGGATACGCTGGTGGATTTAATCAGGATCAGTTTACAGGCGGTATGTTTAAATATACCTACATGTCTGCTCCCGTACTGCCTCCGGAAAATTTAACAGCTGAAGCACAACCAGACTTAACTGTTGATCTTACCTGGAGTCCACCTCCAAGTGGTATGGAAGGATGGCTTCGCTGGGATAGTGGTGAGAATGCTGGTTCTATTGGATTACAAGATCCAGGTGAATGGGACGTTGCCAGTAAATTTTCACCAACTGAGATGTTACCCTATGATGGTGGAGAAATTACAAAAATAAAATTCTTCCCCACCTCAGAAACAACTGACTATGAAGTTGCTGTCTGGACTGGTCCTATGGCTGGAACTGTAGAAATACAGCAAGCTGTGACTGGTTTGACTATTGGTGACTGGAATGAAATTACCCTGGATACCCCTGTTGATGTAGATGCCACTAAAACCTACTGGATTGGTTATCACATGAACCAGGTTGACACAGGTCAACCAAACGGCTATCCTGCTGGTTATGATCCAGGGCCCGCACAAAATGGACTTTGGGCAAACCTGGGTGGCTGGCAAGATATATCCGGACAATTTAATAATAACTGGAATATTGCTGGTTATGTTGAAAGTTCAGGAAAAGTTACCAAAATGCAGCATGGTCAAAATCGTGATGATCTCACTGAATACAATATCTACCACTCTCTTGAATCAGGCGAACCCTATGATCTGGTTGGTACAGTTCCTGTTGGTGATACCACATACACTCATACTGATCCCACTACTGGTGCAACAAACTATTATGTAGTATCAGCTGTTTATGGAATGGATGAAAGTGATTATTCCAACGAAGCATCAGCTTATGTTGAAATTTCAACTGCTGAAGAATTGTTATATGATGACGGAACTGCAGAATCTGGTTATAGCTCAGGAAATATTTATGACAATCTCGCAGTAAAAATGACTCCTAGTACTTATCCAGTTAAATTAATGCGTATTAAATATTGGTTTACTGCAATTAATGAACAACTGATTGTACGTGTATGGGATGATGATGGACCCGATGGAGAACCGGGAACTCAATTGGTCGATCCAATGTACACTGTTCCCTCTATGAATTTAACAGCTAATGATTGGAATGTTATCACTTTACCAGATGATTATGATATAGTCATATCAAGTGGTAGTTTCTATGTAGGACTTACCGAAGCTGCTAATCCTAATTTGATTGGTATTGATGAAGGTCCGTCTTTTGATAGAAGCTGGCAATATACCGGAGATATGTGGTTTGATTATACCATGGGTGTTCCGCAAAATATGATGATGAGAGCAGTAGTTAATACAGAAGTTTCAGTTGATCCTAATAATAATAACTCCAATTATACTGCAAACATTTCACATTATCCAAACCCTGTAAAAAATTCAGTAACTTTTGACTACAATATAAAGTCACAGAATCAGAATCCTGTAAAAATTAAAATTTACAATATTCTGGGACAAAAAGTTGATGAAGTACTGGGTGAAAATGGCGAAGCAGCTTGGAATCCAATAGATCATCCAAATGGAATATATTTCTATTCAGTAAATTCGGAAGGATTCTCCAAGACTAATAAGTTGTTGCTAATGAGATAGTAAATTCTAAATAAATAATTTAATCCCCAATCTTTAGACGGATTGGGGATTTTTTATTTTCTTAAAAGTTTATTAAAAAACTATGATGAGATTGTTTTATAGATATTCTGGATTATTTTTGAGGGAGTTGTGGAATATTCTCCATAATTTTCAGCCACAATATCTGCCGTTTTACCTAATATAAAAGAACCAATTCTGGCAGCATCATAAGTATTAAATCCTTGTCCAAGCAGGGAAACAATTATTCCACTTAAGACATCACCGCTGCCGCCCGTACTCAATCCGGCATTTCCTGTAGTATTAAAAGTTATTTTATTGCCATCAGTAATAATGGAAGTGCTACCCTTAAGTAACAGTACGAGATTGTATTTGGCAGCAAATTCATGCGCACATTTTACGATATTAGATTTAACATAATCAATATCAATGCCAGTCAGTCGGGAGAATTCTTTTATATGGGGAGTAAATATATAAGGTTTTCCGGACAACTTCTGGAGTTCCTGATTATAGTCTTTGAATGCATTAATTGCATCTGCATCAATAACTGTGGATTTGTTGTTTTCTTTTAAAAACTCTCTTACAAAACTTGCAGTTTCCTGATTTCGGGATATACCAGGTCCAATAGCAATAGCATCGGAGTAACTAACAAATGAAAGTATGGTTGATAATGCATCGGGAGAAATCGAAATATCTTCTGTTTCAACTACACTTTTACTCATCACTTCCAGAAGAGAAGTTTCAAATATATCAGAAAGACTGCTGGGGTGTATCAGCTTAATCAAACCAGAACCCATCTCCAGAGCTGATTTAGCACTCATTATAGCAGCGCCTGTCAAACCACGGGAACCAGCAATAATCGAAATACGACCGTAATCATTTTTTGTAGTATCAGCTTCTCTTTCGGAAATAAATAGATCTAAATCCTCAATTATTTCTGCCTTAGGTAAAAATCTGTCATAAGTTTCAGGAGAGATACCTATATCTACAATATATACTTCACCACTATATTCACGGCCGGGATATAAAATATGTCCGTATTTAATAGCTGCCATGGTAATAGTATAATCTGCTTTAATAGCAATATTAGAAATTTGTCCGCTAGCACAATCAACTCCTGAGGCAACGTCAACTGCTATTGTCTTTTGGGAATGCTGATTTACAATTTTTACAAGCTTATTTCGATAACCTTTTATCTCACCCTTCAATCCTATGCCAAATAAAGCATCTATGAAGGTTGAATAACAAGACAGTTCGTCAACATAATCTTTTAACTGCTGTCCATTCTCGATAAAAGTAATGGGGCAACTCAATTTATTCAAAATTTTATAATTTGTTGCAGCCGAAGGGGATAATTTTTCCTTTTTACCAATAATATAGCAATGGACATCAAAATTATGATTATGAAGCCATCTGGAAATTACTAACCCATCTCCACCGTTATTACCTGTGCCGCAAACTACAGCTATAAATTCATGCGGTTCCAGTAAATTTAATTCCAAGATTTCTGCTGCTTTTTTGCCGGCATTTTCCATTAAAACAATGCCTTCGATTCCTACATACTCAATAGTTTGCTTATCAAGGTTCTTCATTTCTTCTGGACTTAACACATACATTTTTGCTCCTGCATAAAAAAATTATTTGTTTTCTAAGTTTAGCTTAAGGGCGAATGTGGTTCCTTCACCGGTTTTGGTTTGTTCAATATAAAGTTTACCATTATGAAACTCTTCCACAACTCTTTTTGCCAGACTTAATCCCAGACCCCAACCTCTTTTTTTAGTAGTCATCCCTGTATCAAAAATGGAGTTTTGGATCTTTCTGGGTATACCTATCCCTTCGTCCTTTACATAAATATAAAGGCAATTATTCTTCTTGAAACTTATGATAGTAATGTTTCCTGATTTACCTTTCATGGCATCAATGGCATTCTTGATAAGATTTTCCAGAGCCCATTTGAGCAAATCCGGTTCGCAGTATACATCCTGGCTATCGCATTCATTCAGGTAGTACAGCTTGATTTTATTATCTCTTTGTGGTAATCTTGGTTTAAAATATGAGATCGTCTCTTGAATGATTTCATCAATATTAGCTTTTTTTAATTTAATATTAGAACCAACTTTTCCAAATCGTGAAGCCACATTTTCCAGACGATTAATATCCTGTTCCATTTGTTCTGTAGCTTTATTATATATAGGATCGGCAGAATTTTTGAATTTACTTTTTAGGACTTCTAACCAACCCATGAGAGAAGTAATAGGGGTTCCGAATTGATGGGCGGTTTCCTTTGCCAATCCAATCCAGAGATGCTCTTTCTCTCTCTTTTTTAGAATAATTATCAAGAATGTACCTACAGCTATAAATAAAATAAAAATGATAAATTCAAAATAGGGTAGGAATTTAAGCCGCTTCATAGTATCAGATTCACTATAGTAAATTTTTGAAATTATTTGATTTGTATTAGGTTCACGCAGAGCAATGAAACTATTTTCATTTTCCATTTCTTCCAATATAGGTCTAATCTTTTCTTGCTCTTCTTTGGTTGGAGAAAATGAAGTATTTTGGAAATCAATCTCCTCAATATTTTTCCAGTATTTGGGTTGATCCCTACGATTTGTTACTATGATAGGAAAGTCTATCTTTTGGACTACCTCAGTAAGAATTATTTCTAAAAGGTCGCTTTCAATATCTTGTTTGGTTGCTATCTCTACAAAGCGTGCATAAATTTTTGGAAAGACCTCTAGATCTCGTCTTACTTTTAATAAAAGGCTATTGGAATATATGACGAAAAACAGAATTATAATTACACTACCTATTATGAAGTAGTATTTTATAAAGAGTGAGGGCTTTTTGCTAGATTTCATCCTTAGCTTTTTCCCAAAAATATTCTAACTCATCTAATTCAGATGAAAAAAGTTTTTCCTGAAGATTATCCTCAATATATTGAAATCTTTTAATGAATTTTTTGATTGTGTGTAATAAGGCAAATTCGGGATCTATCTCCAGCTTACGCGCTACATTAACCATTGCAAAAAGCAGGTCTCCCATTTCCTCAGACATTTTCTCTTTATCATTTTTTTCAAATTCTTGTTCAAACTCTTGTAATTCTTCTTTGAGCTTGGCAAAAGTATCTTTGGTATTTTCCCAGTCAAAGCCCACAGTTGCAGCTTTGCTTTGAATACGCCTTGCTTTAATCAAAGCCGGTAGATCTTTGGGCAAACCGGTTAAGATTGATTTTCTATGACTTTTTTCTTTACGTTTAATTTTCTCCCAATTATGTTCCACATCTGAAGCAGTTTCGGCATTAGTGTCTCCAAAAATATGCGGATGACGCCTTTTCAATTTGTTTATAACATTTTCCACAACGTCTTCTATATCAAAGCTGCTCTTTTCCTTAGCCATTTGAGATTGGAAAACAATATGCAACAAAAGATCGCCCAATTCTTCCTTTAGATATTTATCGTTTTTTAAAGTGATTGCTTCGCAAACTTCGTAAACTTCTTCAATCATATGGGGACGAATAGATTCGGGTGTTTGTTTTTTATCCCAGGGACAACCATTTTGCGGATCCCTTAATTTTGCCATTACCTTAATTAATTCATCAAATTTTTTCATAGATTCCTTTGCAGTTTGGATATACTAATATTTTTAAATTTTGTCCAAAAAATCGCAGTAAACCAGTATTATAAGTAAATGCTTTTATTTTATCTATAATAGAATGGGGAGTAAGTGCGGGGGGAGGAATTGTATTCTATACGAAAATGAAAATTTTCATTAGGTGAATAATCCAGTCTGAAGTTTGGCAATACCTTTGAATTGTCCTGCAATGAGAAATCTCCATCGTTGTTAGAATTTTTGTAATTAACAATGTTCAGGTCCATTTGCAGATTCAAATTTTTAGATAGCTCATAGTTAAAACGATTTTGGAAATTCGAAATAAAGATAGGTTTACTGTCTGAACTCATAATTGAGGTGAAGCTTATTGATTGTGAAGTCTGTAATTTATTTAAATTTATAAAGGATGAAGGAAAATTGAAGGATGAACCAGGATCAGTATCAGTATTCAAATTTTGGGCATTTAAATTAAAGATTATAAATGAAAGTGCCAGAGTGATTATTAATATTTTTTTCATTTTTTGTACCTCCTTTAGGGTGATACACGATTAATCATTCTTGGGAAAGGTATAGTTTGTCTAATATGACGGACACCGGACATCCAGCCGATTAATCTCTCGAGTCCCACTCCAAATCCACTGTGGGGTACTGTGCCGTATCTTCTAAGATCAAGATACCATTGATATTCGTCCATAGGTAGCTCTTCTTCTTTCATGCGCTTTTTAAGGATTTTGTAATCATCTTCACGTTCCGAGCCACCTATAATTTCTCCGAATCCTTCCGGAGCAATCAGGTCATCACAAAGAGAAATATCCTTATCATCAGGATCAATTTTCATGTAAAATGATTTGATATGTTTGGGCCATTTTTCCACGAAAACCGGAATTTCTGCATCTTCTGTTATTGCTTCTTCTTCCTCAGCTCCAAAATCTTCATCATAACCAATATCATAACCCTTTGTCTGTAAAAGATCTATTGCCTCTTTATGAGTAATTACTTTAAAAGGTGCATCTGCCTTTCTTAAAGTTTCAATATCTCGCTTTAAAGTTTTCAATTCATTTTCATTTTTTTTAATAACTTGTCTAATTACAAACCTTATTAATTCTTCCTGAATTTTCATGTTCTCTTTGTGTTTAACAAAAGCAGCTTCTGCATCCATCATCCAGAATTCGGTTAAATGTTTTCTGGTTTTGGATTTTTCCGCTCTAAAAGTTGGTCCGAAATCATAAACCCTTCCTAAACTCATAATCCCTGTTTCTGCATAGAGTTGTCCCGATTGAGAGAGATAGGCTTTTCCAATATCAAAGTAAGGAACTTTAAACAAAGTAGTGGTTCCTTCACAGGCATTGGGAGTTAAAATGGGAGAATCATATCGATAAAAACCATTTTCGTTTAGGTAGGTTGTAATTGCATAATAGACTGTATGGCGTATTTTCAGAAGGGCATGCTGCTTACGAGAACGAACCCAAAGGTGCCGATTGTCCAATAAAAAATTTACACCATGTGATTTTTTTTGTATGGGATATTCAGCCGCAATCTGAATTATTTCAATATTGGTAAGATCAAGTTCATAACCAGTTGGAGAGCGTTCGTCTTTTTTTACTTTACCCCATATTTTTACGGAAGATTCCATAGTGAGATTTTCACATTTTTCAAATTGTGAATCTGTTAAATTTGGGTGAAAGGCAACAGCCTGGATTTCTGCGGTGCCATCACGTAAGATTATAAATTGTATTTTGCCGCTGGAACGTTTATTTCTGACCCAGCCGCTCAAAATTACTTCTTCATCAACGTGTTTTCCTACATCTTTTATTAGTACATGTTCAGCCATTTATAAAATATCCTTTCTGTTTTTTTCTATATCCTCCATGATCTTAAAGGCAACTTTTAGGGCTTCGTAACCATCGTTAGCATCAACAATTGGCTTTTTGTCATTTTTTATTGCGTTTATAAAACTTTCGAGTTCTGCTTTTAGAGGTTCCTTGTCTTGTATATCCAATTGTTGTGTCTCAAAGAGATCCAGTATATCAACTTCTCTTTTACCCTTCATAATGTCATCCATTATGCTTTCTACACCCTTATTCTTTTTTACCACATTCACTTTTTTTGATTGATAATCAAGAGATGTGTACATATCTTTTTGAAAAAAACGAATTTTTCTTTCTCTCTTAAGTGAAATACGGCTGGCAGTTATATTGGCAATAGCACCATTCTGAAATTCCAACTTGGCATTTGCAATGTCAATATCATTTGTTAAAATTGGCACACCAACTGCTTTTATATCATTCACTTTTTTGTTTATGAGTGAGAGAATAATATCAATATCATGAATCATAATATCAAGAACCACGGGCACATCACTGCCGCGAGGGGTAAATGGGGCAATGCGGTTTGCTTCGATAAATAGCGGATTCACAAGTATATCAGATAAGGCTAACACAGCCGGATTAAAGCGTTCAATGTGTCCTACCTGCACCTTTTTATTTTGTTTCTTGGCAATTTGCACTATCTCTTTGGCTTCTTTAGCTTTGCTGCAGATTGGTTTTTCAATAAATACGTGTTTATCAGCCAGCAAACACTCTTTTGCGTATTCGTAGTGTGTAGTGGTGGGACTGGAAATATCTACAACATCCACATCATTTATCAGAGTGGAGGCATTATCGTATATCTGGCAATTATTCTTCTCTGCAATTTTTTTTGCTTGAACTTCATCACTGTCATAAATACCGCACAATTGAACATTAGGCAATTCATTATAAACTCTTGCATGGTGCTGTCCGAGATGTCCTATACCAATTACGCCAACTTTCATAATCATCCTTTATTATCTTTTTTGATTGTTATAAGTATTTATCTATTTATTTAATGTCAACAATTTTGAATATCTTGTCTCCACATTGATCCTCTAACAAAGTAATTATGTGATTGAACTATGCAGTATAGATTTTACTATTAAAATTTATTACAAAAGTATTTTTTCTTAGTAGTAATTGCTATTTTTGGAAATTTGATGAAATATCGTATAGGTAGAAGTTGCTATAGCTGCAGTTTCTGCTCTTAATATATGATTCCCCAGAGAGACAATATCTGCTCCGTGTTTTTTACCATAATCAATTTCTTTATCCGAGAATCCACCTTCCGGTCCCACAATCAGACAAATATTTTTTTGAGTTTCTTCCAGTGCTGAAGAAATAAATTTTGATTTAGTTTCTTCCCAGGCTAGTATTGGTTTATAAATAGGGGATAGATCAGGCAACAATACTGAGTAATTAATAATAGGATTGACAGGTGGTAAAAAAGCAGAGCCGGATTGTTTCATGGCTGCTATTGTTACTCTTTCCAATTTCAAGCGTAGTTTTTCAGAATAATTTTTTTTAATAGTACGTTTGGAAATAAAGGGAAAAAATTCTGTAATTCCCAATTCTGTTGCCTTTTCAACTATTAACTTATTATTTTTTTTTAATAACGAAAATGCCAGAGCTATTGTTGGCTTGGTTTTTGTTTTTTCTTCTGAATTTAATATTTCTATCTTAAGACTATTCTCATCAATTAATGTGATAGTTCCAGTAGCTAATATTCCCTTTCCATTAGTAAGATGAATTTTATCTCCTACACTTTTTCTCCTCGATTTTGTTATATGTTTGTATTCATCACCATGAATAAATATATTTTGAGAATCCTTTTCTAGCCGGGGAGAATAAAATAAGGGCATATTTTTTTAGACAAAGTAGTTCTTTACTTTTTCAAAGAAGCTTTTGCCTGGTTTAAGATCGCGTTCTTCATCGTAAGGCTTAATTTTTTCGTAGAGTTCTTTTTCTTCTTTTGAAAGATTCTTGGGAATTACGATTTTAGCTTTTATGTACAGATCTCCTTTTTTGGAGCTGTTTACATAGGGTAAACCATGACCTTTTATTCGAAATACTTTTCCTGGCTGGGTAGATGGTGGTATTTTCATTTTTACAGATTTACTCAAAGTGGGAACTTGAATTTCTCCGCCTAAAACAGCTTTAGTTACAGATACAGGAAAAGTACAAACTAAGTTCTGACCTTTTCTTTCAAATATTTCGTGCTCTTTTTCTTTGATAAAAACCAGAATATCGCCGGATGGTCCTTTGCGTGGTCCTACATTACCCTGTCCATTAAGTTTAAGATATTGTCCGTCTGCAACTCCAGGTGGAATTTCAACTTTAACTGTTTTTACTTTGGAAATTCTGCCTTCACCGTTACAGAATGAACATTTGTTTTCTATGATTTTTCCTTTGCCGTGACAGCGAGGACATGTTGTAATAGTGGACATCTGCCCCAGGAATGATTGCTTAACCTGACGGACTTTACCACTACCATTACATTTAGGGCAGGTAGAAATTTTTCCGTCTTTGGAGCCGGTACCATTACATTTTTCACATCTAACTTTTGTATTTACCTTTATTCTTTTGGTAACCCCGTTAGCAATTTCTTTGAGAGAAAGGGAGAGACTTATTTTCAGATCTTCTCCTCTTTCTACTCTTTCCTGTCTTCCTCTTCTACCACTTCTTCTGCTACCGAAACCACCAAAGCCACGATTACCGAATAATCCTTCAAATATTCCGCCAAAATCGCCAAAAATATCTTCAAAGTCTCCGGCGTGAGTAAAGTCTGACCATTGGAAGCCGCCTTTACCAAATTGCTGGTCTACCCCGGAGTGACCATACTGGTCGTACATTTTACGTTTCTGGTCGTCGCTTAAGACCTCATAAGCTTCCGAAGCTTCTTTGAACTTCTCCTCAGCTTCTGGATTATCCTTGTTTTTATCCGGATGATATTTTAAAGCCAATTTACGGTATGCTTTTTTTATATCACTTTTACTGGCATTTTTATCAACACCTAATATATCGTAATAATCTCTTTTGTTCATAACAACCTATCTGAAAATTTTTTTAAAAGAAAGGAATTCTCATCTTAAGATGAGAACTCCTTCAAACTATTTATGTTTGCTAATTGAGTTGGGTTATTCTTCTTCGTCATCCATTACTTCATAATCAGCATCTACAGGTTCTTCTTCCTCTTCTTGGCTGCTTTTGGACTCTCCGCTTTGTGATTGTCCGGTCTGTTGCTGCTGCTGTTGTTGCGTGCCTGCCGATTGTCCAGCCTGCTGTTGTTGTTTCTTCATGGATTCTTCATAAACGATCTGACCCAATTTTTGAGCTTTCTCTTCTAATTCTTTTTTAGCTTGTTCAAGAGTATCTTTATCTTTGCTATCAAGCTTATCTTTTGCAGCTTTTAAGGCATCTTCCAGTTCGCTTTTAGCCTTTTCATCCAGTTTGTCACCGTGTTCTTTTAGAGATTTTTCAGTAGTGAAAATCAGGGTGTCCAGTTCATTATGAGCCTGCACTTGTTCTTTTCTCTTTTTATCTTCTTCTGCATGTTCTTCTGCATCTTTAACCATTTTTTCAATTTCATCTTCATCCAAAGCACCGAGTTTATCAATCTTGATCTCTTGTTTCTTGCCGGTTCCTTTGTCAATAGCGGATACATTCAAAATACCGTTGGCATCAATATCAAATGTAACTTCAATTTGAGGAGTACCTCTGGGTGCAGGAGGAATGCCTACCAATTCAAATCTGCCTAATTGTCTGTTGTCTCGTGCCATTTCTCTTTCACCCTGAAGAACGTTAATAGTTACTGCAGTTTGATTATCCTGGGCTGTAGAGAATATCTGGCTCTTCTTCACTGGTATTGTTGTGTTACGTTCAATCAATTTTGTCATCACACCGCCAAGGGTTTCGATTCCAAGGGAAAGAGGAGTAACATCAAGAAGCAATACATCTTGTAAGTCTTCATCACCAGCCAATATACCGCCCTGAATAGCAGCACCTACAGCAACAACTTCGTCAGGATTTAAGCTCTTATTAGGTTCTTTTTGGAAGAAATCCTTTACTGCTTTTTGTACAGCAGGAACACGGGTAGAGCCACCTACCAGAATAACTTCGTCAATATCACTATTATTTAGATTTGCATCAGACATGGCTTGTTTGCAGGGCTTGATACTTTTATCAATAAGATCATCTATCATTTTGTTAAACTTAGCTCTTGTTAGTTCCATAGAAAGATGTTTGGGTCCGCTGCTATCTGCAGTTACATATGGCAGGTTTATTGTAGTAGATTGAGTTCCACTTAACTCAATTTTAGCTTTTTCTGCTGCTTCACGTACACGTTGTAATGCCATGTTGTCTTTGGAAAGGTCTACGCCATCGGATTTTTTGAATTCATCAACAATCCAATCTACTATTCTTTTGTCAAAGTCATCGCCGCCCAGATGTGTGTTACCGTTGGTAGCCAGAACTTCAATTACACCTTCACCGATTTCAAGAATAGAGATGTCAAAAGTTCCTCCGCCAAAGTCATAAACAGCGATTTTTTCATCACTTTTCTTTTCCAAGCCGTAGGCAAGTGCAGCTGCTGTAGGTTCGTTGATAATTCTTTCAACTTCCATTCCGGCTATTCTACCAGCATCTTTAGTCGCCTGTCTCTGCGCATCATTAAAATAAGCAGGAACAGTAATAACTGCTTTTTCTACTTCAGAACCGAGATGTTCTTCGGCCGTTTTTTTGAGTTTACCTAGAATCATAGATGAAATTTCCTGTGGAGTATAGTCTTTATCCTTGTTTGGAATTTCGATAACAACTTCACCTTTGGAACCAGATTTAGTTTTGAAGGAAACCTCTTTGATTTCTTCGTTAACTTCGCTTTCTTTTCTACCCATAAATCTTTTTACAGAATAAACTGTATTTTCGGGATTTGTAATTAACTGGTGTTTTGCTAATTGTCCCACCAATCTTTCATTATCCTTTGTAAATCCCACAACGGAAGGGGTAGTTCTTCCTCCTTCGGGATTTTGAATAACGGTAGGTTTACCACCTTCCATTACAGCGATACAACTATTTGTTGTACCTAAATCTATACCGATAATTTTACTCATAGTTGACTCCTATCTATTTTTATTTTTTATTATTATTGTTTTCATCATTTTTTGGTCCTTTGGAGACAGCTACTTTAGCATGTCTAAGGACCTGGTCGTTTAAAAAATAACCATTAGCGATACAATCAAAAATTATATTCTCATCATATTCATCGTTTTCAGTGAAAATTAGAGCTTCATGTAGTTTGGGATTAAATTCATGTCCCACGGTTTCAATTTTTTCGAGTCCGTGTTTCTGTAGAATATTTTTGAATTGTTCATAGACCATTTCAAAACCTTTTTTGTGTTCATCCGAAATCTCTTTATCCTTGGATGACTTCCTTGCAAGTTCCATATTTTCCAAAACGTCGATAAATTCTTTTATCAATTCTTTATTTGCATTCTTAATCCATTCTACACGTTCTTTCTGATTACGCTTGCGGAAATTCTCAAATTCGGCTATGGTTCTTACCCATTTGTCCTTGTATTTTTCTACTTCTTTTGATAATTTTTCGTTTTCTTCTTTTAGCTTTTCCACAATATCTTTTTCTTCTTCCTCTTCTTTTTTTGCTTTTTGCTCTTTTTCACTTAATTGGTCTTGCATTTCTTTTTCTTTTGTTTGTTCTTTCTTTTCTTTTTTAGACATCTACATCCTCCGACTTTAATTCACAAAGCGATAGGGTATTACAGTACCGCTTCGAGTTAATTCTGTAATCATTTTGGCTGCAAAACATATCAATGGTATATTCTCTCTATAATTCATTCGCTTAGTTCCCAGAATACCCAGATAACCATTTAAATCCATAGCTGTATATTTACCGAATATCAAAACTAGGTCATCAAATTCTTCCCTTTCGAATTCTTCTCCCATCAGAATCGTATAATCATTATCACCATATTTCCTAAATGTATTTGTAAAATATTCTTGATTATTAATTACTTTAAGCAGGTTCAAAATTTTTTCTTGGGAATCAAATTCAGGCTGACTTATAAATCCAACTTCTCCGTCAAAACTCAACGTAAGATCACTGATTTTATTTAAGATTTCATTAATTTTGGAGTATATTTCCAGAATGATTTCATTTTTTGGATTATCTTCGTTTTCAAGTTCAGTAGAAAGAAAATTTTTGACTTCATTTATAGTTTTATCTGATAATCTGTCGTTTAAATATCTTACAAGGGCTTTAATTTGGGCTGAAGAGAGAGAACTTTCATTTGGAATGACAAATGTTTTATCAAATCCACCACTCAAACTCAATACGACGAGCAGTTTGTTATTATCAATCTGAAAAATATTGAAATTATTGATATTCCCACAAGAAAAATCCGGTTCTGCAATTATACTCATTTGTCCTGAAACGTGTGCTAAAAATTTCTGTACAGCAGATAGCATCAGCTCCAGGCTTTTGTAATTTTGGGTTAATAGATTGTGCATAAGTTTGATGGTCTTTTCCGGGATAGATTTATTGAAATCCAGAATATCATTAATATAAAATTGGTAACCTTTTTCAGTAGGAATACGTCCGGCAGAAGTATGGGGTTGTTCAATCAGACCCTTTTCCGCAAGTTGCATCATTTCATTACGAATTGTAGCGGAACTTACAGAGAAATCATAATTTTCTGTAAGAATATTAGACCCTACCGCCTTAGCACTCTTGATATGTTCAAGAATAATTGACTTAAGTATATCTTTCTGCCTAGGAGTTAATTGCTCATTATATTTCGAGTCCATATTTATTTTTGATTCTTTCGACTTCATGTTTATTTTCCTTAATTAGCACTCAATTATTGGGAGTGCTAATTTCTTGTTCTAAAATCTATGTTGACCTATTTAAATGTCAAAATATATCTCATTTATTCTCTATTTTGCAGAAAATTTGACAAAATGTAGCATGTGAAAAATTTTACATTTGATGAAAAAAAGCAAAGAAAAAATTACAGATATAAAATCAATAACATTTTCTGAGCTAACTAAATATGTAAAAGATTTAGGAGAGCAGTCTTATCGGGCTGAGCAAATTTTTAATGCGATCCATAATAATATGGTTCCGCAAATCATGGATATTCACGTATTACCAAAAGATCTAAGAGCCAAATTGCAGCAGCGTTTTCCCGGTAGAAAAATGGAAATTTTAGAAAAATATGACTCTAAATTGGACGAAGTTAGTAAATATTTAATTCTGCTTCATGATAAAAATATAATTGAAACCGTACTTATGAAGTACAAATTTGGCTATACTCAATGTATTTCTACGCAAGTAGGTTGCAGAATGGGATGCGCTTTTTGTGCTTCCACAAAAAATGGCTTGATTCGCAATCTAACTCCAGCAGAGATGATAGATCAAATATATCTCGTGCAAAAAAATCAAGATATTGATGTAAGAAACGTGGTTTTGATGGGAAGTGGTGAGCCCTTGGACAATTATGATAATGTACTTGATTTTCTCCGTATAATTCATTCACCCAAAGGGAAAAATATGAGTTATCGCAATATTACTCTTTCCACGGTAGGATTAGTGCCCCAGATTTATAAATTGGCTGAGGAAAAAATTCCAATTACACTTTCAATTTCTCTGCATTCACCTTTTGACGAAAAAAGAAAAGAAGTAGTTCCTATGGCTCACAAATATTCCATAAGTGAAATTATCTCAGCCTGCGAAAACTACCTGGACTTAACAAGCCGCCGAATAACAATAGAGTATGCACTGGTTAAGGATTTTAATGATCGAAAAAAAGATGCTGCTAAGCTCCAAGAACTATTAAGGAATATGCTTTATCACATAAATTTAATTCCTGTAAATCCTGTGGTTGAATTCGATTTGGCTAAACCAGGCTCAAAGGCAGTACGGAGATTTTATAATGACTTAAAATCCAGAGGTATGAACGTAACTATAAGAAGAGAGTTAGGTAACGATATCAATGCAGCCTGTGGGCAGTTAAGGCAGTATTATTTAGATAATATGGGGACTAAATTTTAACTAGTTAAATTGTTTAAACTCTTTTGAATTTCAGATAATTCCTTTTTTATTTTTTTTAGAGTCTTTATTGCTTTTTTATCCTGTGAAAAAAGGTCCGGTTGGATTTTAACTTTATCGCGTGATTTAAGCCTTTTTTTAGCACCTTCTATGGTATACTTTTTTTCATAGAGAAGGTACTTTATCTTTCTTATAAGTTTTATGTCTTTCTGTGTATATTTTCTATTGGAACTTTTTCGTCTTATTGGATTGAGCTGGGAGAATTCGGTTTCCCAGTAGCGCAAAACGTGTGGTTCTAAGCCGGTTATTTTACTTGTTTCACCAATTGTATAATAATATTTATTTTTCATAATTATCGCCCTCTAAAAAGAAAAAGATTAATTACAAAAGAATAGACGAGTGTTACCAGAAAAAGCCAAAAGCAGAGACGTGCAAATAAGTAGCCATATTTTGCAAAAAAGGTCTTTTGTTCATTTGCAGTTTTTACGAGATTAAAAGTAAGATTGCCCTTAACGTAAAGTGGTAGTTCCCTAAGGATTTCCCCCACAGGGGATACAAAATATGATATACCCGTATTGGCTACTCGTATCAAAGGCAGCCTGGTTTCAACTGCTCTTAATAAGGTGTTATTGGCATGTTCTACAGGAAAAATTGTATTTTTAAACCAGGCATCATTGGTAATTACAATTAAGGCATCAGCACCCTTAAGTGAGTACTTTCTGGATAGATTTGGAAATACACCTTCAAAACATATCATTACCGGAAATTTATAATCATTGATCTCGTAGAGCACAAATTCATCTCCGTACTCAAAATTGGCTTGACCAAACTGCAGCTTTTTTAAAATAGGTATTTTTTCCAAAAGGGGAATTCTTTCACCAAATGGCACTAATCTGATTTTATCGTATTTTTTATGATATTTGCCACTTTTATCTATCAGAGTAGCGCTGTTGTAGAATTTATGACTTATTCTACTACTATTTAAATCAACCTTGTAATCAGGGAACCCTGTAATGATGTTAATTTTATTATTTTTTGCCAATTCAGAGATTCTTGTTTTTGTAGAAAAATTATGTAAAAGATGAAGCGGTATTGCTGATTCTGGTAAAATAATTAATTGAAGGTTTTCTTTGTTGGTAAGTTTTCTAATTTGTTTGGAATAATCTTTAATGGTGGGTTCTTGCATTTCCGGTTTCCACTTATCTCTTTGTTTTATATTTAGTTGGATTAAACCTATCCGAAAATTTTCTCCACGCAAATCTATGGTCTTATCGCGATATACACCATAACCGATCCATAGTAAAAAAATAAGTATAGCGGTAAAGATATATTTGTATGAACTGCTGAATATTTTATATAATAAAATGTTAGTGGCGAGGACCAGAAAAGATAGTCCATAAACTCCCAAAATATCTGCAAATTGAATAAGATAATGATAGTTTACAAGGGTATTACCAAGATTGAACCAGGGGAAATTCAATTGTCCCAGAGTCATGAAATACTCAAAACCTACCCAGAGAAAGGGAAGCAGTAAATAAAATATTTTTTTAAATTTATAATGAATGGTCTGAAAAAACCAGGTTAGTAATCCAAAATACAGCGAAAGGGCAATTATCAGACCAATATAAGCATAAATTCTAACGTATATAATTGGATATAAGCTGGCAGCACTAATAATAAACCCAAGTAAAGCCCCAGGTAAAAAACAATTTTTCGTATTGGAATTATCAAGGAAAATTAGATAAGGAATAAAAGCAATAAAGGATAGAAAGCCTAAGCCTATACCAATAAAAGAAAGTGTAAAAAATACTGCGCTGATAAATACCAGTACCCAGTTTGATTTTTTATATTTCATGCAAACATATATCCAGATAAATAATTAATTTGTCAAAAATATTTTTGAGGTTGAAAAATTGTAAAGTAATTACTGAAAAAAGATAAGTAATTTACGCTTATTTAGAAAATTGGAAAAGATGAATCTTGCCTTTTTCTACAACGCCTAATCCGTTTATGCCCATAATGAATATTTGGGTAGGGTTAATAATATTGTTTAGCGAGGATAGATCTATTATTTCTTTATTTATCAAATAGTCTTGTTTAACTGGATAAATCTGTGATACATCATTTAGATAAAAAAGAAAATATTTGGAGGAAGCAATTGATAAGACTTTTTGTTGGGGATTATAAGTATTGATCAAACTGCCAAAATTATCGAAAATAATTATTGCATTGGTATCAGTATCCAGAACATAATTAAAATCTAAAGCAGAACAGATATTAGCAGGTCCTATCAATTGGAATTTGCCAAATGTATATCTTAACTCCCTGTTATAACTCAAACAATAGATCTCATTGGTAAATGAATCATAAATCAAAAAATTGCCATTATCTTTAATCTCAAGCAGTTCTGGTTCTCGAGTTTCCGCCAAAGAAATATTTGAAAGGTATTGCCCCATTTCGTCAAACTTAAATATCTTATTAAAATCTCTATCAAGAGCGTAGATATTCCCCGCAGTATCAATAGAAATATCAGACACAAATCCAAATTCATCAATCTCACCGAATTTGTTTATTTTATGTAATAATTCGCCGTCTTTATTGAAAATATATATTGAATTCTGGCTGGAGCCGAGAATTATAAAAGTTTGAGAGATTTCATTATACAAAACTTTTTGGGGAGATATATCAACGCTAAAAGTTTTTTGATGAATTAGTCTTTGGGGGATAGGTGGATAACTGTCGATATTTAAGGACGAGCAACCTGATAATAAAAATATAAACAAGAGGATAAGTATAAATTGTTGTAAAAAGCTTTTAATATCCATTGTGAGGTCTTATATCTTTAAGTTTGCCCTGAATACGTCTTTTGTCCTTCCAGACATTTTCTTCCAGAGAATAAGCAATATCGACTGCTGAACCTTTCTTAAGAGAGGGTGCCAGTTCTCCCATATTAAAGCCGATTAGATTTAGAATATGATTTGCTTTTCCAACTTTCATCTTTAGATGATTTGTTCCCACTGTGTAGGGATAACCAATCACCTTTACGTTTTTTGACATAAAAACAGGATTCATATTTGAAGGACCAAACGGTGCCAGTAGCTTTAACCATTTGATGAATTCAAAATCTATTGTTTTTAATTTCAACTCACTTGAAATTCGGATCTGTGGTTTTATATCTTCCGCAGAAATGGCAGCTTTTGCATATTCATTTATTTCTTTTTCGAATTTTGGAATGTATTCAGGCAAAATAGAAAGACCGGCTGCGTATTTATGCCCGCCAAAACTTATGAGGTCGTCCTTAAAATGTTGCAGGCATTTAAATATATTAAAATTTCTTATACTTCTACCTGAACCGCATCCTTCGCCATTGTCTATAGTAATCAAAATTGTGGGTCTATTGTATTTTTCAACTATTTTTGAGGCAACTATTCCCACTACGCCTGGATGCCAGTCCTCAGAAGCAAGGACAATAAAGTAAACATCATCCAAATTATCATATTTAGCATCAATCAGGTCACAGGCTCTATGAAAAGTCGTTTGATCAATTTGTTGTCTTTTTTGATTTTCCATATGAATTGAGCGAGCCAGAAATTCTGCCGGTTCCGGATATTTGGATGTCATCAATTTTACTGCTTTATCAGCACTGCTTAATCGCCCTGCTGCGTTAATCCTGGGGGCAAGTCTAAATACTACATCACTTGATTTGATAGATTTTGTTTTTAAGCCGCAGAATTTCATTAGGTGTTTAAGACCGAGGTTTTGGCGACTCTCCATTTGTTCGATCCCCAGTGTTGCCAAGGTACGATTTTCTCCATTTAGAGGTACGATGTCAGCAATAGTACCGAATCCAGCCAAATCAGTATATTTTTCAATACCTGTTTTATCTCTTTGCAGGAAAAGTGCATGCAATAATTTAAAGGCAATTCCCGAACCCGAAAGTTCTGAGTAGGGGTAGGTAGAACCTTTTAATTTTGGATCAAGTACAGCATAGGCTTTGGGTAATATTTTCTGAGGTGTATGGTGGTCTGTTATGATTACATCAATACCCATTTTGTTCAATTCTTCAACCTCTTCAACGGCATTTATACCACAATCAACGGTGATAACAAGATCGATTTCTCTTTCAATAATTGTTGTATTACCTTCTGCTGACAATCCGTATCCTTCTATCATTCTGTTAGGAATATAAAATTCTATATTAGCATCCAGTTCTTGTAAACCTAAAAGTAAAATTGACGTTGCAGTGGTTCCATCAACATCGTAGTCCCCATAGACAAGTATTTTTTCATCATTTTCTATTGCTTGCCAAATTCTGTTAATTGCCTTTTTCACGTCCTTAAAAAGAAACGGATCATTGAGATGCATAAATTTTGGATAGAAGAATTTGTTTGCCTTATCTCTAGATACGATATTCTTTTTGACTAAAAATTCAGCTATGAATTTAGGGCAATTCAATTCATTTTTGAGTCTATTTACTATATCAATTTCTACACTGGATTCATCTACCAGCCATCTTTTTCTCATAAGTACTCCAATCTATAAAACTTTCTAAAGAGGGAAATAAGCCGAATTTTGTTTTCCATCAATAGATGGAACGACGATCATTTATCTGAATCAATCATCGAGGCAGAAGTAAATTCCAACTCAATGAATGACCTTTAGCGGTCTACCCAGGAGTCTGACGAACTGAGCAATTCGTATTCCTAAGAAGTCCTCCCTTATTTGACCTTGCATCGAATAAGGTTTACCAAGCTATTGATGTCACCATCAATACTGGTGGTCTCTTACACCACCTTTTCACCCTTATCCGCCGGCTGGCGGACGGTTTGTTTTCTGTGGCACTAGCTATCCATCACTGAATCTTCCCGTTAGGAAGTATCCTGCTCATGATGTTCGGACTTTCCTCTCCGGCAAGTCGGAGCGATCGTCTTTCCCTCTTTAGTTATTAGGAATAAAAATTCTTGAGCAGTTCTCACAAGTTATGATAGAATCGCCTTTGGTTACTTCTAAAATAATCTGAGGGCGTATCTTAAAATGACATCCTGAACAAACACCATCTTCGATAGTAGCCAGGGCTCTTCCGTTTTTATGTTTTATTAATCTGTTATATCTGCGATAAAGTTGTAAAGGAATATCTTTTGCCAGTTTATCTTTCTTCTGCTTTAAATCTTTAATCTTTTTTTCTATTTCGTCAATATCTTTTTCAATTTTCTTCTTCTGGTCTTCCAACTTTTGTTTGTCTTTTTCATATAAATCTTCAAGCTTCTTTTTTTCTTCTTTCAGGTTGGATTCATCTTCCATTAATTCTATCAGTTTTTCTTCAATTTCGGCATTCTGTTCTTTGCGATATGAAATTTCTGAGTTCAAAGCTTTGTATTCTTTATTTGTTTTAACAGAGAGCAATTGATTCTCGTATTTGTTTATTTCGTTATTATTCTCTGCCATATCCAGTTCAAGATTTTTTTGATTTTTATAATTATCTTCTAGTTTCTGACTGAGCTCTTCTATTGATTCATTTTGAGAATCACATTGCTTTTGCAATTTATTGAGTGCTTTAGGTAAACGTTCGGCTTCTTTTTGGAGTTTGATTATTTTTGTGTCTAGTTTTTGTAACTCAGTTAAAACTTCCAGAGACTTTTTCATTTAGTTATCCTCTTTCTAAATAAAAAAAAGCATTTATGAAATTTCATAAATGCTCAATTAAATATTTTAAACAGTTCGTTCGTATCCTTAAGAGACACAACAAACCTCTATTAACGATTTCTTTATAGTCCGTAAACCTGTTTGCACAATTTTTCCACATATGTTTCGACATTTTCTCAAGACAAGTTCTTTTTTGTCAAATATTACAAAATGTTTTGTCGATTCGGTAATATAATGTATAGGATTCTGGGGCTAGATGTTTATTTAAATATTCAGCAATATTTTTATAATAGTAGCAGGTTTGCAACGTTGTTGCAATTCATTTGGTGCAAAATGATAACATTTAAGAGCAATTGAAAATTTTAAATGCCTTTATTTAGGGGGTTTGTTCGGGTATCAAGGGTTTGGCACGATTTTTGTACTAAACTATATTAACTTGGGGAAGTTGCTGAGGAATCTTGGGTCTTATGCCGCCTAGGGGGCATTTTTTGGGGGAGTTAAACTTGACGAGTTCTCCACAGCAGAATTATACCCAAAAAAGCAAAAATTAGATTGGCAAACCAGGCAGCAAAGAAAGGTGAAATCAGTCCATTGTAGCCAAGACTTTGCCCTAGTCTTAAGACGGAAATATACAAAAAAGCTATAGCAATTGCTAATACGAATTCTAATCCGCGTGTGGAGTTTCTGTTAGTCAAATTTGCAATTGGTATGCAAAAAAGTAAAACTATAAAATTCATAAAAGGGAACGAAATCTTTACATTTAATTCAACAAGTTCAGCCTGATAATTTTCTCCAATTTTTTTTAAGCGCTCTATATAATTTTTTAATTCAAAATAATCCATCTCTTCCTGAGGGTCTTTACTACTTTTTACAAGATCAAGAGGCTGAATATTGATTTGTGGAAATACCATTTTATCAAAATTTTCATATGAATATTGTTCTCCCGCAGAAAAATTGCGAACTTCTCCATTATAAAACACCAGTTTTGAACTGTCTTCTTTTACAGCTTCCCATTTTGCTTCTTTAGCAGTTATCTTTTTAATAACCTTATTGTTTTTGAATTTACTAATATCAATGTGTTTGATTTTATTTCTATAACCGTCAAAAAATCCAATATAAAATAAATATCCCTCCTCATTTTTATATTGTATATTGGAACGCATCTTAAACTTGCGTTCTTCTTTATCATAAATTTTTACTTCTTTTATATAATCTCTTTTTTGTTCGGCTGAAGCTAGAATCCTATCACCAAAAAACAGCATAGATAGGCTGATGAATAGAGCAAAAGAAAAGAGAGGCAAAGACATCCGAACAATGCTCATTCCGGCAGTTCTAATGGCAATAGTTTCGTTGTTTTTATTTAGATAATGGAAAAGGAATAGGGCAGCTAGTAAAAGAGTTACAGGGGAAGAAAGAATCGCTATATAGGGAATTCGTAAAAGAAAGTATGTTATAATATCAAAGACTTGGGCATCATGACCTAGAAATTTGCTGAATTTTTCAAAAAACTCAACAACCAAAAAAATTGCAACAAATGCTGAGAGAATTACGAAGTATAGTTTAACGAAACTTTTAAATATGTATTTATCAATTATTTTCATTCTTAATTACTTTTTTAGTTAGTATCTGATTGTTTTTTCTTTTTAAAAATATTTTTTATTTTTTCAACATGGATTATCTTTCTTTCACGAACAGAATAAATAATCAAATATATTCCAATAATGGTAAAAATGATGTTGGAGATCCACATACCAATAAAGGGTGAGATGATCATCCGATCTGCCAGTTCCTCTCCACCGTATAGTGATATATAGTAAACAACAAAAATGATCGTGCTGATGGCAAAACCTATACCTATGGAATGAGCCCTTGTCATCATGCCTATAGGAGCTCCAATTAAAATAAAGACGAGGCAGGCAAAAGCAATAGAATACTTTTTTTCTATCTCGACCCTGTACTTGTAGATATTCTTAGTTAAATTATTAATTGAATTTTTCTGAATTTTTATCCTGTGTTTGGTTCTTTTGATTTGTTGCTGCGTATTTTTCTCAGCATTTTCTGTTTCTTTCAATTCTGCTAATTCTTTTTCATATTTATTCTGTTTTTGAATTGCAGCAGTACGTTCTCTTTTCAAATTCTCAACTTTATTTTGCATGTCCCCGGAACTCATCTCTCTATCACCACGCTGGGCTTTACCCGCCTCATGTACTTTTATACCCAGATCCGGTATTCTAATTTTATATTTCTTAAAAGATATAGCAGTATAATCTTTTTTGTTTTTTTCATCACTATCATAAATTTCACCGTCATAAAGTGTGGCTGTGAGGGCGTTTCCTCCATTATAAAGATCAATATTACCCTTTTTAGCTGTAATCATACGTGGGATTTCTCTATTCTGCTTATCGTAAATAACAATCTGATGCATCAAGCCTGTTTCTTCGTCTTTATTATGGAAATAAAAGTTGTAATGCTTAAGTTTAGTAAAAATTCCGGCTTCCAATTCGGAGGTAGGTCGTCTGGAGTGAATTTTAATAAGCAGGTTTTTGAGTGCGTAGTTGCTTTCCGGAAGAATATTATTATTGAAATAGATCATAAATATCGAAAGGAGAATAGCAGCAATTACTACCGGCTTCATCATTGAATAAATGTTAATACCACTGGCTTTGAAGGCTGTAATTTCGTTATCAGAAGCTAGCCTTCCAAATGCCATTATGCTTGCTACCAAAACTCCCATGGGTATGGAAAGCGCTAGCATAAAAGGAAGGCTTAAGCCAAAAACCTTTACCGTGGTAAAAAGTCCCAGATGTTTGGTAATAACCAGGTTTAAAAGATCTAAAATCCTATCTAACAGCATGACAAAGGTTATTATCACTATAGATAGAAAGAATGGACCTGTATGCTCTTTAAGAATATATTTGGAGAGGATTTTCATAAGTCTAATTTGTTAATAAAAATGTAATATCAAATTTAAAGCAAAAATAAGATTGCTCCATTGGATAAATTTTGTATTCCTAAAAATCTGTTTCTTATGTTTTATAATTGCTATTTTCCTATACATTATTTACGTAATTAATAAAATGTAATAACTTGACACAATTTCAGAGACAGGCAGATAAAATGTAAAGATATTTTTGAAGGAGCTAATGTACAAGATGAATTTTGTAGAAATTTATACTGATGGTTCATGTAAAGGTAATCCCGGTCCCGGAGGTTGGGCTGCAATCATAAAACGTGGAGATAATAAGAGTAGAATATCTGGATTTGAAAAGAACACCACTAATAATCGTATGGAGCTTATGGCTGCCATAAAGGGTCTAGAAGCTCTTAGCAAGCCCACTAAAGTAGAACTATATTCAGATTCCAACTATCTCGTTAAAGGAATGAATAATTGGTTGGTAAATTGGAAAAAGCGTTACTGGAAAACCGCCGCCCAAAAACCTATTAAAAATATGGATTTATGGCAAAGCCTGGATAAATTAAATCAAAAACATCAAATTTCCTGGAACTGGGTAAAAGGTCACAGCAATAAGATAATTAATGAGGAATGTGACACAATTGCCAAACTCGAGATTGAAAAAAATATCCAGGAAGATAACTAAGATAATTAATGTCCAAAAGAAAAAATGGAAATAGAATGTTAGTACCCACAATTATTGTTGCCATTGTAGCAATAGTTTTGCTGCTAATTGGCTATTTTAGAGGCGAAGGGCAACATGTAAAAGGCTTGAATTTTGCCTTGGATTTATTGATTGAAGTAACTCCCATTATTATATTTGCATTTATTGCAGCGGGTATGATAAAGGTTTTGATTCCGCATGAGATTTTATCGAAATGGCTCGGAGCTGAATCCGGTTTTCGTGGTATTATGATAGGAACTGTAGCGGGTTCTTTGATGCAGGGCGGGCCCTATGTTGTACTGCCGATTGGAGCAGCACTTATTAAAGCTGGTGCCGGTATTGGGACAATTGTTGCTTTTATGACAGGCTGGTCTTTATGGGCTATTGGAAGATTGCCTTTGGAATTTGGTATTCTGGGTTGGAAAACTGCCCTAATCAGAATTGGGTGTACATTTTTCTTTCCACCTATAGCAGGTCTTTTGGCTCAACTTTTATTCGGTAACGTAAAATTAATGTAAAATAGGATTAAAAATTGAAAGATATACAAAGCCAAACGGACAAAAGAAATATTCCCATTAATAAAGTTGGTGTAAGAGATATTGAATACCCCATAATCCTTGATGATCCTGAGCAAGGAAAACAAAATTCCATTGCAAAAGTCGATATGTGTGTGGACTTGCCCCATCATTATCGTGGAACACATATGAGCAGATTCGTGGAGATTTTACATCATTATCACAAAGAAAATATTGTAGATAGCCTGGAAGACCTTTTGCAGGAGATGAAAGAAAAATTAAACGCTGAAACTGCCTACATCCAGCTCAATTTTCCCTATTTTATACAAAAGAAAGCACCCAAAACAGGCTACAAATCTTTACTCTCCTATCAGTGCAAATTTAATGCTATGTTGGATGATAATTTTAAACTAATACTCTCGGTTAAGGTGCCTGTGGTTCTTCTCTGTCCCTGTTCTAAAGAAATTAGCAAAAAGAATGCTCATAATCAAAGAGCTTATGTGGAAGTAGAGGTTAGATATAAAGAACTGGTCTGGATTGAAGAACTGGTTGCGATGGTAGAAAAATCCGCCAGTCAGGAAATATATACTTTGTTAAAGCGTCCCGATGAAAAATATATTACTGAGAGCTCTTATGAGAATCCCAAATTTGTGGAAGATGTGGTGCGTGAAGTTGCACAAAAGCTAAAAAAGCATGAAAACATAGTGGATTTTAGAATTCAAGCAAATAGTAATGAATCAATACATAACCACATAGCTTATGCAATGGTGAGATCAGAAAATTTTGAGAGGAATTTATGAAAAAAGTAAAAAGAGATGAAATAGTTAAATTTTGTGATGAATATCTGGAAGCCGATACATTCAAAGACTATTGTAAAAATGGACTTCAGCTCGAAGGTAAAGAAGAAGTAGGTAAGGTTATTGTAGGCGTTTCACTTTCTGAAAAATTTATTAAAGCTGCTTTGACTAAAAATCCTGATATGCTCGCAGTACATCATGGTCTTTTTGCCAATCAATTCGGTGACCCGCCCAGGATTCGTTCTTTTTTAAGAAATAGACTTAAACTCATGCTGAAAAATGATTTGAACCTGCTTGGTTATCATCTCCCACTGGATGCACACCCCAAAATAGGCAATAATATTAATTTGATTAGAAAATTGGGATTAAAAAAGAAATGTAGAATAGAAACGGAAAGATATGGTGAGATAGGATTTGTTGGTAGTTTGAAGTCAGAAATGCCATTTTCCGAATTTGTTGAATATGTGAATGAAAAACTTGATACCACTGCTTTTGCTATTCAGGGCGGAAAAGATAAGGTGCAAAATATTGGTATTATCTCAGGTGGAGCTTCCAATAATTATCTTGATGCAATGTGGGCGGGAGCAGATACTTATCTTTGTGGGGCTATCGAAGAAAATGTGGTAAGGGAACTGGAAGAGACAGGGATGAATTTTATCAATGCCGGTCATTATAATACAGAAAGATACGGTATTCAAAATTTGGGAGAATTGATAGAAAATAAGTTTAATATAGCAGTTGAGTATATTGATATTCCCAACGAAGTTTAATTTTATTGGTTAATTTTATATAAAATAAAAAAGTCCAAGTTATCCACGGTCATTAAAGATAAATATTCCGCTAGCCGCTAACCCCAGAGAAATGAGTATTTTTATCAGAAAGTCAGGGAGATAGTAGGCAAGGTGGAGTCTCATATTCACATCATAGCTACTTGCTACCGAAGTAGGAATGAAAATAATAATCGTAATTGAAGTAGTAAATTTAATAAGGATATGAAAAATACGGAAGATATTTAATGAAATCTTGAGGGATATCAAACAAATTGCAAGTTGCAGCTAATTACCTCACAGAAAACTTTATCTTTATTTCTAAAATAATTATTATTAGCGGTAGATCAGAAAAAAATTTATAATTTAAGTAATCCTTGACGTAAAGGAGTTTGAATTATTAATTAAGGTGCAAAAATAAAATTTTTATATAATTAATTAATATGTTCAATATGATTTATTTGTGAATTTTGAGGTAAAAAATGCTTGAATTTCCTGATATCAATCCTAACATTTTTACTATTGGCGATTTTAGCTTTCGCTGGTATTCCATGATGTATATCATATCTTTTGTTATTGGATTTTTCTTGCTTAGACATCTCTATAGGCAGCGTCATATAAAAATATCCAAAGCAGATTATGAAAATTTATTTTATTATATCATGCTGGGAGTTATCGTGGGAGGAAGGTTGGGATATGTAATTTTTTATAATTTTAGTTTTTATATCAGACATCCTCTCCAAATTTTTGCTGTCTGGAATGGAGGTATGTCCTTTCATGGCGGTATGTTAGGGGTGATTATATTTGGTTACTTCTTTAGTAAAAAACATGGTTATGATTTTTACAGATTAGCTGATCCTACAGTAGTAGTAGCTCCCATTGGTCTTTTTTTTGGCAGATTGGGGAACTTTATCAATGGAGAGCTTTATGGGCGGGTTACAGACCTACCCTGGGCTATGGTATTTCCTAATACAGCCGGAAGACCAAGGCATCCTTCCCAAATTTATGAATTATTACTGGAAGGAGTTTTACTTTTCATAATCCTAAAGATTTTACTAAAGAAAAATTTAAAAGACGGATTCGTTTTCTGGAGTTTTATTCTTCTTTATGGAGTTTTCCGCAGCTCTGTAGAGTTGTTTCGGGCACCGGATGCTCATCTGGGATACATCTTTGGCTTTCTCACTGCCGGACAAATTTTAAGTTTTTTGATGATAATAGCTGCCCTGATTGGCTTTGCTTCAATTTATAAAAAAAATTAGCCAGATGTTCTATTCATGAAAAAATTAATAACTCTGGGGATATCATTGTTTATAGTTGGTTGTAGTATCTTTAGAGCGCCTGTTTCCAGGAGAGAGCCCGAAATCAAAAAACAGTTGATGGACCAGCTCGAAATGTATCATCAATTTAAAGCTATAGGGATAGTGAATCTAAGCCTGAAGAATCTGGAAATGAAATCAAATTTTGTCTTAATTAAAAAAGAGAATAAGCTTAGATTCGATGTACTTGAGGGGGGACTTTTGGGACTTTCACCTACTCCAAAAGCTCAGGTACTTAATCGGGATTCATTGCAAATTTTTATACCTCACAATAATGTTGTCCATCAAGCAGAGGCTCTAAATTTTTTCTCGGAGAATTATGTACAAAGAATTAGTAATGCAGAAATAAAACAAGAAGAAAATAACAAATATTCTGTTCTAATAGAGGGGGATTTAAAAATAATTCTCAATAGAAAAAATCTACATATTCACAAAATAATCTTTGGAGATTTTGCTCTTGAATTTTTAAAGTATAAAAAAAAATTTCCTCGTACAATTGACGTTTTTAAGAACAATAATCTAGTTTTAAAAATGTCATTTGAAAAGTGGAGTTTTGAAAAAATAAGTGATGACATTTTTGTTGTGGATTATCCTGAGGACGTACTAAAAAACAAAGTCAGTCTGGAGCAGGTTTTTTCAAAAGGGGAGATAAATTGGAAATGAGATATAGATCATTATATATTCATTCAATTAAGAATAAATTTTCTAAATTTTTGGATTTAATATATCCACCACTTTGTTTTAATTGCAAGCAAAAGTTGACGGAAAAATCCATTTTATGTGAAAAATGTAAAAACAAATTAAATTTTCTGGATGAAAATATCTGTTTTATTTGTAAAAAGAAATCTACTTATAATGGTATTTGTGAAGATTGTAAGCGGAAATTCCCTTTTGATGGATTTGTTTCAATTTTTAAATTTAATCCAGTTATGCAAAGTATGATTCATAATTTTAAATATAAAGAATATCAGAAAATCGGTAAATATTTATCCTCTTTTCTTGCGAAAAGGCTAGAACAGAGTAAGTTTATCTATACTATTGATTTTGTCGTACCAGTTCCGCTTCATAAAGTAAAAAGAAGAGAAAGAGGGTTCAATCAGGCTCTTATTATTTCTAGAAATTTAAGTAAGATTTTGCAAATAGATCTGTTGAAAGATTTTGTAAAAAGAAAAAAGTTTACAGCAACGCAGACAAATTTATCTAGAGCCGAAAGAAAGCAAAATGTAGCTGGAGCTTTTTGTGTGAAAAATAAGGAAAATGTCCACGGGCAAAATTTTTTGCTGGTTGATGATGTTTTTACTACAGGTTCCACTATTTCTTCGATTACACAGGAGCTTAAAAATAACGGTGCAGATAAAGTATTCTGCGCCACATTAGCCAGAGCATAAGCAAGGAGTAAATTAATGAATTATCCCATTACTGAAGTTTCTGAAGAAGACGCTCATAAGATTATGGACAAAGTTGCAGATTTTATTGCCCAAAGGCGAATGGCTTCTCCTGCTTTGATGTTTATTGAATCAGTAAGGCCTCTTAATTTTATTGCCAGTCAGCTTTTATTTTTTCTGGCACCTTTTGCGGAATTGATCTTTAATCCTACTGAATATCAACAATTTGCTGCTTTACTAGAAGATAACAAAAATATAGAATATTTACTTGATAAGATAGATCAAAAAGATATAGAGTACAGACGTAAATGGAAGCGCGAAAAGCGAGAGAGGAAACAGAGGGAAAAGCGAAAAAAGAAATTAAAGAAAAAAATAAATAAGAAAGAAAATCAAGATGAATAATTATTTAATTAAAACAAACAATCTCATGATTCTTGTAGAAAAATATTCGCGAAGGAGGAAGAATGGCTAAAGAGATTAGATCAATTTTGGCTACGGATTGTGGTAGCACGACAACTAAAGCTATATTAATTGAAAAAGTCGATGACGTGTATCGCCTTATCGTGCGTGGTGAAGCTCCCACAACTGTTGAAGCCCCTTTTGAAGATGTAACTAAAGGTGTTTTGAATGCAGTAGAAGAGGTGGAAGATCTTATACATATTCAGGGTCAAAAAGACAGGATGATTCTGGAAGACGGTAAAATTATCGTCCCTCAAAATGGTGATAAGGGAGTGGATGCATATCTCTCTACCAGTAGTGCTGGGGGTGGATTGCAGATGATGGTTGCTGGAGTTGTAAAAAGCATGACTGCCGAAAGTGCAGAAAGAGCAGCCCTAGGTGCCGGTGCAATTGTTATGGATGTGCTGGCAACAAATGACGATCGACTTCCCTATGAACAGATAGAACGCATACGACATCTACGCCCTGATATGATTTTGCTTTCCGGTGGTATTGACGGCGGCACGACCAAACATGTTGCAGAATTGGCGGAAATTATTTCTGCTGCTGATCCCAAACCAAGATTGGGCTCCAGTTATCAACTGCCTGTTATTTTTGCCGGAAACGTAGAAGCTCGTGATCTTGTAAAAGACAATCTGGAAGAAAAAACAGATTTGATCATTACGGAAAATCTCCGTCCTGTTCTAGAAAGAGAAAATCTGGGACCGGCTCGGGATAAAATACACGACCTTTTTATGGAACATGTTATGGCTCAGGCTCCCGGCTACAAAAAATTAATGTCATGGTCAAGAGCTAAATTGGAAGAAGACAAAGAGCCGAAACTTATTGATATTATGCCTACGCCGGGTGCAGTGGGAAATATAATGCAGACCATTGCCCGCCTGGAAGAAATTGAAGTTGTAGGTGTTGATATCGGTGGAGCAACTACTGATGTGTTCTCTGTTTTTACAGAGGATCAGGTGTTCAACAGAACTGTTAGTGCTAACCTGGGAATGAGTTACAGTATTTCCAATGTACTGGCATCGACCGGAATGAAAAATATTATGCGCTGGGTTCCATTTGAAATGGAAGAAAAACAGGTGCGTAATATGATAAAAAATAAAATGATACGACCCACTACAATACCATTTCTTAGTGAAGAGTTGATTTTGGAACAGGCAATTGCAAAAGAAGCATTAAGGCTAGCCTTTGAACAACACAAAGAATTTGCAGTTACGCTAAAAGGTACACAAAGAAAACGAGAAATTTCAGAAGCTTTCAGCCAATCTACTTCCGGGCAGACGATTGTAGATATGATGTCTCTTGATATACTGGTGGGAAGTGGTGGAGTTTTATCTCATGCTCCCAGAAGAAACCAGGCTGCCATGTTGCTTATGGATGCTTTCCTGCCAGAAGGTGTGACCCAACTGGCTGTGGATAGTATTTTTATGATGCCTCAGCTAGGTGTTCTGGCAGATGTTAATGAAAAAGCAGCGGCACAGGTCTTTGAAAAAGATTGTCTGATTCATCTTGGTAGTTGTGTAGCTCCTGTAGGAAAGTACAAACAAGGTAAAACTGCACTCAAAGTGAAAATCGAATTACCTGATGAAGTTTATGAAGAAGAAATTCCTTTTGGCGAACTGCGCTTAATAGAACTTGGAGTTGACCAGGAAGCCCGGGCTACACTGGAACCACAGTCGGGACAGGATCTCGGAATGGGAAAAAATAAGACTCTGGAAACAACCCTGACTGGCGGTGTAGTAGGCATTATTATTGATACGCGTGGAAGAGAATTGGTTTATGATCCCAAATTGGATAAGGAAACTATGCGACTTCATATTCCTGAAGATGAAAAAGAGAGAGTAAAATCTCTATTAAAATGGATGAAAGCGCTAAAAGCTTATCCAGAAGAAATGTTGAAATAGGAGGTAAAGATGGCTAAAGCATATACTCCCGGATTAAAAATATCTAAAAGTACTATTCTAAAGAAAGATAGAATTCTACCTTTAAAAGGTGAAGTTACTGTAAAAGAAGGTGATAAAGTAGAAGCAGAAGACGTGGTAGCAAAAACAGACCTGCCCGGTAATGTAGTTCCCCTGAATGTAGCCAATAAGCTGGCAATTCCTGCTAGTGCTGTTAAGGAAAAAATGTTGAAGGAAAAAGGCGAGAAGTTTGAAGAAGGCGAAGTTATTGCTATGAATAAAACTCTCTTTGGACTCTTCAAAAGCAAAGTTAAAGCACCAATTACAGGTTCTGTGGAAAATATATCCTCAATTACAGGTCAGGTTTTGTTACGTGAACCTCCCAAACCAATAGAAGTAAAAGCCTTTATCAGCGGTGTTGTTACCAAAGTGTATGAAGAAGAAGGTGTGGAAATTGAAAATAAGTCAGCCTATATTCAGGGAATCTTTGGTATTGGCGGTGAAGTTAATGCCGAAATAAAAGTAGCTGTGGAAGAACCAAATGAAGTTCTTACAAGTGAACTTATAGATAATTCATTCCGTGATAAAGTAATTGTGGGCGGATCAAGAGTAGATTATCCTGCTATTGAGAAAGCAAAAGAAGTAGGTGCCCAAGCTATAATTGTCGGCGGTATAGACGACCAGGATTTAAAACAATTCCTCGGCTATGATATTGGTGTGGCAATTACTGGACATGAAAATGTTGGACTAACTATAATTGCTACTGAAGGTTTTGGACCGATTAAAATGGCTGATGATACCTTT
>JAGXLO010000176.1 GCA_018334695.1 Candidatus Cloacimonadota bacterium
GGGAGATTTAGATGTTCCCGATTCAGGGGTTTCCTGCTCTTTAGTTTTTTTTGTCTCTATTTGTTCAGTTTCTGAATGTGCAATTTCTATATCAATATCCGGATAATCATAAGTGAAATTAAAGGCAGAAATAGTTACATCATGTAGTTCTTCATGTACTATCCTACCTATTTTACAATTTGGAAAAAGTTCCGAAAATCTAATAATATTGTAGCGTTGAGTAGTATAACCATTTATATTAAAAGTATTTTCCTTGCCTGTAAATCCCGTTATCCAGCTTAGAGGATTTTGATTTAGAGCTTTACCTACTTCTGAAATTATATAATGAATATTATTTTTTTTATAGGTAAGAGTATCAATTAATGATACGTCTTTTTCCAGACTTCTCAATTTGCTTTTTAATCTTTTTAAATTTTCCAGCAGAACCCTATTTTCTTTCATCTCACTATTTAATTTTACCGACCGTTTGTTTGCCTGCGTAATATCTTGTTCTAGTTGCATGTTTTTGGTGGTTCCCAGAAAAGCTATAGCGAAAATCATAAGCATTACAATATATCCATGCCATTTGAGTTTAAAGTGTTTCTGACTTTCTATGATCTTTTCCGGTAAAAGATTCAGGTAATAAAAGTTTTCCTTATTTGTTTGTAAACCTGTCCAGGCAATGGTTAATGGAATAACATATCTTGCAATATCTTCTTCTGTAATATTTTCATTATTTTCTATAAGAGAACTGTTTTCTTCACTTAAGGATAGGCGATTAACCGTGGTCTCTTCTCCGAATTTTTGCTGAAAAAAGTTAATATCATCGTCAGAAACATATTCACCACCAATATATATGTTTTTGGCAACCGGTATTGTGGAACTGTCCTTCTCTAACAGAATTTTTGAAAAAACAGACTCTAGAATGTTCTGGGAAGAGGTATCTGGTACGATTATGGGAAAATTTCTTATGTATTTATCCTCTTTGAAAATTAGACCCATTTTATATTCTTTACCAATATACAAAATAGTTGAATAAGATTTATCCTTCAAAGGAAGATTTTCACTGGCAAAGTTTAGTAGTGCTATTTCGTTTGGTATAATACTATAGTATCTAAATTTCTTATTAGTTACAGCAAAGTTTATTTCCTTTAAGGCAGAAAGAAGCTCGAAATTTCCTTTATGTAGGTAGGATTTAATTTTTTCATTTTCAATAATATGATCCAGAGAATATTGAATTTCCTTTCTTTCCTCTTTAGGCAGCAACTCTTTTTCTAATTTTTTATTTGTATTACTGGAGGCAAATTCTTCGGGAAAGGATTTTATTGAAAGATTTTCCTCATTTGCATTAAAAGAAATCGTAAATTTATTATTATTAAATTTGAGTAGTAATTCTTTTAGATCATTTTTCCCAGAGAGGACAGATTCATCTTCAACCTCCTCAACACCACCGGTTTCTTCTAGTTCAGGAATCTCCGGAATATTTAATTCTTCTTCAAGTTCAGATATCTCTTCGCTTAATTCCCTTTCTCCCGCTTCCTCCTCTTCACCTTCTTTCATTTGCTCAAGGTAAAGCGGATAATTCATTTCTGCTTTCTTAAGCTCCAGAATTTCTATACCATCTTTAGATTTTTTAAGATGAGCAACTCTAATAATTAAGTCTTCTTGAAAAATCCCAAAAAGGTTTTTTGTTTTCATTATAAAACTTTCAATAGTTGTAGCATAATCCTTTTGTTGTTTGCATAACTTATAGCTGCTTTCTTGGAAATAATATCTTTTTTATAAAGTTTAAATAAATCTTGCTGCATGGTTATCATTCCATACTTATTTCCCTCTGAAATCATCTGGAATATTTCTGAAATGTTGTCGTTTCTTATCGCTGCTTTCACAGAACTTGTCATAGACAAAATTTCTTTTGCCAATACGAGGTTACCTTTTTTAGCAGGAACGAGTTTTTGTGATATAATTACCTTTAATGTGTCAGCGAGTCTGTATCTTATACGAGTCTGTTCGTTAGGAGGAAATTCCGCAATAATTCTATGTAAAGTTTCGATAGAAGAACTTGTATGTAAAGTGGAGAATACCTTGTGACCACTGTCGGTTGCCTCTAAAACAGTGGCAATAGTTCCGGGGTCTCTCATCTCACCAACAACAATGATATCAGGATCCTGTCTTAGAGCTTGAGTAGTACCTTCACGAAAAGAGTTAACATCTGAACCGACTTCTCTATGTCGAATTATACATTTGTTTGAGCTGTGTAGATATTCTATGGGATTACTAATTATTACAATATGTGCTTCGTTACTCTGGTTGTTCATATTTATGATGGAATCTAGGGTCGTACTCTTTCCTGCACCAGTGATTCCAGTAACAAGATTTAAACCTGTTTTTTCATGTTCCAGGTTCAAACGTCTTACAATTCTTTGGGGAAAACCAAGAGATTCTATAGGGAATAATTCTTTACCAATACGACGAAAGTTTGCTACAATAATACCTGTTTCAAAATAAACATCACCGCGAAATCTGCTTCTTTTCCCAGCATATTCATCTTCTTCCAGCTGCAAACCTATAGAGAAATCAATGTTTTTGTTTGCAAATAGCGTCTTCTTTTGTTTTGAAGAAAGAATACTTAATACAATTGAAGTGATTTCGTCATTGTTATATTCAGGTACATCCAGATTTGGATGTTTTACGCCGCTGATTCGAATCCAGATTTTTTTGTCTGAGCTGGCAGAACCCAGATCAATATCGGATGCTTTTTTGCTCTCCATATCTTTAAGGAGCATTTTTATGACATCCTGGGCTTCTAATTTCCAATTTTCATTGTTATCTAATATTTGATTAACTGTTCTTGCCCTGTCTTCACCCAGAGTGGTTTCTGGTATTTCTTGTCTCAGGTTGGTTCGGAAGCTTAGACTCATGATATTTTATCCTTCTGTTTCAGTAGAAAGTTTATTGAGAATATTTTTTTGTAAAGCTTTTCGCCATTTAAAATATATACTGCTTGTAATATTGATCATATAACGTTTGGAAATTTTTTCATTTTGATAAACAAAAAAATTAATTAATTTTTTTCGATTGAGGCGTAGAATTTTTACATCTGTTTCGGCTCTTAGTGTAGTAAAAGTAGAACG
>JAGXLO010000078.1 GCA_018334695.1 Candidatus Cloacimonadota bacterium
TGCTTTATATCTTGCGGATAAAATCTACCTTTCCAGTGCTTATAATTCCAGCCTGATGTTCCGATAAAATAGTTAATAATTACATCCTTATTCAAATTAATTAACAGATTATAAACATATAATGTATTAATATTTTTACTTAGAATTTTCCTTTGTCAATTATCATAAATATTAAGGTGATTTTTACATTTACCTCAACAATTTTCGATTGCTTGACACAATAATTACAATAGTTTGATATTAACTTAAAATTTTTTGTGGAAAAATTTTATGGAGTCATTAGATAAATATAAAAACAGAATAATTTGCGGAGATTGTTTGGATATTATGAGTAAGTTTCCAAATGATAGTATAGGCGTTATCGTAACATCACCTCCATATAATTTAAAAAACTCCACGGGTAATGGCATGAAAGATGGAAGAGGGGGTAAATGGAAAAATGCAGAACTTATCAATGGATATTCAAATTATGATGATTGTTTACCTCATAAAGAATATGTAAAATGGCAGCGTAATTGCTTAAAGGAAATGGTAAGAATTATTAAAAGTGATGGGGCAATTTTTTATAATCATAAATGGAGAGTTCAAAATGGATTACTTCAAGACAGATCGGATATCATAAAGGGTTTTCCAGTAAGACAAATAATAATTTGGAAAAGAAAAGGTGGAATCAATTTTAATCCAGGATATTTTTTGCCAACCTATGAAGTAATATATCTTATTGCTAAACCTGATTTCAAACTTGCTCCTAAAGCAAATGCTGCTGGTGATGTATGGGAAATCGGACAAGAAAAAAACAATAAACATCCAGCTCCTTTTCCTTTAGAACTCACTGATAAAATAATAAATTCCACTGAAGCAGAGATTGTTTTGGATCCGTTTATTGGTTCAGGAACAACAGCGATTTCTGCTATCAGAAACGGAAGAAATTATATCGGTATAGACATATCAGAAGAATACTGCCAAATGGCGAGAAAGAGAATAAACAATGAAAAAAAGCAAATGAGGATTAATTTTGAAAGCTAATGAAAATTTTAAAAAGGAAATAGTAAATAATAAATGGAGGAATGTATATTGGTTTCTCAGAATGTTAATTAACCATGATAAGTATGGTGCAATTGGCAAAGATAATGACTTGCTAACTAAAATATATACCTCAATTAAAACAAGTGACGAATTAACAGCAGACATAGATAATGAAGATAAAATTTTAAAAATTAAAAAAAGTCTCCTTAAAAAAATATTTGATAATAGATTTAGAAAAAATACTGCAATAAAATCCAGAGTTAATAATTTTTTAAATGAATTAGATAATAAAATCAAAACTCTACGAGATATGGATATATTCTTACTAACCTGCGAATTTATTATGAAACCCTTGAATATTGCAATAGATAATATTCCAAGTAATGATAAAGATTTTACTTTAGAAATTAGTAGATCTCTTCTTGAAGAAGAAGGTGAAAAAGCTTTAGCAGATATTGTTCAAAAATGGGATGAACTGGGAACCAAAGGATGTCTTACTGCAGAACGTATCGAAATAATAAAAGTTTATACAATGCTGAAACTTCTTATTTCCGAAGAATATGAGTTTGATAATATTGACGAGAGTATTCTATTAACTGCAGTAGTTCAAGAATTTGAAAGAAGAGCAGGTCAAAAAAGAAAAGGCAGGGCTGGCTCAAGTTTAGAAGATGTCACATCTTTTATATTAAAATTTTTCAATATCCCTTCTGCTTCAAAACCTGAACACTTTGAAACTGACATTGAAATAGATAACTGGATAAAAACCAAAGATAATTGGTTAATTGGTATTTCATGTAAACGAACTTTACGTGAAAGGTGGAAACAAGTAAGTAGTGCTGACAAAGATACTCTTAGTAAACATAAAATTAAATATCTCTATAACATTGTGACCTATGATGAAGATCTTTCAGACAAAAAACTAACTTCATTGGGCTCAAAAAGACATATATTTTATTTACCTGATAAAAGCCGTACCTACCAACATGCAACAAAGCATACAGGATTAAGGGATTATGTGCGCCCAATATCTTGTTTAATTAAAGATTTAAAAAAAGAGATATAATTTTATTTAAGAATATTACTAACCCACCTATACTGTATTGTTTTGAGCTATTATTAGAAGCACTATTTTTTATAAATTTATTTTGTTAATATTGATATTTTCGAAATAATTAAAAAATTATCTTTAATCATAGCCTTTTTATTTAAATAGGTGTTTATTTTTATTCTAACAACAATACATTTACAAAATTGCTTTGAAGCCTCAATTACTTGACATTAACCGGTGAAATAAAAAAGTGTAACTTAATCAAAAATTTACGTGAGGAATTTATGCATAATGTTTTTCAGTTTTTGTATCAATCCAAAAATAATGATTCAAATAAATATCTAAAAACTACTCGAAATATATCTTTTAATTCACACCTATTAAGTAAATTAAACATTTTCTTTATACTTGTCCTATTCTGTATATTCACTTTCACTAACCTTTTTGCCTTTTACAAAGATATCCCTGTAACCCGCGATCTAAATCCGCAAGCAGAATACGATATGTATGAGGATTGGAGAGTAGAACATCCTAAAGGAGTCTCATATACTAGAGAGATTTCGCGTCGTATTTCCCGGAAGCGTGATAAGGCATTTCTTATAGTCGTTGCAGATTATCTCTATGAAGATATCTCCTCATCCATACAAACCTACGAATCCGACCTTAATGAGGAGGGATTTAATACAATACTCCTGGAATTCAGCGGCAATTCTATTGATACATTAAAGAGTAAAATTGTAAATTATTATAATCTATTTAATCTAAAAAATGCAGTATTGATCGGCGATCTACCTGTTGCCTGGTTTGAGATGTTTGAGGACTGGAACAATAATGGTATTCAGGATGACGATGAACAATGGGTGGAATTCCCCTGTGATCTGTATTTTTCTGATATTGACGGTACCTGGTTCGATATGGATCAAAATGGTGTTTTTGAAATTCATAATGGTGAGATGCATCCCGAGATAGGAATAGGAAGAATAACTGCCTACAATATGTCCATGTTGGCTGATGAAGCAGAACTTGTGAACAAATATTTTATTAAAAATCATTTCTTCCGCAAAGGAATAATTACTGCAAATGAAACTTCTCTGGCATATATAGACGATGACTGGAGCTATTGGGGTAATGAATATAAAGCTGCCCTGGAACTGGCTTATCTCTCTGTTGAATTAGTGGATGAGGTGGAAGCAACAAATGCGGGGGATTACAAAAATCCGCGCTTGCTTGCCGATTATGAGATGATACAGGTGCATGTCCACTCCGGACCCGATGCACATTACTTTTATTATAACAGCGGCTCCAGCTACGAGCTTGTTCATAATTATGAGATACCTCCTATTAATCCTAATGCCCATTTTTATAATCTTTTTGCTTGTTCTAATTCTCGCTTTACAACTCCCGATAACATGGGAGCAATGTATGTTTATGGGAGTGATTATTGTCTGGGAACATTAGGTTCCACAAAAACAGGCAGCATGTTGAATTTTGAGGAATTTTACCAGCCTTTTGCTGATAGCACTCTGGGAGAATCATTACAAAGCTGGTGGTGCCAAACTGTTGATGTAGGTGACGACTGGCGCTGGCAAAGAGCCTGGTTTTATGGTATGATCATCCAGGGGGATCCTTCCCTTATGAGAGAATATCCTGCCTGTAATAATCTGGAAGTAGAAGGATATGCTTTTCTGGAAAATCAAACCGATCACTCAAATATTGAAGTCACTCTGCAAATGATTTTACCGCATGATTCTACCTACACTGTTACCACAGAACCAACTGGCTATTACTCAGCTAATATACCAGGCGGAATCTATGAATTTACTTATGAAAAGGATGGTTATTTTCCCGAGTTTACAGAAGAGCAGACTCTGGCCGAAAATACCATATTCCCTGATATTACTTTACTTGAGCACACAAGCACAATAAATGTACCAGCACGATTTACCACAATACAAACGGCAATTGATTATGCTCTGGAAAACGACACAGTCCTGGTTGATACGGGAACTTATACAGAAAATTTAGATTACCTGGGTAGGAACATTACAATTGCTTCAAAGTTTTTAACCACAAATGATACTTCGTATATATACCAAACTATTCTGGACGGCGAACAAAACGGTAGGATTGTAAAAATTTCGAATGGAAGCAATAATGCCGTACTTAATGGTTTTACAATGCAAAACGGATCTGTCAATGGCAGTTATCCTGATGGTTATGGAGGTGCTATCTTCTGCTCAGAATCTAATCCAAACATAAAAAATTTAATAATCAAAAACAATTCCGCTGAATACGGAAGTGCAGTTTATTGTGAAAATGCTGATCCAAAATTGGAAAACCTGATAATAGAAAATAATGAATCATATGAAGATGGTACGATCTATTGCAGTAATTCAAATCCAAGTTTATACAACATACTTTCAACAAACAATTCTGCAAAGATAGGTGCTTCTATTTGCTGCTGGGATTCAGATCCAACCCTAGTTAATTCCACAATTTCTCACAACCAGAACAGCAATGGCAGTACCATATTCGGCTACAATTCCGATATAAGCCTATATAATACAATCACAAGTTATAATACAGGTAGTTACGGAATCTATATTTACTCAGGAAGTCCAACCATTGAATATTGCAATTTTTATAACAATGAAAACGGCAACTATTATAACTGCTCACCCGGAACAGGTTGTATAGAAGCAGCTCCCCTATTTGCAGATACTGCCAATGGCGACTATCGTCTTACGCAAGATTCTCCCTGCATCGATGCGGGAACTCCTGATGCTTCCGGATTGAATCTTCCATTTTTTGACTTGGAGGGTAATGTTCGTATCTGGGACGGAGATGATGACGGTATTGCCAGAATCGATATGGGGGCTTATGAATTTGATGCTCCCATCTATTCCGTTGATGAACCTGAATTACCGGAAAAAATAACTATCTACAACTATCCCAATCCCGCTCAAAATTCTACCACCATCAAATATTCACTCAAGCAGAACTCACACGTAGAAATTTCAGTATATAATATAAAGGGACAATTGATAAAAAAACTTCTGGATCGACCACAAAATAGAGGCTCACATTCATTGGAATTTAATACAAAGGAATTAAGCACAGGAGTTTATTTTTATAAACTACATACAGACAATTATGCTAAAACCAGAAAATTGCTCGTGATTGAGTAGTTTATCTAAAATTTATCCAAATCAATAATAATTATTTATCTTGACAAAAAAGTTGAGTTGGCAATATGGAATATTATATGAAAAAAGTGGGAGATGATATGAAAAAGATAATATTATTAATACTTTTTTTGACAATAAATATATGTTTATATTCAGCTACCATCAATATACCGCAAGATTATAATACAATCCAGGGAGGAATTGATGTTGCTTCTAATTATGATACTGTTCTTGTAGATACGGGTTCTTATGTAGAATGCATCAATTTTAATGGGAAAAAAATTGTGGTTGCTTCTAGATATTTAATCACTCAAGATACTTCCCTTATTGCAAAGACAATAATCGCTGGAGATCGTACAGATACTGTTGTTAAATTAATTAATGGCGAAGACTCAGCAGCTGTTTTATGTGGTTTTACTATTAAGAATGGACACGCTAATAAAGGCGGTGGAATAAAATGTATTGGTTCCTCGCCAGTACTTAAAAATTTGATTGTCAAAGATAATTATGCACATTTGGGTGGTGGAATTTATTTTGATAATTCAGAATCAATTTTAGAGGATTCCGACATATCAAATAATACTGTTGGGTCTGGAAGTTGGCCATATGCAGGAGGAATTTATTGTACTGATTCGGATTTAAAAATTAAAGATGTTAAAATAACTAATAACCTGGGTGCTTCGTGTGGAGGAGGAATATATTTTAACAATACAGATGCAGCTTTCGATAATGTTTTAATAGCAAATCACAGCGGGGCAATATTATACGGCTGTGGTATATACGCTGAAAATGGTACTGATTTAACTATTGAAAACAGTATTATCGAAAATAACACGTCGGTGCACTATGAAAGTTTCGGTGGTGGAATACTAATGAGGCATTGGTCATATTGCAGATTGAACAATGCAATAATTAGGGGAAATAGCATTAATAGAAGAGGAGGCGGTATTTATGTATCCGGATCAAATAGTGAGTTTTATGCTGAAAATGTAGATATTATGGACAATTCTTGCAATGAAGAAGGGGCAGGAATTTTTTCAGTTGAGGGCAGTCTGTCGCTAACAAATGTGAATATCGAAAACAATTCATCAACTGGGAATAATCACCAATATGATTCAAGTATCGGAGGTGGAATATATACAGAAGATCAAACTGCAAATTTTAAAAACGTAGTAATTAATAACAATTCCGCATCATACATAGCTGGTGGAATTTTTCTGAAAGCAAACTCCTCAAGTTTTGAAAATGTTAATATAACTAACAATATTACTGAAAACCATGGAGGAGGTATTTTTATTGAGGAGAGCTCAGATATTTGTTTTCATGAAAAAAGACGCTGTAATATCTACTCAAATATTGTAAATAGCTCAAAAGGATTAGGAACTGATATCTTCATGAGCAGTAGTGACAATATAAATGTTTTTGTGGATACTTTTACTGTAGTAAATCCTTCCGATTATTTTGCCTCCCCTATTAATAAAATTAATATGAACATCTGGCACGGGAAAAATGAATCTCTTGTAAATACTGATCTCTATGTAGCTATGGATGGAGATAATTCTAACACAGGAATATCACCCACCGAACCACTAAGAACCATCTCTTATGCCTTAACAATTATATATGCTGATAGTTTAAATCAAAATACCATATACCTGGCTCCCGGAATATATGGACCTGGTGCGAACGGAGAAAGTTTTCCGATTGATTGGGTGAATTTTGTTTCTTTACATGGACACGATATGGAGCAAACTGTTCTTGATGCAAATTTTACTAATGGAATTCTTCAATTTAACAATATTAAACACGCTACTATCAAAAATTTAACATTGAAAAAGGGTTTCTCTCATGATGAAAAGGACAATCAATTATATGGTGGCGCTATTTATTGTAAAAATTCTAGTCCTATACTTGATAGTCTTAAAATTATAAATAATAAAGCTGAATATTGGGGAGGAGGGATTTATTGTTACCAGGCAAATCCAACAATAAATAATTGTTCATTAATCAATAATAAAGCAGGTGCTTTAGGCGGTGGTTTAGCTCTTTACAATAACTCCAATGCTAATTTAAACAATGTAACAATTTCTAAAAACAACTCTTCAGGAATATACTGCGAAGATTCAAACCCCGGTTTTATTAATGTAAAGATTAAAAATAACTATTCGGATTATCAGGGAGGAGGTATTTCTCTCATTGAATCAGATGCATATTTGGAAAAAGTAGAAATATCATATAATTCCGGGGAAAAAGGAGGTGGTATATTTTGTGAAGACTCCGAACCTGTATTTAAAAATGTTTCTATAAAATACAACGCTGCTAGAAATTATGGAGGATTATTTGTTGAAAATTCCGACATTGAGTTCGATCAAATCAATAAAAGCAATATCTATCTAAATAATAACAATAATGGCGATGGTTACGGGAAAGATATATTTATCTCTGAAGGTGAAAACATCAGCGTAATTCTGGATACATTTACTGTAATCAATCCCAGTGATTATTATGCCTCACCCATAGATTTATTCGAATTTGATATTCAATACGGTCTTCTCGATTCACTTGTAAATGCAGATCTGTATATATCACCTGTTACTGGTAATGACTCAAATAGTGGATTAACTCCAGCTGAACCTCTCAAAACTATCAATCTTGCCCTAAAAAAAATATTTGCGGATAGTATCAATCAAAATACGATTTATTTATTAGATGGAATATACGGACCAAATTTTAATGGAGACAAATTTCCGCTGGAATGGGTAGAATATGTTTCTTTAATTGGCGAAGACAAACGAACAACAATTCTTGATGCTGACAGTTTAAGTAGAATCATCAATTTTCATAAGATTTCCAACGTCAGTATTAAAAATATTTCTTTAAGAAATGGCTCAGCTGCTATTGGGGGAGGAATAAGGCTTTGGAACTCCTCACCAAATTTTAACGATGTTATAATTAAAAGGTGTTCTGCTTATTCTAAAGCAGGAGGAATTTATAGCAACTATGCTTCTGCTCCTATTTTTAATAATATCATTATTGACAGTTGCCATTCTGACGGCAGAGCAGGAGCAATTTCTTGTATGAAGTTTATGGGAAAAAATATGTTATTAACTCACAATTCCTGTGCAGAATACGGAATTATAACATGTCACAATTCGGACCAAGGAGATATTCCATATTTTGAAAACATTACTATGACCGATAATTATGGAACCGCTATACGTACCGAGGGTGAGGTAATTGTAGTTAACTCTGTCTTATGGAACGATTCCTACTCAGAATTTTCTATTCCATACTATGCCTCAGCTACCGTTTCCTATTCTGATATACAGGGTGAATTTAACGGCACGGCAAATATCGATTCAGACCCTAAATTTGTTAACCCCCAAAATGAAAATTATTACCTTTCCTGGGCTAACTTCCCCTACAACGATTCTACAAAATCACCCTGCATTGACACTGGCGATCCTAATCTGCCCCAAGATCCTGATGGAACAAGATCAGACATGGGAGCTTTTCCTTTTTATCAATTACCCTATGGTAGAATTAGAGGCAGAATACTTCTTGCCGGTTCAATAGGTGAAGTGCAAAATGCAGTGATTTCTGCAGACACCTTTTCAATATCACCGGATGAAAATGGTAATTACCAATTACCAATATTTCCGGGTATATACGATGTTACTGCTTCATTACCTGGTTACTATGACTCTACAATTGTAAATATTCCTGTCGAACCATGGCAGGCAACTATCGGAGTCGATTTTGTACTGCAACCCATCTATCCCGGTCCCGTATGGCACGTTAAAACAGAGGGCTCTGATTCTACGGGATTAGGAACTGAGCAAGAGCCCTTTTCCACTATCCAATACGCAATCCAGGTAGCTTCTACCGAGGATACAGTCCTGGTTCATCCCGGAACTTATTACGAAAATGTTGATTATTTGGAAAAAGCAATAACTGTATCTTCTTTATTCAATAATTCGCAAGATTCATCTTATATCTATCAAACTATTATCGACGGTTGTAACGAATCAAGTGTTATTAAATGTGAAAACATTGCAGATACAGTATCAAGTTTATCCGGCTTCACCTTAAAGAACGGAGATGCGGAGAATGGAGGCTGCATCTACTGCTATAATTCCAATATAGATTTTGATCATTTAAATATCCTAAACAATACTGCTGTTTCTAAAGGAGGGGGAGTTTATATCAAAGATTCAAATTCCAGCTTAGATGATATTAACATTTCATCGAATACTTCTAATATCGGAGGGGGTATTTTCTGGAATAATTCAACAATCACCATAAAAAATGTAACTATTGATAATAACTCTGCTACTAAAGGTGGAGGAATATGCTGTTGGGATTCTTACGATCCATACTTAAACAATATCACAATACTAAATAATTACGCTCAAAAAGAGGGAGGTGGAATTTTTTCTCACGAATCTGACCTAAAAATTTCGAATATTAGTATTGAAGAAAATATCTCGGATAGCTGCGGAGGGGGAATGTTCCTATCGTTTTCTGAACCTGTTATAAAAAATATTAAAATCGTAAGCAACCATTCTGAAAATGGGGGAGGAATCTATAACTGGAATTCAAAACCTTTGATTATCAATGGTACAATATCAAATAACAGTAAATATGCATTATACAATCATTTCTTATCAGAAGTCGAAATTATTAATAGTATACTCTGGAATGATTTCCCCCAGGAGATTGAAAATATTTCCGGAATTGTTACAATCTCATACTCTGATATAGAAAATTCCTGGAGCGGAATAGGTAATATCGAAGCAGCTCCCCTATTTGCAGATACTGCCAATGGTGACTATCGTCTTACGCAAGATTCGCCCTGCATCGACACGGGAACTCCTGATGCTTCCGGATTGAATCTTCCATTTTTTGACTTGGAGGGTAATGTTCGTATCTGGGACGGAGATGATGACGGTATTGCCAGAATCGATATGGGGGCTTATGAATTTGATGCTCC
>JAGXLO010000079.1 GCA_018334695.1 Candidatus Cloacimonadota bacterium
ATATCAACTTGTTTTGCATCGCAAAGAACCAGTGCACCCAGGGGATCAGAAAGTCCACCGGCAAATTCAATTCTATTAAGGTCAAAACCTATGAAATCTGCGCTCATTCCTGGAGCCAATGTTCCAACATAATCATCAATGTTTAGTACTTCTGCTCCGCCTACAGTAGCAAATTGTAAAGCTTCGTATGGAGTAATAGCATCTGCTCCATATTTTACCCTCTGCAACAGCATGGCACGTCTGATTTCGGAGAGCATATTATTGGTATCGTTGCTGGCACTTCCATCAATACCTAAACCGATCCTCATCTTGTTTTTTAATAAACTGACCGGAGCGATTCCTGAACCCAAGCGCATATTTGAAGAGGGGCAGTGAGCCATGCCGCAATTGTTATTAATTAATTTTTTTCTGTCATATTCATTGAGCCAGACCAGATGCACCAACCAGCTTCTTTCGTTAAGCCAGCCCAGATCATCAAGATAATCTACCGGGCGCATTCCAACTTTTTCCAGGCAAAATTCTTCTTCGTCACTGGTTTCTGCCAGGTGAGTATGGATCATGATGTCGTTCTTACGAGAATATTCTGCAGTTTGTTTCATAATCTCATCTGTAACTGAAAAGGGTGAACAGGGAGCAAGCCCGACTCTCAGCATAGAATGAGGAGAAGGATCATGATATTGATTAACAACTCTTTCACTCTCCTGCATGATTTCATCATCACTTTGCACCACAGAATCTGGAGGTAAACCTCCATCCTTTTTGCTAAGAGACATACTTCCGCGGGTGGGATAAAATCTTATCCCTGTTTCCCGGGCTGCTTCAATTTCTGTATCAAATAGATTGTTGTTACCATGAGGATATAGATAAAGGTGGTCGGTAGAAGTGGTCACACCGCTTTTGATCATCTCCAGGTTTGCAATAATTGTACTTATGAAAACTGCCTCTTCATCTATATATTTCCACTTTTCGTAAAGATAAGTTAGCCAATCAAACAATTTTGCACTCTGTACTGCTTTTACGTTTCTAAAGAGTGATTGATAAAAATGATGATGGATATTAATAAATCCGGGCATTATAAGATAATCTCTGCAGTCAAATTCCTTCTCTACTTCACCCTCATATCTACCATTGCCAATTTCTTCTATTATATTGTCATCTAATAAAATGTAGGCATCTTCTTTGCAATTATCGTCCCTAAATGTGTATAAAAACGAGATATTTTTGAATAAAACCTTCATTAATAACTTCCTATTTCTTTAATCTTTTTTATATTTTGGAGTCCATTCCAGTTCGGGTTCTTCAAAGGTCAGGTTCCATAGATATTGTTCAATTTTATCTTTAAGACTGGAATCTATCTCTCTTTTAACAGGGAAAATATTTGCATTTGCAATTTTTTTGATAAGATAAATGGCTGTATCCACTGTGGTATCAAGACCCCGACGAGTGATGTATCTTACATGATCATTTTTAGTATGAATATTCGCTGAGGCTTGGCCGCCAAATCTTGCCAGATTTACCGAAGGTATTTCGTACCTGGAAAAAGGCATTCCATCACTGCTGTAAATATCCAGTTTAGCATTATACATAAAACCTTTTTCTTTGGAAAGACCATCTATATATCCCAGTAATTCTTTACTCCCGATTATTTTATAGATATTATGACCGAGATCATCTCCGGTTACATCAATGTTGAAAACAATACCTGCTTTATCTTTGATTTCATCCAGATGTTTTTTAACATAATTCTGAGATCCGAGTAATCCCATTTCTTCGCCCGAGAACCAGATTAGTTTTAGAGCGCGCTCCGGTTTATGTTCAGCAAAATATTCTGCAATTTTAAGCAATGTAACAGAACCGCCGGTATTATCAGATGCCCCAGGAGCTCTAGCAACTGTATCAAAATGGGCTACAGCATAGATTATGTTTTCATCATTACCTGTTCCTGGGATATCAGCAATAAGATTGTGTGTTTGTTTTTTATCTACCTTCTGTTTGATCTTAATACTAATTTTTTTGCCTTCCAGCCTGGATAATTTGGCACCCTGTTTGTAATCAATACTTAGGCAGGGCACATACCCTTCTTCATATATTTTTTGTCTGTAAGACCTTGTGTTGGCATCTACTAAAGGTCTGCCAATACTAAAATAAGCTTCTGCCTGACAGCGTTTTAATGCTTTGTGAATTTTGTTGGAATACTTATTTCCAATTATAACCTTGCCCTTATAAGATCTTTTATTGTAAATCAAGCTCTCCGGATTCTCTATAAATACCAATTCACCTTCAATATTTGCAGATTCAGTCAAACCAAATGGATAAGCAGTAAATGTTTTTCCTGCCGCATTTATGGTAGCTTCTCCGGGCAAATAAGCATGTAACTCAAATGGTTCTTCTTTGTATCCAATTCCGAATTTATCTAAATAATTTTCAAGAATTTGGAAACCCTTTTTTTCCTCTTGCGAACCGGCTGTTCTGACAAAATTTAATTCTTTTACCAGCTGTAATGGACTAATCATACTTTTCCTTTCTAAAAATTTTGCTAAGTAGTTTTATTAAAACATGAAATACAAATTTTTTTATCATTCCAATCTTTAGTTCTGGTCTTCATAACAGTTTCGCCACAAATATCGCAAACAACTGTAGGAACTAATTCTGCATATTTTGGAGCCTGGATGTCAATCTCTTCACAATTAATAATTTCTGAAGTAGGGGTGATTAAAATTTTCTGAATCATTTCTTCTCGTGAGAGATCATTCATCTTTTGTCTTACTTCTGTTTTTCGTGATACTCTTACGGCTTTTTTGCTATTGCGATTGTAAAAAATATATACCATTTTTCCGTAATCTTTGAAAATAAAATTTCCTTTACCGAATGTGCAGCCACTGATGAATTGTACCGCATCTGTGCCACATGCATCGTTTTGTACGATTGCTACAAGTTCTTCATCCTCTGCTCGTTCTATATGTAAAGAATCAAGAGCTGCCAGAGTCATTCTGTAGCCGATAGCTAAACCAGGGCAACTGTGTCCGTGAAATTTTACTGCTGCTTTATAAACATCCTTCATATTTTATGTCCTGTAATTTATTTTGTTAAACAAAAGGATGATTTTGGCAATAGTTTGTCAAATTTTGGAATAAATTTGCTGATGAATGTAGTTATAGGGGAAATTATAGAAGTATTTGTCTTAATTAAAAAATGACCCCAAGGAGAATCGAACTCCTGCTTTCAGGATGAAAACCTGATGTCCTAACCACTAGACGATGGGGCCGAAATGAGCCAGGAAGGACTCGAACCTTCGACTCTCGCCTTAAAAGGGCGATACTCTACCGGCTGAGTTACTGGCCCAAAAAGAACAAAAATATGAGTTCAAAACTCATATATAAGTTAACGAAAATTTTTTTCTTGTAGAATCTTTGTCAACCAAACTAATAATTTTTTTTAAAACTAAGGATCTACAATAATTCTGGCAGTTGGTGAGTATTGGTTAAAACAAAGGAAGTTTGACTTTATCAATTTTAAAGTTCATCCAGCCATCCCGCAGATTTATCAAGTTTCCTGGAAAAAAATTTTCCAAGATTACGTGGATTCATGGCTTGATGAAACTTGAAATAGATTCTATTGTTCTGGATCCCCATAGTTTCTATCTTACCCTTTTTGTGGGACATAATATATTTAAATCTCTTACTGTGACCGTTCATTAGTTTCTTTGCTTCTTCTATTAGATTATACCCTTTAAAAAGGGGAACCTGAAAATATTTTTTTACCCTTTTTACCGGACGACATTGGAAAACATAATAGGGATTAATACCAATGGCGACTAACCTGTTTTGTAACTTCGCCATAACCTCTGCTTCATCATTAATATCCTTCATCAAAACTGTCTGATTGTTAATAATAATGTTGCGTCTTTGTAATTGAGAAATAACCTGAACAAGTTTATCAGTTATTTCGCGGGGATGATTAATTTGTGTGACTATATACAATCTGCGATTAGGTAGGGAATATTTGTCCAAAACATTCAGAAGTTCTTGATCATCCAGAATTCTGTGGGGTAAATAAATCGGAACTTTACTACCAATTCTAATAAAATCTAAATGATTAATATCTGATAAAAGTCTCAGAAATTTATTTATCCATTTTGTCTTCAATATTAATGGGTCTCCACCACTTACGAGTACATTATTTATCTCTTTATGTTTTTTTATATAACCTACAGTATCTTCAAATTTTTTTACCACTTCATCAGAATTAAGGCCTACCAATCTTTTTCTAAAACAAAATCTACAATAAGATGCACAGTTATTTGTAGCGATAATTAATGCTGTTTGTGAATATTTATGCTGCAAACCCGCTAACTTAGTGTTAGATTGTTCGCCGCTTGTATCGTAGGAACCGCTGAGATTCAATTCGTGCAGGGAGGGAACCACCATTTTTTTTAAAGGATCGTCAGGGTCATCCCAGTTAATCAAGTTTGCATAATAACTACTAATTCGTAAAGGGTGCCTTTCAATTATTTTTTTTAATTTGGGTTCTGCTGTTCCTGCAATATTCTCGTAGTCAGTCAAATCTTCGAATGACTTTAAGAAATAACTTGAAGAACTCTGCCAGTTCATGGAGATCTCCTTATATTTTGAAATTGGTTATCAAGTTTTTGTAATTGGTATTAATCAAAAAAAGGCAGTACAATTATTTCCTTTGTATAATAAAACTTATTAAATTAAATATAATTGCAAAATTATTTTTGTTTCAGGTTTAACATAAATTAATTCTATTTTATTAGATTTTATAAAAATATTGACACTAAGCAGGCCTAGTTTAATACAAGAAAAAAACAAAATATTTTAAAAGGAGACTTATGGAAAATCAAATAAAACAGTTTAAGAAGATTATGCAAGATGAAGGTCTGGATGAGATAGTGATCAAATCTTTTATGGATTATTACAGACAATTACTGCACGGTTCTACAGGAAAGTTAACAGAATCCGAAATTGCTCCTCCCGGCAGCGACAAAATTGAAAAAAGGAGTGATCTGGAGGATTATGAGAAACCACCTTATGAACAACTGGCTATAGTAAAGTTAAACGGAGGTCTTGGCACAAGCATGGGCTTGAATAAGGTTAAGTCTTTATTGCAAGTAAAGAACGGCAACAACTTTCTTGATATTATTGCTAAACAAACAAAGTACCTAAGGAATAAAACGCAGGAGCAAATACCATTACTTTTTATGGATAGTTTTAATACTCGCAGTGATACATTACAATATCTGGAGGAGTATCCTGATTTGCCAACTAAAGATTTACCCTTGGATTTTCTACAAAATAAATTTCCAAAAATTCGTCAGGATAATCTCGGACCTCTGCAAATGAAAGATAATAAACTTAACTGGAACCCCCCAGGTCATGGCGAAATTTATATGACGATGCAACTTACCGGAATATTAGATAAGTTATTGGATAAGGGAATCAAATATCTTTTTATTTCAAATTCTGACAATTTGGGTGCTATAGTCGATAGAAATATTTTTGGATTTTTTGCAGAAAATAATATACCCTTCCTTATGGAAGTCTGCCGCAGAACAGAAATGGATAAAAAGGGTGGTCACTTGGCTGAAACAAAAGATGGGCAGCTTGTACTTAGAGAAATCGCTCAGTGTCCGGATAATGAATTGCAATATTTTCAAAATATCAACCATTATAAATATTTTAATACGAACAATCTCTGGGTGAATTTGATCTATTTAAAGAAGAAATTAGAAGAAAATGACGGACGTCTGCCACTTTCTCTAATAATTAATCCCAAAGTAGTTGATGGAGTAAAAGTCTATCAGCTTGAAAGTGCAATGGGAGCAGCTATAAGTATTTTTGAGGGATCTAGAGCAATACTTGTAGGTAAAGACAGATTGGTTCCTGTAAAGAAGACAAATGACCTGCTGGCAGTAAGAAGCGATGCGTATGTTTTAGATGATTACTATAAGTTAGTATTAAATAACACTTTGAACACACCACCTAATATTGAACTCATACCTAAGTTTTACAAAACATTGCAGCAATTTGATGAACATTTTATAAGTATTCCTTCTCTCAAAAATTGCAAAGCTTTGCAGGTGAATAGTGAAGTATATTTTGGAAATAATGTAAAAATAAAAGGTAAAGTAGAAATTAATGATTCATTAAAGCTGGAAGATGAAATCCTGGAAGATGTGAAATTATAAATTAATTATTTTTTTGATATTCTCTTCTTTATGATATTGTAGATTTTATCTACGGCTTTTATTTTAAATAATTTTAAACCTGTTATGTAAATAGAGAAGGCAGATATAAAAATAATTAGCAATCTCAGAAAGAGAAAGACCCAGCTGGTTTTATCGGGGAATAGGAGAGGACTGGTTATGAGTGAATGTGATATCATAGTGATGAAGCCTGCTATTATTCCAATTTTTATGGTGTTTGTTATGATTAGTTTAAAATTAATTTTTCCTATCTCTTTTGTAAGAAAAACTAAAAGAAGTACAGCTTGAATAGTAGCGGCTATTGAAGAAGCCAGAGCTAAACCTCGTAACCCCATAATACGCATCAAAATAAGATTAAAAATTATATTACATATGACAGCTATGCCGGAGATAATCATTGGTTTTTTGGTATTTTTAAGTGCAAAAAAAGCGTTTGCAAATATTTTCACACAACTATGTGCCACAAGTCCCAATGAATAAAATGCCAAGGCATTATATGTCATTTGTAAAGCTTTTTGATCAAAAACTCCATGCAAAAAAATGAGGGCAATAATATCTTTTCCCAAAACCAGAATTAAACCCAAAATCGGCAGCATTATAAGAAGAATCATATTAACCGAATCGGTGAGTGAGGTTTTGAGAGCTTTTTGATCATTTTTGGCAGTATGTAACGAAAAAAGTGGTAAAACCGCTATACCCATTGCTATGCCAAAGACTCCTAAGGGTAATTGCATTAATCTATTGCCATATTGTAGCGAAGCGATTGTACCGGCTGCTAATAAAGAAGCGAGCAGTGTATCTACAAGTACATTTACCTCCCTTATACCAAGTCCAATAATTCCCGGAATCATCCTTCTCCAAACACTTTTTAGTTCCGGATGTTTAAGATCAATGTGTAGATTGAACTTAAAACCAACACTTTTCAGTAAGAAGCCATTTGACAGCAATTGCAATATGCCACCAAATATTACCCCTCCGGCAAAAAAATATGCTTTTTGAATCAAGGTGGCATCATGTATGAGGGAATAGATAAAAACCGGCGCCACAATGCCCAAATTCATCATAGCAGGCGAAAATGAGGGTAAGAAAAAAATTGTGTGAACATTTAATATAGAAATTATTATTGAGGTAAGTCCTATTAGAAAAAGATAGGGGAATAGAATACGGGTTAGTTTTTCTGTTAGAAGAGTGGCTTTAGTAGATAGACCGGGAGCAATTATACTAACTATAAGAGGAGCCAAAATTATACCCAGTATTACCAGGAGCACCAGTACAACTATAAGAATGGTAAGTATATTCAAACCGAATTTAATTGCATCTTCTTTGGATTGAGTTTCATTTATATCTGTATATGAAGGGATGAAGGCTGCGGCTAAGGCTCCTTCTCCAAAAAGACCCCTAAGCATATTTGGAATTACAAAAGCTATACCAAAGCTATCCGCTACCCAGGTGGCGCCTAAAAAATGGGTGAGAAAAATATCCCTCACCAGCCCCGTAATTTTGCTTAAAAATGTTCCGGAGGAAACTTTACTAAGATTTTTAGTTAGGTTGTGTTTCTGGTTCATTAATATGTAGCTAGTTTGGATAAAAAGCTGGCATAAAAATATACCAGCTTAATAATATGTTTCAGATCTCTTAAATTAACAAAGTAATTTATTCTTCGTCTTTGTCCTGTTTGCCTTTTTTGAATTTATCCACTAATTTCATGGCTTCTTTAGACCAGGATTTATTTTGATAGAAGGACTCCAGTAAATCAATAGGCAGTGGGAATATTATTGTTGAGTTCTTTTCTGCAGAAATATCTGTGAGTGTTTGTAAAAATCTTAATTGTATAGAAGCTGTATTTTTACTTAAAATATCAGCAGCAGCACGTAATTTTTTGGATGCCTGGAATTCACCTTCAGCATGTATTACTTTTGCTCTTCTTTCACGTTCGGCTTCTGCCTGTTTTGCCATGGCTCTTTGCATGGTTGAGGGCAATTCTACATCTTTTACTTCTACTACACTAACTTTTACGCCCCAGGGGTCGGTCAAATCGTCAATAACGGTCTGTAGTTCTTCACTTATCTTCTCTCTTTCGGAAAGTAATTCATCCAGATCAGAACGTCCCAAAGTATTACGAAGAGTTGTCTGAGCTATCTGGGATGTAGCCTGAAAATAATTCTCTACTTTTACAATTGCATCTTCAGGATTTACTACTCTAAAATAAGCTACTGCATTAACTTTTACCGTTACGTTATCCTTTGTAATTACTTCCTGAGTGGGAACATCTAAGGTCACAGTCCTTAACTGAACCTTTACCATTTTATCAATAAAAGGTATCAATAGGAAGAGACCCGGTCCTTTTGCTCTTAATAGTCTGCCCAGTCTAAAGACTACTCCTCGTTCATATTCTTTAACTATTTTTATAGCTTTCAGTATAATTATGACTGCTAAAATAATTATAATTATTGGTAAATTGATTGACATATGTCCTCCTAGAACATTTTGTTATAAAAAAAGTTAAATAATATTTTCTGTCAATATTATTAAACTAATCCATAAACAGAAGGAGAATTATGAAATATATTCCCCTAGGTACAGGTTCCTGCGTGCCGGATTATCGCAAAAATTCTTCCGGAGCGTTATTAGAGATAAACAGAAAGCTTATTTTGATTGATTGTGGAACCGGTATATTGCATACTATTACTAAAACTGATTACGACTACAAAGATATTGATGCAATATTTATCACTCATCTACATCTAGACCATATAAATGATTTTCCGGCTTTGCTGTTTGCCCTAAAAAACGATCCGGCTTGTCATAGAAATAGGGATATCCAAGCTTTTGGCCCTACCGGCTTAAAAGAATATTATAAAAAGATCAAGGAGCTTCATGGGGAAACAGTAGTTTCGGAAAATTATAAAGTTGAGATACAGGAGATGTCGAATTCAGAGCTTGAATACGGACCAATTAAAGTAAGCTCTCAAAAGACCTATCACACAAAAAATAGTATAGGTTTTAGGTTTGAAAATGATGGTACGGTGTTCACCAGTACAGGTGATACGGGTTACAACGAGAATGTAGTGGAATTATGCAGGCAAGCTAATACTGCTGTAATGGAATGTTCAGCCCCTCAGGAGTATGTAAAGAAAACACATTTGAGTCCCCGCCGAGTCGGTAAGATTGCCTTAGAGGCAAATGTAAGCCGGGTGATCGTTAATCATTTGTATCCGGTTATGGACAAGATACCTATGAAGGAAATTATTAAAAAAAGATATCAGGGAAAAATAGAGATAGCAAAAGTAGGGAAGATTTATACTATTTAGAATTTCGCCAGAGCTTTCTTTTGATCTTCCGTTATTGGGAATATTGGTGTAAATCCGGAAATCTCAAATACTTCTTTGATGAAATCCTGCATAGCGCAAAGAACTATTTTTCCGTCTTTTTTATCTAGTTTTTTAGCTGCCAATAACAAAAGCCGTAAACCCGCACTGCTGATATATTCTAAATCAGCAAAATCGATAATAATCTTAAGGTACTTGTCATTATCAATAGGGGGTATCAATTTTTTTTCCAACTGCTCCGAAGTATTAGCATCGAGCCTGCCCTTAAGTTCTAAAATCATTACATCATTTTCATATTTTTCGTTTATATCCATAATTACTCCTACTAATTAATTTTTATTTTCTAGTTTTTTTGTCAATATCAAAATATTTCTTCCCTTGTCTCTTTTGTATTCAATTGCGTCCATAAGATTTTTCACCAGATGTATGCCCAAGCCACCCAAAGGTTTTTCACTAGCAGATTCTGATAAGTGGGAAGGTTCTTGTTGTTTTGTTGGATCAAATTCTATGCCGTCATCCATATAAATGATTTTCAAATCATCTGCAGAAAGAAATATTTTTATCGTAATGTTATGATCTTGTTGATCTATATAACCATATAGAATTGTGTTGATAATCAATTCATCCAAAATAAGATTGAGCTCATTTTTCAATCTTTCGGGTAAGCTGTGTTTGTCACA
>JAGXLO010000013.1:0-2449 GCA_018334695.1 Candidatus Cloacimonadota bacterium
TTTCCGGAGCGGTATTGGGAATTATAAATACATCTTTGGGTTCCATACCCAAGACTGGCATATCATCACTGATGTAGGGAGTAAAGAAAGCATAAATATAACTGAGCGTGGGATGATCACCGGTTGAATTAAGAAAAGGAAAAACTTCCGGAACCAGATGATTATCTTCTTCTGTAATGTGGACTGATAAAGCTACTGCTTCCGGATCACCCAGGGCAGACCAGGGGACAGAAATCTCGGTAAGACCGTTTCCGGACCAGCCTTCATATGAATTGCCAATGGTTCCGTTTCCAGCATAATTCCAGCCCTTTGCAGGAGTCCAGTTATTAACCTGCATTGATCCTCCCCCACCCTCAATGGCAATTTGATATTCCGGCAGATATAGTGAGGAAAAATCAACTCTATCCCAGGAGCCTGTAATTGCTCCACTACCGGATGTTTGATCAGTATCAATATTTACAAACAAATCACCATTAGCCAAATCAAAATCATAAAATCCAATATAGAGGTTGTCATTATCCCAGGTTATAGCAAGTGTATGAGTCTGGCTCGCAATAAGTTCTGAATCCTCATCAAAATCATTTGTTCCATCAATATTTATGGTATGTGGTGTTATACCCGAAGGCACATGGAGTGAAGCATAACTATCTGTAGGAATATTGTTACCATTAAGGTCTTCCACATCACTAACATATATTTTTCCGCTATCACCAGCTTGAAAAGTTTCATTTATAAATATATTTACCTTATTCCAATTGTCCTGCCTTTCCGCTGCCAAAATGGTGTAGGAGCCTGTAAAATCTTGCAGTGAATAATTGGAGGTATTTTCGGCAGAGGTTTCATCCACTGCTTCGCTAAATGTTAACTGGATTTCGTTATCATTGACGAGAAAGGCATTGCTGTTTAGTACGGGGGAAAAAATATCCATGTTTTCGCTAGCCAGGGAATCCAGTTCTGTCACTTTGTTATTATTGGGATCATAGGGAGGAGATGTCCAGCCCGAGTATAATCTAAATTTCAATCCATTATAGCCTTTTATTTCATCTCCTTTAACCAGAGTGCCTTCGAACTCACCGTTATGGCTGGCACCACCGTTTCCTAGCACCAGGGCAATGGTTGCACCTGAGGCGGAGTTCCTTTGACCGCAGTAGGAGCCATAATCTCCCCACATTCTTTGCAGATGGGCTTTACCACTCCAGATAAGGTCCAGCAGATCCGGAGTCCAGCCCGATTTCACATATCCTGTTTGATCATAAAAATTATAAACTACATCCAAAAAATTATTACCTGTTTCTAAACTTAAAGTTTTACTCACCCCCCATTGAGTAAGAGTAGCTTGAACCGAATCACTTTTGGAGCTGTTGATAGTAATGTCATAGATTGAATGCTGCTGATTGGGAGAAACATCGGATAAAGCGGCAAAATGGTTGTATGAACTTTCGTTATAATCTCCATCAGTATCTGACCAATAGGCAACGTCGGAGCCCACTACCGAGTAGGCATTTCCATACCCGTCCTTATAAAAAATCCAGTTAGCTTTACCGCCAATTCCTTCGATAATAAAAAACACTTTATCATTATGCATGATGAGTTCATCACCGCCATCTCGATCAATATCCGAGAAATAGGCATCCGTGGTTACGGTATAATCACCGTTAGCCCAGCGAGATACTTCGGCATAGACATTGGCATTTTTAATATGAGAAGAATAGCGATGCTCCCATTCGGCAATTTCGCCGTCAGTATGCCAGCCTGTTTCATGCAGGTTTATCATCATGGTGTACCAAGCTAATTGTGAAAGGTCATTATCCGGAGCAGAGATAATATTATTATAAGCATTATCCCAGATGTAGCCGTAGTTCCATTTGGGGTCATGAAAGTCTGAATGAGATTCTGTTACTGCCCAGTTCGTGTACCAGCTGTTATTGCTGCCCCCATAGCCGTCTCCTCCACCCAGGAGTCCGTAGGTACCGGGTGTAATATCAATGCCACTGCCGTCAAAATTAGAATTGCTTAGAGCTGCATCCAATTTCCAGACGTTTATAGCGGGATAATTATCATGACAGTACCAGATAACATTTTCGTAATTATCCAGAAACATTGTACCGTTATGCTCATTCATTTCAGCAGCGACTTCCCAATCCGTACCATAAACAACAATATCATACTGCCCGGTAGAATTGATCTGATTTTTGGCTGCATCAGCATCGTAATGCATATTTCCCACAAAGGAGTTATTGATGGGTATAACTCTTAGGTTAATTCCACTGCCGTTGTTCATCCAATGAATTTTAGTATTGGAGTGCCCTGAGCAATGAGGGGAATCATCCAGAATAACTGCTTCAATACCATGCTGAGTCCAGTTATCACCCAGCCAGTCTATTACTCCGGCGTTTGGATACTGGTCGGGTTTCACCCACACTCTTTCCGGTATCCAGGCAACTTTGGG
>JAGXLO010000013.1:3074-40878 GCA_018334695.1 Candidatus Cloacimonadota bacterium
TTGTCTTTACGAGCAACCATATTATCAAAAGTAATTCTAAGGAATAATTTATTCCCATTTATATAGGCAAATGAAGATGCAATATCTCCTGTATTAGCCTTACAATCACCGACTTCATCAAACCCGAGGAAATGTTCGATTTTCCATTTATGTAAATTGCCATCTAGTTGGAAGCAAAAAGTATAGCTGGATAGAAGTATAAAAAATAGTAGTAAAAATATAGTTTTTTTTATCATTTTAAGCTCATTTCTAAATTTTTATGATTCGTAGAATGTATGGGGCAAATTTTGAACCATTTTTTTTGAATTAGTATATAAGATAATCTACCACTTCAATGTCAAGAAAAATTGTTTTTATTTTTTGCTTTCATAGTGTCAACCTATTTTAGGATTAGAATTTTTTTTACCTTATATATTTTGTCTTTTATCTTTTCTTTCCCTCACTATTCCCAAACTTGTTCGCCCACTGGCTGATTCACAATTCACCTTTCTCTTTTCACATTTTTGTACTTGTCACGCGTAATGCGTAACGTCTTTACCCCTATCCTCTGCATCCTGTATCCTCTCTTCCCACAGTCTTTTTTCTGTTTCAGATATTGCCAGCTCTTGCCCCGATACGCTATGCTATCGGGATTAATTCGACTTTTCCCAACGAGTTGAGAAGTCTTCACCGATGAATCGGTATTGTAAACTTCGTCACTTCGTTCCTTCAGAGTGACAATGTTTTTTAGTTGTTTTGAAATATGTGAGCATTTCACAATTTTCCTCACAGAAAAAATCATAATCTAAATTCAATAATATACTTTTAACAAACGAATTTTGTCATTCTCGATGAGTCACGATTCATCGTGACGAAGAATGATCTGCCGATAGTAAGCGCTGAGATTTGAATTTATTAAATAGTTCATAGATTTAGCGAATTTAGAAACTCATCCTCATTTAAGATTTTGGTGCCTTCAGGGAGACTCTTCTTCGCTTAGCTCATCAGAGTGACAATGATTTTTAGGGTTGGTGATATTATTTTTTCTTTATTCTTTTATCTTTTCCCATCAACCTCGTTTTCATTAATTTTATCTGAAATTAAAATTTTTTAAAAATTGTTCTGTTTGAGTGCTGTTTGCAGCACGAGTGTCCGGCTTCAGTGAAACACTATTTTTAGAACGAAGCTATTAAAATCGGCTGTTGGATTAAGTGAGTCTCTTCGACTTGTCGGAGCAAGGCGAACTAATCCCGAAGTGATTTTCGGGAACTAATCCCGATAGCGTAGCGTATCGAGGAGGTGGACTATAACAATTTTTAATTTCAATGAGACTATAAAATATGAAAACGTTAGGTTAGGGTGCCCTTTCTTTTTTGCTTACGTTTTTTCTTTGGGCAAACAAAGAAAAAATGATGAATGTAATTTTTACACACCCCACCACTTCGTGGTTCCCCCCCCTCTCAAGAGGGGAATTACATTGTCTGAAATTTTTAGTTATTTTCCGATAGACCAGGAATCATCAGAGTTCACTGCCGACCTCTGCCATCCTTTTTCCGACTTCCGTATTCCGACATCTGTCCCCTGTATCCTGCATCCCCTTCTATTTACTCCTTACTATATTTGCGATGTAATTCCAGCTACTTAACTGCTCTTACATAATAGAACTTTTTATCAGCAGAAGTGAGGCTTGACCATGTGTTTCCCATCAAGTCACCCTGGCTGGTTACATTTACAAAGCCGGTATCGGGATTATCAGAAGCGAAGATTTTATATGAGGTTGCTTCAGGTACTCCCTCCCATTGTACAAAAACAGAATCATTTTTAGCAGAAATAGCAACATTCTGAGGGGAAGCAATGAAATCCGGATCCCAGCCAGCCAGGCGTGCCCACATCCACCAGGCCGCATATGCTTTTTGATTGGCATTCAGAGGTTGCGTATGAGCGGCATAACAATCATACCAATCAACATCCTCAGTATGGGTGTTTTGCCACTCGGTTGCCCAGTTACCCAGAAGGGAACCTGTGGCAGAAGCGTAGTAATCGCAGTTATCATGAGGAAACTCATAAAACACACTATCGGGATCCCAGCTTTCAATATCGGCAAAATCATAAAGCACTTTATCATTGGTATTACAAAAGTCTCTTATCATCTGGTTAGCAGCTTTATTGTTTGCATCATCCCCGTGATCCACGTGACCGGTCATATAGATAAAAGTAACATCCGGATAATCCTGTTCCAGCTGATCCATGGGTGTTAAATATTCACTGTCCAGGGTTCCGGCTGCATATTTTTGATCAACCTGACCGCACCAGGACCAGATAATCACATTAACATCCGCATGGGCGGAATCGTCCAGGTAATCTTCAGTTTCATTAACCCACTGGGGATAGTAACCACAATCTCCGGCCATGGCGTAATCATGCAGATCCAGGGCTCCGCCTGTGCCGCCATTATTCCATTCAAAAATATCAGTTGGAAGTGAAAGACCTAATCCTCCGATATTAGCAAAGTTAATCAGACCTGTCATACCCGTGGTCAACTGACTTCCATGAGACGTATGCCCGTACGCGATATGAAGGCTGTCTTTGGCAGCTTCAATTACAGATTGAGGAATTTCCGTAATATCAGTGCAGGTGTGATTAATTATAACAGGCTGGGCAGTTAATATCGCAAAACTAAAAAGAATTATTAGATCAATTAAAATTAATATTTTTTTCATTTTCTCCCTTCATAATTGCCAGGTCTGCCTGTAACTCTTTTTGTTTTTGCTGTGGTAGTTGGTGTATCATCTCTATAGGCAGTTACGATATAAAAATATTTAGTAGTGCTTGCCGGCTCACTCCAGGTTGTAGTGGAGCCATCCACAGTAGCATAAGGAGTAGTCGGTGTAAAATAAGGATCTGTATCACGATAGATAAAGAAACTGTCTGCCGAGGAAGTATATGTCCAATTTAACTCAATATCATTTGTGCCAGTATTATACGTAATTGTGAGATCATCAACAGGGGGTAATACAAGTGGAATCCAGGTTATGCGCTCATAAGGGTCCCATTCATGGTCTTCCCCAGCAAAATCACCGGTTGCCAAATCCATTTCTACACTTCCCTGATCAGTCTCTTTTGCTACATTATAGTCCGCAGTAAGAGCATCGGGAAAATAAGCTCCTGTGATAGTAAGTTCTTGATTATTATTTATAACAAGATAGGCTGTTCCACCTACAGTAGAACCGTTTCTGAATGTACAATGGTTGAAGGAATAAGTTGTATCAACTGATCCTCCATCATAGATATATACTCCATTTAAATCCGTGTATTCGAAGATGCAGTATTCAGCAGCTATGTTTCCACCTGAATTAACATCTAAATCATAGTACTCTGAATCATAGTGAGTAACCAGTGCTTCATTACCACTGGTACAGGTTATATCGAGGCCCCCCCCATTATTAACTTTTAGGGCACTTCCTATATTTAGAGCAGAATTATCATTTACCACCAGGGAACCATCATCAACATTAATTTCATTTTCTACTGCAATTGTATCTCCCGCTGCAATGTTGAGCATATCACCTTTTGATCCGGTTTTATTTATTGTTAGATCATAGAATGATTCATCTGTATTAATATTACTAGTTTCCGAGCCATAAAAGGTAACTGTTCTTGTATTCTCTATCAGTCCCTCCGGTCCCACATTATTTGTCCAATCCCCTCCTACAAATAGATCTCCTTCAGTTGCATCATTCAACGAGATAGTCCCGGAGTTAATAACCACATCATCTGTTATCCAGATTGGAGAATAAAAAGCATAAGGTTCTGTATTATTAACAGTAAAATTATTGAAATAATTTGTGGAATTGATTTCTATATATCTTCCCGAACCAGTGGTAGTTGTTTCAAATGTACTATTCGAAGGTTGAAATGTGTTGGCATTATTAGCAAAGAAGGAACCGCCACATCGTATTGTACCACCGGTGATATTTTCAGTGAAACTGCTCTTTATTGACAAATGATTATTAGTTATTTCAAACAAACCATCACTTAAATTCATGGTTCCATACAGAGATATAGTGGCTTTACTGTAGGGAGCATCGCAGACAAAGTTGCCACCGTCAATGGTGAGAACACCTGTTGCAGCTAATTCATAAAGACCGTGTATAAAGGCATCACCTGCTCCCACATCAAGTTCGCCGTTAAGTGTGAAATCCGAGTTATTAACCAAGGAACCCGAGCTGCCAATATACATTGCAGCACCATTCTGCACATCAAGTGTCCCATCTACATACAAATCATTATTCTGAACAGCAAAACCCTGAGTCATTATATTCATATCACCGGTCACACGCATGGTATCAGTCGTAGTACTGTGCAGCCATACATTCCCACCGGATTGGTTAAAATTAACTGTACTGAATTCCGCGTCATCATCCATACAATATATGAATTGGTTACTTGCACCTACAAAATTAACCGTACTACCGCTTTTTATCTGGGCCTCAGTTCCATCGGCAAAAGTCCAGTCACCATAGACATTTATCACCCCATTTTCCGTATCTTCCGCATAGGAACTGGCATTCCAGATTATGGCATCACCCGCTTCATTCCCTGCAATTAGAGTATCTGCAGCATTTATCATCTTTAAACCACCCGATATAATAACATCATTTAACACAGTTGCTTTTTCTTCTGACAAAGATAATTGTCCGGATTCAATTTCCAGATTATTTTGGATTAATAAATTGTCATGGAGATATCCTCCACACAGGCTATTTGTACCACTGATCTTTAAATCATATAAGTAATTACTCCCAGCACAATGAATGCAACCATAATAGTCATTATTTTTAGAAATTTCTACTGTACCCCCGGTGGGTTCAAAGGTAGCATCATCATTAACAAAAAAGTAATCAACATCAAATTCACCACCGCTAACAGATGTAGTTGCAGTAGATAAAAACCTGGGTCCCCGGTTAGAAAAGTACAACCCATCACTCATATTGACAGTTCCGGCAATTTCATTAAAACCATGCACAGAATCATTTACATTGAATGAACCACCGTCTATTTGCAAAATACCGGTTACTGCCATCTCGAAGTCTCCATTAATATAGACATCTCCTAAATTTACATCAAGTTCTCCATTCAATGTAAAAGGTGAGTTATTAGTTAGAGAGCCTGAACCTGCTAAATCTATATCTGTACCGGTTTGAATATCCAGTATCCCTTCAACTAATAAATCCTCACTTTGAATATGAAAGCTACGCTCTAACATGGTCATATCACCTGCGACTCTCATTGTATCGGTGCTTGAACTATGCAGCCAAACGCTACCACTGGTTTGATTACAATTAATATTGCCAAATTCGGAATCATCATCCCGATAATAAATAAATTGATTTCCGTCACCTGTAAAATTAACAGTATTGGCAGTTGTAAACTGAGCTTCGATATCATCTTCAAACAACCAGTGACCTGAAACACTTATAGTACCATCACTTATTTCAGCTACCGAACCTGAAAACCAGTTCATATTTTCACAGGAAAGGGAAGCATCACTCGAGCCCATTGTGAAAGTTCCGTAAACATTTACACTGTCTGTCACATTCATACTATTAGCGCCAATAGTAAAACTTCCTGTTTCTAAAGTGAAATCTCCGGTTATATCGAGATTGCTGTTTGCATTAATCGTATTAGCTCTGGCATATCTTGTTTTGGTTCCGTCTCTGTTGTTTACAATAACATATTCTTTGGTGTTAGAATCTTTGGGATTTGTTTTTGCCGCTTTATCAATATTTACATTATAAAAGCTACTTCCATCTCCCATACTTATAGTTGCATCAGCAGAGCCATAAAGTTCAATAATACCACCGACAGGATTAAAATCGGAACGATTACCGGTAAAACTATGAGCTGTTCTTATAATACCACCGGTAATATCCTCGGTTAAATCATTTCCTGAATTATAGATATGGATTCCATTATCATGAAAATCAAGTGTGCCTCCACTCATTGTAATTGATGCATTATCATCAGCGGTCCACCAACTTGGTGAGGCGCCACCATATACATTCATAGTTCCACCATAAATTTTTAAATATCCATTCAAATCGATGAATTGACCTGTATCTTGATGTAAATCAATGGTGCAATCATCATGTACTTCAAGGGTTCCATAAAGACCGCTATCTTCTAAATCATTAGCCAGAAAAGAAGAACTGGTACCGGTAATTAATAAACCGCCTGCAGTCCAGTCATAATTTTCACAGGTTATATTAGCACCCGAATTTGAACGGAGATAACCAAATGATTTATTTAGTTCTAAATCATTAAAAATTTCCGAACTGCAATATTGAACAGCATCGCCATCAAAAATAACTCTACCCGTTCCCTCTGCAAATGCAGCATCACCTACATTATTAGTCCAGTTACCAGCTACCCACATCGTATCTGGAGCAGTAAAAGTACCATTATTAAGTGTAAAATTGCCGTCGATATCGAGATTATTGAGTGCATCAACAGTATTTGCTCTTTTTATCTTTCTGGTTTTTCCCTCTCTATCTGTTTTGATTGAATATTTTTTATCGGTTAAACTTTCTTTAACAGCAGTTTTGTCTATATGAAGATTATACAAATTACTACCTTCGCCCGTACTAAGTTCTACATCATCTGAGCCATAAAGTTCTATTGTTCCGCCAGATGGATTAAAATCTGAACGTTCACCGGTAAAACTACCAGCTGTTCTTATCGTGCCACCGCTAATATCTTCTGAAAAGGAATAGGAAGCTGAATTGCGAATAAATATGCCATTATCATGAAAATCGAGTGTACCGCCACTCATAATAATAGAAGCATCTCGTGATGAAGGCCAGAAGCTTGTGGTTACACCACCATAAACATTCATAGTACCACTATCAATATAAATATTTCCATTTAAATCGATTAAATAACTATCATCTTGATAAAGATTTATTTCACCTTCATTATCTAATTCATACCAACCGAATATACCGTTTTGTGATAAATCATCTGCTGTAAAAATTCCACCATCTACCTGCAGTTTTCCGGTTTCAAATGTAAAAGAGGAGCAACTTACAACATTGGATACAGGAATAAATAAATAAGTATCATCTTTATGTATTTCTAAATCATTAAAAATTTCACTATAACACCAACTAATAGAACCGTCAAGAATTACGCGTCCTTCTCCTTCCTGAAAAGCTGTTTCATCGAGATTATTTACCCAGTCTCCAGCTACCCACATTGTATCGGGTGCAGCAAAAATACCGCTGTTGATAATAAAGCTGCCATTTATATCCAAATTACTGGTTGCAGTAATAGTATTAGATTTTGAAGTTTTAATTAGATTTCCCTCTCTATCTTTTTTGGTTGTTAATTCATTTTTTTTATCCCTTTTTGTATTTTTATTAATTTCAACATGGAAGAAGTTACTACCTTCACCTATATTTATTTCTGCATCAGTACTACCATATAATTCTATGGTACCGCCAGTGGGATTAAAATCGGAACGATCACCTTCGAATCCAAAAGCAGTCCGGATTGTTCCCCCTGTAATATTTTCTGTTAAAGTATTTGAACCTGAATTTCTAATATCTATACCGTGGTCATGAAAATCTAATATTCCGTCGCTCATTTCTATCGTTGCATCAGTAAGATAGGGCCAGTAACTGGTATATCCGCCGCCATAAACATTCATAATTCCACCTGATATATTTAATGAACCATTAAAATCTATATAAGAACCGCTATCTTGATGCAAATTTATAATACCATCAGGATGTAGAATATAATTTCCGTATATTCCGTTGTCCATCAAATCATTAGCCGTAAAAGTGCCATCTTCCACTTCTATACTACCGGAAGTCCAATCGAGATAGTCACATTCAATTATTCCACCATCACTTACATAAAATACTTGTCCGGAATCTTTAGCGATTTCTAATTCATAAAATTCTCCATCCCAGCATCTAGATAAATATCCTCCATTGAAAATAACGCGTCCTGTACTTTCTTCAAAATCCGCATAGTCATGTTCAAACCATCCAGAGGAAATATATATATCATGTACGGTAGAAGAGGAAGGAGAACTCTTACAGCTAAAATTGCCATCGAGATTAAGAGCTCCTTCAATAAACAAATCTTCGTTGGCTATATATACACAACCGGTATTATTGGTAATATATAAACCCGCTAATTCCAAATTACCGCCATCAAGGTCCTGTATATATTGGTCACTACTTCCATTCATATACAGCCAGCTATTTTGACCAAACACAATATCATAAGCAGTATTTGCTTCTACTCGAAAATTCCTTCCGCAGCGTATAACACTATTAGTACCCGTTTCCAGTTGACTACCATCTTCAAACTCTATACCACCTGCAACAATTATTTCTTCATCATTCAGTCGCAATTTACCACCATCCTCTACCTGGAGTGCCGGTTCTCCTATTCCTGTGATATTAAGCGTCCATTCTTCATTGATACCAAATACACCTTCTCTTATCTCAAAACTAGTATTAACTGTCATATCCTGCCACATATTAACTCCAGCAGTAGAGATATTTTTATCAACCCGAACATTGTAGTAAGTATCATCTTCGTTGTTATCATCCCAGGAAGTATCAGAATCTCCATCGAAATAAAGATAGCCTGAACTAGATTGCGTGAATGTCCCATCATCGGAATTAAAGTCACCAAAAATGCGGAAGTATCCCCCGTTTTGATTTAAACTAGCTCCGGATTCGAATTCTATATCACGACAGTAGGCTGTTGAACTTGAAATATAAGGTGGGTGAAAACCATCAGAAGTTATAACAACATCTTCATCTAAAGTTGGAACATGTTTCAGGGTCCAGTTATTGTCGTTTTGCCAGACATCACTTACAGAGCCATCCCAATAGTTAACAGCTCGATAGAGATAAGCGGAACCGGAAGCTGAACCATTATCATCATCTCGTTGTGCTCCAATAATAGCATATTTGTCACCAAAGCAAACTGAATTACCAAAATGATCGCCACCAGCCCCATCCGCTGCTGTTAATTTTTGCTGCTCTGACCAGGTGGTTCCACTTCTGTGATATATATGGGTAGAACCCGTATCTGACCCGGAGCCCTCCGCACCAATATACACAAAATCATCATTAATGTAAACTGAAGTCCCAAAATAATCATCAACACCACCATCGGCAGCAGTTAATTTTTGCTGCTCGGTCCAGGTAGTTCCACTTCTATCAAATATATAGGCGGAACCAGTATCTGTACCATTATCATCATCTAGTTCTGCGCCAATAATAGCATATTCACCATCAATGCAAACTGAAGTCCCAAACTTATCTCCGCTAGCACCATCGGCAGCAGTTAATTTTTGCTGCTCGGTCCAGGTAGTTCCGCTTCTATGAAATATATAGGCGGAACCAGAAGCTGAACCATTATCATCATCTTGTTGTGCTCCAATAATAGCATATTCACCATCAATATAAACTGAAACACCGAAAAGTTCACCATCCCCACCGTCCGAAGCAGTTAATTTCTGCTGCTCGGTCCAGGTAGTACCACTTCTGTGAAATATGTAGGCAGAACCCGAAGTTGTCGAAGGTTCAGGCATTTCCCTGGCTCCAATAATAGCATAATCACTATCAATACAAACCGAAATACCGAAATGATCATCCACACCACCATCGGCAGCAGTTAATTTTTGCTGCTCGGTCCAGGTAGATCCAGTTCTATGAAATATGTAGGCAGAACCAGCATCTTCACCATTTTCTTCATCATACCGAGCCCCGATAATAGCATAATCACCATCGATACTAACTGAATAACCAAAATTATCATTGCCATCAGAATCAGATGCAGTTAGCTTTTGTTGCTCGGTCCAGGTAGTTCCGTTTCTATGAAATATATAGGCAGAACCTGAATTTAAACCAGTAACATTATCAGAAGCAGAACCTATAATTGCATAATCACCATCAATACTAACTGAACAACCAAAGAAATCAGTAGGATCACCATCAGAAGCTGTTATTTTAAATTCATCCGCCCAGTTTGCAGGTAAGCCTGTAGTTACAAAAAATAAACAAATTATTAAGATAAAAAATATCTTAAACCATGAATTCTTTAAAACTGTAGTGGTCAAATTTTTCATAATATCCCTCCGGATAATAAAATAAATTAAATTTTTTACAAATTTTATTCCGCAACTTTAGAAATTATTACATCGACCTATTTGACTTACAATGGGAGGGTTAAAAGCTGTTTTCTTTACTATTCTCCTAAAAAATTAGTAAAATAAAACAGCTTTATCTGTCAAATATTCTGGAAATTTATTCTGGAGGTGAAAAAATTTAATTAAGTAATATACAGCTAATTTGTTAAAAGAATTATTGCTTTTGATAAAGAATTTAAATTTTTCTAATAACCTTCTTTTACATCAACAACATTAAGAAATTCATTTTCTCCTCTGGCTAAACGCCTAATATTCTCCAAGACTTCATCCCAGCGCCTAAGATCATCCAGAGGAGAGGCGGCTCTGTGAGGCGAAAGCAAAATATTATCAAGTTCATAAAAGGGATATGAAGCAGGGAATCTTTTGCCGTCTGCATCAGGTTCCGGTTTGTAATCATACCATACATCTATAGCCGCGGCAGAAATTGTTTTTTGCTTTAACGCTTCATATAGGGCTTTTTCCTGAACCACAGGTCCTCTGCCTGCATTCACCAGGAAACCTTCTTCTCCCAGTAATCCCAGTTCTTTTTTCCCTATCATACCTTTTGTCTCTTTGGTAAGAGGTACGGCAATTAACAGAATATCGATCTCTTTTAAAAATGTATGAAGTTGTGAATAATTATATTTATTAAATTCTGTGGGAAATTCGTATAATTCATCTTTTTGCCAGTTTTTGCGTAAAATAGAAAATGTTACATCATAGGGAGAAAGAAACCTGTGTACTTTTTTATTTACCTTGCCGTAACCTAATAAACCCACACGTTTATGACGCAGAGGTATGGATTTGGCAGCATCATCACCCAGGCGCCACTTGCCTTCACACATCCAGTTATGATGAGGAATTAACTTATTAAAAAGAGCCAGAAGCATTGCCACAATATGCTCTGCTGTAAAATAGGAATTTCCGTGTCCGTTTACCAGCACCACATCTCTTTTTTGCTGAATCTTTTTGAATAATTCCGTTAGATGCTGCACACCGGCTCCCGGGTTTATGAATAATTTTAAATTTTTTGCTTCCTCCAGCAACTTTGCAGTAGGTCGCCAGCCTACAATTGCTTCCACCTCATTGGCATATTTTAAATAAATTTCTTCTTTTGCTTCTTGCGGGAAGATAAGCTCTATGTTATGATTATCAATTCCATTCTGTAGATATTTCTTCAGTTCTTCCCTAACTTTCCAGATGAATAAGACTTTAATTTTTTCCTTAGTCAATTCTACTCCTGATTATTTTTCAGTCTCTTCTTCCATTTTTTCAGCTTTAAAAACGCCGTTGGGTTGAATAAAAGAGAGAGCTGTAACTTCATCCTGTTGCATATGGAATTTTACAGTAATCTCTTCATTGTTCACGAGTTCAAATTTATTATGGGAGCTTGGTTTAAGTTCATAAACCGGTTGACCGGGGAACGTAAGCACAAGTTTGCCTGCTTTATTCAGCTCTACTTTTACTATATTTCCCGCCATATCATATTTTCCGGAAAAACGAGATAATAATTCTGGATCGGACATTTTAGCCGGGGGTAGTTTTTCAAATTCAATGGGAGCTACAGTTACTTCCAGGGGAGCACTTAATTTATCTATCTCACCCTGCACATTATTATGGAATTCCAGAAGAATATTGGATTCTGCCGGAAGACCTTCGGTTGGTTTAAATACATCATAATGCCAGTGCTCCAGGGGGCTGGCAAAGGAGTGCAAAATAAAATGCAATTCACCATCCGTAAGTCCTATTTCCATATTACCGTAGCCCGGGTTTTCATAAATACCTACATAATCTTCAAGTTCATGAGAGGGTTCCGTATCGGGTACTCGCTCCAGATCTTTTGATTCTTCCTTAATTTCCTTCATCTTTTCAAGTTTCTGGAGTTTACGGGCATGCCAGTCCACAGGTTCCAGATCCAAAAATCGGTCCATAATATTGTAAGTTACAATTTTAGGATAGGAGGAAGCATTTTGATTTGTCAGAACCACAATCCCCAGATCATCATCGGGCAAGAGACTAACCAGAGCAGAAAAGCCGTCTATATTGCCGCCGTGTTCCACGTAGGGATGACCTCTATATGTATGCAGGAACCAGCCTAAGCCGTATGCGGTATAAGTGAATTCTTCAGTTGAACTTTCATTACCGAAAACCATATGTGGTTTAATAAGATTAGCAAAAGTATCTTCCATCATAAGTTGGGTATCACCAATTTTCCCTTTATTGAGGAGAAGTTTAAGCCATTGTGTCATATCATCTGCACAGGAATTGATGGAGCCGGCGGGACCCATTGCAGAAATTCTGCGGAATTTCATCTTTTCGATCTCATCATTTTTATTTGTTTTGTAGGGCAGGGAATAATTGTCACTCATCTGAGAAACGTCTACAGAGAAGTTACTGTTACTCATTTGCAGGGGCTCAAAAATCCTTTGTGCTACAACATCCTCCCAGGAACTTTTTGAAATTCTACCGATCATCAAACCTGCAGTTAGGTACATAAGGTTTTGGTATTGAAAATCATAGCGGAAAGGCTTATTTGGTTTCAGGTACTGCAACCTATTATACATTTCTTCCCTGGTAAAATCTGCTCCGTACCACATAAGGTCGTGACGTGGTAAACCAGATCGATGAGTGAGCAGATCTATGGTTGTCATCTCATTTGCAGCAAAATTATCTTGCATTTCAAAATCCGGCATATATTCATGAATAGGAGTGTCCCAATCGAGCAGACCTTCGTCCACGAGCAAGCCGGCAGCAAAGGATGTAAAAGCCTTGGTGGAAGAACCGATGGGGAACAAGGTTTGTGAATTAACGGGCACTTTCTCCTCATAATCGCGATACCCGAATCCCTTTGCCCACAGAATACTATCTTCTTTTACAACAGCAACAGATAATCCGGCAACATGCCATTTGTCCATGGTGGTATCTATAAAAGTATGGAGTGATTTTAATTTCTCTTCTAATTTTTGTGCTTGTTCCTGTTTCTGCTGTTTCGTTATTCTGGCTAACGAAAAGGGAAAAGTCCCTCCACTCTGGGTAAAATCTCCCTTAATGGAATCTTTATCAGCAGAAATGGTTCCATCAAATTTCGGGTTTCCCGGAATTCCTTTTATTGCGAAACTTACATTATTTTCTTTTACTATGATATTCTGCAAAGGAATATCCATAGCATTTTGGACGGGTATATCAATAAATCCTTTGAGTTGATCATTCTCGGAAGTAAATTCTAATATTACTTCTAATTCCTGTCCCGGAGTCTTAATAGAGCCTTGCCATTTACCAGGTAAAAGACTTTGCGCAGTTAAAAAGTTGATGGTCATTAATACGATTAAAATTACAATACTAAACAATTTTTTTATTTTCATAATTTCTCCTGAGATTTAGTATTTGATTCTTTTTTATTCCAATTTTGAGCATGAATTCAAAAATTTTTTATACTTATAGGAATTTGCCTAAAAATGGAAAATTTGATGTTGGTTAAATTGATAGTGAATGGATTTGGTGTCAAGGAATTAGGTTCATGGAGAGAATTTTTTCTTAATATTAATTGGATAAATTGATTTACTTTTTAAAGCCCTTTCGCCGGTAGGCGAATCCAGTGATAAAAGGGCTGGTTTCAAGCACAGACAGACTGCCACATGCTGAAGCATGTGGTTAATATGAAAGACCTTGAACACTTTTACTTTATCCTGATTTGGCACTTCGTATTAAACGCACCTTTTAGTGTGTATGTGTAAATATAAAATAGCTGTAATTGCTTTAATGGACTTCTAATTTTGAAATTAAAGGAAATTAGGTTAGTAAATTTTATTACCTGAGCAAAAGACATTTATTTTTCGCAATGATTTTTTCTCCGCTTTTTACCTGATAAAAGTATAAACCAGAGGATACCCTGTGTCCGAATTCATCTGTGCCATCCCAGGTTACTGAGACTTTGGAACTCTGAGACTCTGTGACAAGGGGAAGCTGTTTTATCAATTGCCCTTTGATATTATAGATTTGAATTGCTAAATCTTTTTGAAAATTTTGATTTTGAGAGAAAAATATGGTCGTGGTTTCGTGAAAAGGGTTGGGATAATTTATTATATTAAAATCATATCCAGGATTATCATCACTACACTGCATTGATGGTGTTATATCAATTATTGCATCCTCTATCGTATCGAAACCGAGGGGCAAACCATCGGGTAAACTATAAAATCCATCACACAAACCACCCCACATAAATCTGAGACTATAAGTGTCATTATTGCTATCATACCCATCGCATATAACAGCTGTACCACCACTACTCCCCAAAAGAGTTAAAATGGCAGGTTTTCCGCTGATTATATTATTCTTTAGTGTCCTGTAAAATTCATCATTAATATTTGCCGTATAATTTGCTTCCTGATAATTAAATTTATTCAAAAAAAGACCTGCTACTTCCGAAAAAGGCAGGTTGTCATAATTAAAATACTGATGTGCTCTTGCCACACCACAGGCAAAATTCAAAGCAGCAATCAGCTCTATATTTAATGTTAAGTTGTTGGCATAACAATATCTAATACTATCCATGTATGTATTTAATTCGGGAAAGGAGGGGAAATCATAAGCTGCATGATCATCGTCGATATAAATTGGATCGCAAAAATAATCATCGGAATCGGTAAAATAAACACTATTAATATTTTTATGATAATTAATTATATGAGCAATGGATAACGGTATAATACCTACAAGGCTTCTGGCTCCACCATACGGATCACAGGGGCATAGCATATTATAGGGAGGAATTTCTTCCCATGTCTCATCCAGCAGTGGTCCATAAATAGTTTTATTGTGTATATTAGCATGGGAAAATAGATTATTGTTAATTACCGGACTAAAGACAAATAAAAAAACTAAAAATGACGTTAAATAAACACTAAACTTTTTCATATTAAACTCCTTAAAATCTTACTACTTTACCATAAATAATTTTATTATTTAAATCTGATTTATAAAAGTAAATGCCGGGTGAAACCTGTGCTCCCTTCATATCCGAACCAACCCAGGTTACTGAGACTTTAGGACTCTGAGACTGTGTGACCAGAGGGAGTTGTTTAATCAATTGCCCTTTCAAGTTGAAGATTTTAATTACAGGCTCATTAGTCAAATTCGATTGACCCGAATATGAGAAAGTGGTGGATTTATTAAAAGGATTAGGATAAGTATATAATTCAATTGGATTTTCCGGAGTGGGTTCGTCAATGGCTACATAAATTGGCTCATTCTGATAAATATCATAGCCATAATTGTTATCCTGTTTTACAAAAAACATAAGTGAATCATTAGAATTTCTTAATATTATGAAGGGACAAATATTTGAGGTTTGTGAGTGAATTATTTCTCCGTCCGTCCTATTTCTGATTTCAAGCTCGTTGTCGCTAAAATACATAACATAGTGAACTTCTGAATTTACCGAAATACAGGTAGATGTATTGGTTTCATCCATAATGCTAATCTGCGAGTCATTTTTATGCCACAATATATATGTAAAGGACGGGTTATAATTTATAAAATGCTTTAACATCTTATCTGTATCTTTAATTTCATAATATACAATCATACCATAGTTCTGATAATTTAAGTCATTGATAGACAATATTTTAAAAATCCAGGGGAAATTGTTCCACTCGGGAGGCTGTGACATGTTTACACTACCGCTAATTGAAAACACCGGTTCCACAGTACTAATAGAATCGTCAGATATAAAGGCAATTTTATATGATTTATTTGTATAAGGCCAAGTGCCTACACCACCTGCTGTATATTTTCCCGCAGCGATTAAGCTATCATGATTGGAATAATTTATTAAATCACAGCCATAATCTGATATCTCTTCAACAAATTGCAGTATATTGTCGGAAAATGTAAATTTATATGTGAAGTTTAAATTAACCTCTTCTGCCCCATAATTGAACAATTCGACTCCAATATAGAACATGTTAATATTATCTACATACGATTTTGCAACATCTTTTATTCCTGTAATAAGTGGTTCCTGAGTATAATAGTTAGTAGAATCAATCAAAGAAAAATTTTCATAATCAAAAATTTTCAGGATCATTTCATTTGAATATTCAATATAGGAAACAAGAAGCAGCAATTTTTCATTGCTATTATTTATGGTTGCAAAACTGTACCCTATAATCTCATTCTCGGTATCTGTAGTAAAAGTATTTAAAGTGTCACCACAAAGTGAGTAGCAAACAACTCGGCAGATTTCGTTTGCATCATAACTTGCTATTATTTCATCATTACCATCCTCATTAAAATCAAATAGCTGCATACTAATAAGCTCATCAGCCGGATCAATTTTCTGGATACTCGATAAATATTGAAAGTTTACCTCTGCTCCCATGTATTGCATACATAAAATAGATAGTAACAAGCCAAAAATCGCTCTTTTCATAATTACCTCCTATCTTAATTAAAGAAGTTAAACCTATATAAGAAACCATGAACATAGAAATTATTATATTGGGGTAGAAATATATTTAAAGCTTTGCCAGCAAAATTTACTGTTATACAAATAACAGCTATAGCCGTTGTCAATAATCTATAAACATTCATTTTTACCCCCCAGGAATGTTTTAATTTATTTGATACAAACCAGTGAAATGTGTCAATTATTTCATAAATCTAATTCAATAAAAATACTGTAACAAAAACTAAACCCCTACCTTATTTGGATAAAGCAGGGGTTAGGGCATTAAAAATATTAATCTTCTATTTATTTAATATCAAAAAGATAGCAAGCTTTGATCTGAATATCCGGAGCACCATCATCCATACCAATACCTATACCGGAGCGAATTCTGCCCATTTCTTTGAGCTGGTAATCCACGCCAAAGCTCAACATGGCATATTCAACCTCGGTTTGCAGATTAAATTCACCCACAGCACTGATTTGATTATTAATTATCATAGTACCGCCAAATCCCAGCATCAAAGAGGTCTCACGATCTTTCCCTGCTTCGATAAAGTTAATTCCCAGTACACCGTTCATAGTTGCTTTGGGAGACAAGGGATGTCTGATACCACCAAACATACCAAAATTAGTATTTCCGCCGCCTACATCTTCACTACCAATGGGAAGAGTAATTTTTCCACCAGCTGCTACACGCGATTTCTCCAGCATCCAGGTGTATTTTCCCTGAACAAGCAAGTCAGATATGCCTGATTCACCGTCACCGTTATCTGGACTAAGGCTGATGAAACTGATTTCACTGCCCAACTGTATTTTGGGGCTAAGCAGCAAACCACCTCTGGCTCCCAGCTCAAAACTGCTTACAAAATCGTAATCGGCAAAGCTAATATCTCCAATGACATAAGGTTTTTCGATCTCTACTGGACTTTCAAAAAAAGCCTGGAATAAGGGAATACTACTCATTTGAGGGGATGAAGTTTCCTGAGCAAAAGAAAAAGTACAAAAAATCAGCGACATAACAAATAAAGCAATTAATTTCTTGATCATATTTTTCTCCATTATTATAATTAATTACTTCTAATTTCTAATTAACAAAAACCTGTCAATTTATTTTTTCTTAGTTAAGAATGAATAGACTATTACAAAAACTTTACCTCGCCGTTTTGCAAATGATAGATTGCTCCTAAAAGCTCCACTTTGCCTTTTGATATTGCCTTACGAATAACATCGCTTCTATGAGGAAGCTGCTTTAACTGATGTAATAAATTGGCTTGAACATGGTTACTTTCATCCAAACTAAAACTTTTACGAATCTCTTTTATTAATAAATTTTGAGAATTCGCATTTTTTTCTGCGGCTTTAACTGCTCCGCATTGAGTATGTCCCAGTATAATAAGTTTTTGGATCGGTAGATTCTCTACTGCATATTCCAGACTGGTAATAACAGTTTTATCAACAGCAATATTCCCGGCAACTCTAACCACGAATAAATCTCCAATATCAGCTCCAAATATAAACTCCGGGACCACTCGTGAATCAGCACAAGCCAGGATGGCTATACGAGAATGTTGCCCTTTTAAATGTTGAGCAAAATCTTTTCTATATTTTTTTTGGTAATTTTTGTTTTTTGAAACTAACTTTTTGCGGATTTCTTCCTTATCTTCATTCATATAATTTTTTCCTTGTTTTCTATAAAATTGAGAAGAAGAATTTGATTAGAGAATTCTATGTCAATCAATTCAATTTTTATTTACAACTGATATTATTTCTACCACTTTTTTTTGCTTTATAAAGGGCTTTATCAGCGCATGTTATCAATTTTTGGGAATTAGTATTCAAGGAGGGTGATAAAGCACAACCTCCTACTGTTATTGTAACTGAATCGGAAACAGGGGAGTTCTTATGTTCAATTTCAAGGTTCTCTATCCTCTCTCTGCATTTTTCAGCAAGATGTAGTACGCCGTTTTTATCGGTATCTGGTAAGATGGCTGCAAATTCATCTCCACCATAACGAACAAATAAATCACCGGGACGCTGAAAAATCTGTTTTGCTGAATTAGCAATTTTTTTTAGCAATTTATCACCTTGCAGATGTCCAAAAGAATCATTATATAATTTGAAATGATCTATATCAAAAATTAGCAGAGCAATGTATTTTTTTTCTCTTAATGCTCTTTGCCATTCTTGCTCAAGTTTAGTATTAAATCTACGTCGATTAGGAACTTGTGTTAACTCGTCTGTAATTGAAATTTTTTTTAGTTTTTGACTTAATTTTTGGTATTTTTGTTCACTTTTCTTAAGTTTATTTTGAGCTTCATTTTTGCTCTTGATCTGTTTCTTTAACTCAATATTTTTCAGGCGGTAGATTTCAAGCTCTTTTTGCTTTTTTACTGTATCATATTTTGCTTGCATTTCAGCAATCTTTTTACTTTTCTTTTCATTCAAAATTTCTTCTTTGAGAGAATTATATTTTTTGAATGATTGCAGGGCTTTTTCGAAATCTTTCTTAGACTCCCAAATTTTGGAGAGAACCGAATAAACTTTGATTTGGATCTCTTTTGCTCCAATCTCTTGGGCAATACTCAGACTCTTATGAAGACATTTCAGTCCTCTCTCCTGATTTTCGTTTTCATAGAAGAGAATACCCAGCCATTGGGTACAAAAGGCTATTCCCCGTTTGTCAGAAATTTTGTCAAAAATATTCTTTGCTTTTCTGTAAAATTCTATTGCCTTTTTGTTATCATTATTTTTTTTATAAATTCTCCCCAGACTGGTATAAGAAAATGCTATTGTTCGTTTATTATCTGCTTTTTTTTTAATTTCTAACGCTTTTTTATGATATTCCAGCGCTTTATCAAGTTTGTTTTGGAAGTAGTAAACATTTCCAATGTTAGTATATGAAACGGCATTATCTCTCTGAGATTTACCTTTAGGACGAATTTTAATAGATTTAAAATGATATTCGAGAGATTTATCATAATTGCTTATTTTACTATAAATTGTGCCTATATTATTATACGACCATGATATATGTTTTCTTAGCTCTGAATTAGAGATTTCATCTTTTAAGTAACTTTCATCTTGTTTGCGTTTTTCAAATATTTCTTCCCAGGTATGTAAAGCTCTAAAATAGCTTTTCAAAGCAGCATCATAATTAGCAGTCATTCGATTTGTACTACCGATATTGCTTTCAACTCTGGTCTTATCTATTATCATATCCAAACTTTCATAAATTTGTCTGGCTTTGGTATAATATTGCATAGCTTTATTGAATTTACTTTTTCTGTGGAAAGAAATTCCTATGAGGTTATAACTTTTTGCCTGGAGATATTTAGCATTTATTTTTTTTGCGAGTTCAAGTGCTTGTTTTGCATACTGTTCGCATTTCTCTGGATCTTTATCTTTGTATTTTGAAGCCAGTTCATTTAATAATTCTACTTTTTCTTTACCGGCTGCTGCTTTTATCTTTTTATTTAAATCTGTGATGTTTTTTGCTTTCATAAAGTCTCATTTCTTGTATAAATTATCTCTTGTTTAATGCTTTTAAATTGTGCAAATGCTCTAAGGTTTTAGAATAATTTATATTTTAAAATTCCAGCCTATTTTAGTCAACAATTTAACAAACTTATTAATATTTTCGACAAACTTTTAATAAAATTAAAATTGTTTATGCTTTTTTCTATAATGGGAAAATATATCTTATGGTTCTGCGAGATAAATGTAATCGTATTTTTCGGGCTTAAGTCCCCAAATAGATGAATTTTTCGAAAAAGTTATGCAATAAAAATGCTCCTGCAATAATATATCGCCTTCAAACTCACCAACTTTATTATAAACTTTATAATTGCTATAAGTAGTATCTGTGATGGAATAACCAATATAAAAATTACTCCCGTCTGTCTCCAGGGGTTTGTTAAAATTCTTATTGTTAATTTCTTTAATTTTTGTTAATTGACCATCTGAAAAACGATAAAACACCAGCTTCTTTTGATGAATGTAGAAAAGACATATATTTTTTCCTGCAATTTTGATAGAACAAACAGAATTTAATAGATTTTCCCTCGTGTCAAACTTATCTAATTTGGTAGCGATAAAATTTGACTTTACCTCTCCTGCTGCATTAAATAAAGCCAAATTCTTCTTGATTCCCGGTCTTGTAATAAAGATGTTTTCATTATTCATAATTGCAATACCCCACATTCCGCCCTCAGCCATAAATTCTGTATGATATGAAATCTGCTGTGTGACCGGATGCAATTTACATATAATTACCTTACCTCTTGAGGTATCTCCCACATAGATATATTCGTTATAGATTTCCATAGAAAAAGGATTGATAAATTCTCCCGGACCATTTCCCTTTTTGCCACAAAATGATAATAATTTACCAGTCTCAGATATTAACTCGACTCTTCTTTCATTCCAATTCAGTCCAATAAACCCATTTTCAATTTTTTCAAATCTTATAAATGATGTCGGAGTTCCAAAATGTATACTATCCGTAATTGTATATTGAATTACCTCTTGTTCTTTCTGCTCCATACATGAAATTAGAATTATCGCAAGAAAAAGTATTGATACTAAAATACCGACTCTATTTTTTCCCATTTTACCTTCTTTTGTAAATTTTTTATTCAACATTAATTGCACAACTATTTATTTAATTAATTTAATATTTTTTGTCAACAAAATAATCTTATTTGGAAAATTTGACATATAATCAAAATTATATCATTTATAAAAAATATGGATAAAAAATATAAGAATATTTTGGGAAACTTTGGGATATGATTTTTTTTTAAGGAGGATTAATATGATACAGGATACAGTTGTGAAAATTTTACAAAAAGCTGATGTAAAAATAAATGGTAACAGAAATTGGGATATTCAGGTAAACAACGATAAACTTTATGCCAGGCTTATGTCCGGCGGTTCCCTGGCTCTGGGAGAATCTTACATGGATGGCTGGTGGGATTGCCGTGCTATGGACAAGATGATATATAGAGTTCTGAGGGCAAACCTGGATAAAGAGGTGAGAAGTAAAACGGCAATTTGGAATTATATAAAAGCAAAATTCATCAATGAGCAGCGCGAATCCAAAGCTTATGAAATTGGAGAAAGACATTATGATATTGGTAACGATCTTTATAAAGTTATGCTTGACAAAGGGATGAATTACAGTTGCGGTTACTGGAAAGAAGCCCAAAATCTGGATGAAGCTCAGGAAGATAAACTAGACCTTATCTGCAGAAAATTAAAACTGGAGCCGGGTATGGAAGTTCTGGATATTGGCTGCGGCTGGGGTGGATTTGCCAATTATGCAGCAGAAAATTATGGCGTAAAGGTAACAGGGGTAACCGTATCTAAAGAACAGGTAAAACTCGCCCGGGAAATATGTACGAAAGACAAAATCGAGATCAAGCTCCAGGATTATCGTAAGGTGGAAAAAAAATTCGATAGAATTGTTTCCATCGGCATGATAGAACATGTGGGATATAAAAACTATAAGACATTTATGAAGGTAGCTAATAGATGCTTACATGACAAGGGAATCTTCCTCCTGCATACGATAGGAGGAAACACTTCCGTGAAAACCGGTGAACCATGGACGAGTAAATATATCTTTCCCAACTCTATGCTTCCATCTGCCAAACAACTGACTACAGCCTGGGAAGGATTATTTCAGCTGGAAGACTGGCACAATTTTGGCAAATATTACGACCCGACCCTGATGGCGTGGCATAAAAATTTTAACGCCAATTGGGATAAGATAAAAGACAACTATGACGAACGTTTTCGTCGTATGTGGAACTATTATTTGCTGAGTTCTGCCGGATCTTTCCGCGCTCGTAAGAATCAGTTATGGCAGATAGTCTTTACCAAAATTGATTCAGAAATGCAATATCAACGTGTTATCTGACAACACTGAATTTTTCTACAGGCGAATCTTCTTGATCTAATTTATAGTATCTACACTCCCATGTGCCCATAAAATTTTCATAATCCACATAAACATTTTCAATCTGCCCGCTTAGGTAACCATCTATAGGAATGTAATCATCATCAGGTGGAGAATAACCAATATCTATGGATGCAAAAGAACGTTTATTATCATTTGTACCAGTGAAAGTTACCGAAATGCTATCAACTGGTAATCTTTGACTATTTACAACAATTTGAAATTCAAAGTCATCATTATTTGATTCTGTATAGCTTAATTCCACATTCCCACTAGTACAATTCATATATTTTAAGGGGTGTCTTTTATAGCCATTTTCCCAATCATCACCATCTTCCCATCGCTCAAAATGAAGATGATAACTAGTTGAGTTCCCCGTTAAGCCGGTTACAGCAATTTCATCTCCTGCGTCAACTTGATCATTAACATTAACATAAAACGAATTCGGTTTTAAATGACAATATCTTGTAAAATCTGTTCCATTATTATCTTTAATAACAATAAATTTTCCATATTCATTATGTGTTCCAATTTCATCTACCGTACCAGAATGAGCTGCATAAATATCATCATTTATATCTGTGTCAATATCAATTCCATCATGAAAACGATATGCATATTCCTCTGCATCATCCCAATCGTTCGGACCAAATTCAGAAGTGAACTGTCCATGAATGTTTTGAATTTCTCTTCCATCAACAGGCCATGTCCAATAAGCAAAACAAATATTAGAGAAACCAAAAACAAACATTAAAGTAAAAAAACTGATAATTACTTTATGTATAGATTTCATTTTGAATTCCTTTCATAAATTACTAATTCTGGATTATTAACAGTTTGAGTAAATATAAAATATTTATTATCTCCTATTTCTATTTTTTTGCTACCGTATGTTATTATTTCAAATGTTTTCCAGTCATTCAGATTTATTACACTTGTAGCTCTACTCTCAGTGAATATGTATCTATCTTCACTAATAAGAATATTATCTACTCTTGGAAGAGCAGTAGCCCTTTTTTCTTCCACATTTTTCGTTTTCAGGTTTATGATTTTAGGTTTATAGTTTGTTCTATGTAAGAAGACATTTTCGTTATCTATGAAAGCGAAGTTACTAAAAGTCTTATCGAAGATCTCATTTGAACGCAACAATTCATCGCCATTGAAATTGAATACACAAGTTGATCCTTCATGAACGTTCATACGCAGATTTATCATTATTTTATCCACACAGGTTTTAATACATTTATATAAAAAAGTATCTAATTTATTTTCAATTTCTTTCTTCCATAATACTGATAATTCATTATCTTGAGAAAATTTTAGTAGATGTAAAACAGTCGAAGAGGACCCTTTTTTATTTGCAGTCATAACAATTTTTTTATTAGTTACAAAATATAATTGTATATATTCCATATCTTTCTCGAATTGTGTAATATTAATATCAGCACTTGTTATATTTAAATAATCACCATTTCTGTTCAATATTTTGATACCTTTTCTCGATTCAGGGGTTTTTACTGCATTACTTATGGCATAAGTGAAGTATTTTCCATTCGGAGAAGGAACAATCTGGTCCAGTTTCATTTGTTTCTCAAAAAGAATATTTTGCTTGTTGTCCATAATTATACTTGTCTTATTAAGATTTCTTAAATTCTTTTCAGTTCGTAAGGTTATTATTTTGCCATTTTCTGATACGAAACAATCTAAAGGGAGTTTATTCAATTCTTTCGACCATAATAAATTACCATCAATATTAAGATAGTAAATTTTATTCATCGTAGTTAAAACTATATTACCTGTATTTTTGGCAACAGCAAAGTCATTAATTTTTCTAGTATCTATTGGTATTCTTTTCTTGAGTGAATAATCCGGAAGATATTCTTCTGCAAATTGTTCCAGAGTTATTTTCTCCGGTCGTAGTATATCACGGGCAGTTAGGTTAATACTAATTATTAGGAATAGCCCTAATAATACAAATATTGTTTTCCCCGTAAAGATGCGGGATTTTTCAAAATTAATCATATGATTCCTCCATTAATATTTTATTTTTGAGTTATCGATTTATTTTAGAATCAGTTGATCAAATTAATACATTTCGTCTTCCCATCCACCACACGGCAGACAGCTGGCTACTGCCTGGGAAGGATTATTTCAGCTGGAAGACTGGCATAACTTTGGGAAATATTACGATCCAACCCTTATGGCGTGGCATAAAAATTTTAACGACAATTGGGATAAAATAAAAGACAATTATGACGACAGATTTCGCAGAATGTGGAATTATTATTTACTCAGTTCAGCCGGTTCTTTTCGAGCGCGCAAAAATCAGCTCTGGCAGATAGTTTTTACTAAAATTGATTCAGAAATGCAATATAAACGTGTTATCTGACAACACTGAATTTTTCCACAGGAGAATCTTCAAGATCTAATTTGTAGAAATACACTCCTGAATTATAATCATCAATTTCCAGCGTTATGCTGTTATTTTTATTCACAGGTTCAAATTTTACACTTTCTACCAATCTTCCTTTTAAATCATAAATATTTATCGAGCAATCCGAACTAAAATTTAAATTACTATAACTAATTTTTATTGTTTCTTTTGCAGGATTGGGATAAGCATATAATTTTACATCTGCAGTTTGTGGATCCGGATCTACAGCATTACCGGAGAATAGATCTTCCGCATCAAAATTTGTAGGAGTCTGTTGATAAGCAGGAGCTCCGTAGTAGGGTGAGGTTGCCCATTTAATGTCTCCGTTAAAAGGTATAAATTGAATGGTTTGTATATTTGACATAACTCCGGCTGCACCTGCCAACAAATCCCAGCTACGATCAACTGTTATGTGAGTACTTACATCCAAAGAATCCGCAATATTATTGTAACGATTGCAATAAATGGGAGAATATAGTTTACGAAAATGATTGGTAGCTGCCAGATTATCTCCTGATATTATCGTGTTGTCCGCCATAGTTCTTATAGCTACACCATTAGCATTATTACACTCGATTACAAGGGCAGTGGTATCCCTGTTATTTTTATTTATCACCTGTATGATATTATCACTCAATAGTATTTTATCCTCAACAGCTTGTGCCACATCCCCGGCATTACAATTCCCATCTGCATTGTAATCCGCACTTTCTATACCATTTCTTACAGTAAAAAATATGGGGTGAAAGGGTCCGGGGTTGGGATGAGAGGAATTATTGCCCACATTCAAAAAGGATGCAACTCCCTGCTCATTAATTGCCGACAAACCTCCGATAAGTCCTGCAAAGGAAAAAGACATCCAGTCTTGCTCATCTGATTCACTTGGTTTATTTACAATCAAAACTTGATTATCCAACAGAGTCTGATGCGGTGTCCAATCTAGGTTTCTGGTTATGATAGATTCACCGTTTAAGGTGGGATCCTGCTGAGTACTTTGCCCCCAGCTGGAAAGACTGGAGCAGTTGAATATCTTGTCCTTCCGTTTCATCATAACTGCTATTTCCAGAATAGAATTACTCACTAAAAAATCTATCTCATCCAGATCTCTCCCCAGAGTATTATTGTAAATACTCAAACCGCTATCTTCAATGCCATTGATAATTGCGTCTGTTTCATTGTGGTATTTTTGTTCTACATCAAAATTAGCAATAAAATATGACCTAGCCATTTCATAATCAGAAGCACTGTTCATAAAAACCGATTCCAGCAAATAGTCATTAAAAACTTCCAGAATATCTTCACCCATGAGATAACCGTTAGCATATCCTCTTTCTGTATGAGTTCCCCAAATAGTTAGTACTTGCTTCCCATCGATGGTCTCAAGTTGCCCATTAACATCATCTCCAAAGACAAAAGAATTTGAGAGGATTAAGAAAAACAGAATAATAATATAATATTTTTTCATAGTAATCACTCCTTTTTTTATTTTTGAATTATGCATTTTTATAAATATTCTTAGGCTGTCAACAATCGCCGGGATAGCTGGAATAAATCAACCAAAATTATTTTTGTAACTCGTTAGTTACAAAATTCTTGACAAAATAAAATAACTTTTGAAAATTTATGATAAGGTAATTATGAAAGATCATATTAGCGAATTAAAAAAAGCAGGTTTAACCGAATACGAAGCTCGAGTTTATTATAACCTATTACAAAAGCATGATTATAGTGCAAAAGAGCTTTCCGATCAATCAGGTGTTCCCAGAACTCGCATTTATGAAATACTTAATACACTTATACAACGTGGTTTTTGTACAGAACTACCAGGCAAAGTAAAAAGGTTTAAAGCTATCAATCCAAAATTCGCTTTTAAGAACCTTACCGAAAAGCTCGATAATCAATTAGAAAAAAAATTAGATCACATTAATGCCCTTTCAGAAGCACTTACCCCTATTTATCAGGAAGAGAAAGATAATCAATTCAGTTTTGATTTCGTAGAAGTGATAAGAGAAAAAGCTCGCGTTGAAGAAAGATTGGAAGAACTGGAAAAACAAGCAAAATTCGAAATCATCCTCATGATCAAATCTCCCTATCTTGTAAATTATAAGCAGATAAAAGCTCTTGGTTCATTAAAAGCAAAATCCCAGGATGTATCCTACAAATTCCTGTGTGATGAAAAAGACCTAAATAATTACGATTATGTTGAGTATATCCAGATCTGGAAAAAAATTGGTGCTGATATTAGAGTCGCATCTGATATTCCCATAAAATTAATTATCTATGATAAAAAAACCTCTGTAATTTATTTGCCTGACAAAGTAAGGAATTCAAACAGTTTCACTTCGCTAATCATAGAAGATAGGGACTTTGCTAAATTTATCAGAAAGACATTCGATCATTATTTTAAAAAAGCAGTCCCTTTAAAAAAATTTATTCAAAAGAAAGGAGTAATATATGTTGAATAACAAAAAATCATTTAATATGTTGGCAAAAAGAACTTTAGTTTTTACCATCTTGATTATTATGACATTTTCAGTTTCTGCTCATTCAAATAGAGAATTTTCTTTTACGGAAGTGCCTTCGTTTATGGATGGACGCTGGTACGGAGAATCCGATTTTGGCGATTATGATAACGACGGTGATCTGGATATTCTCGTAACTGGATATGGAATGACCTCCGGAGCAGGAAACATCAATTTATATCGCAACGATGGTGATAATAATTTTACTGACGTTTATACTCCATTTGCCGGTATTGGGAATGGAACTTGTTCCTGGATAGATTATGATAATGATGGAGATCTGGATGTATTCCTCAGTGGACAAAAAGCAATTGATTTTTATATCAGTAAATTCTATGAAAATGAAGACGGATCATTTACGGAAATCACAACCGATATTTTACCTCTTACATCATCTAGTTCAGACTGGGGTGATTATGACAATGACGGCTATCAAGATTTATTATTAACCGGTAGCCAGGACACCAAAGGTGCTAAAGATATAGCTCATACAGTAATTTACAGAAATCTGGGTGACGGCAATTTTCAGCAGATAGATCCCGGTATAATAGACATTGAGGACGGAGACGCCAAATGGGGTGACTATGATAATGATGGTGACCTTGATATAGCAGTTAGTGGAAGAGTGGGCTCTTTTGATTATCAAACTCAAATCTATCGTAATGATGGAGATAATAATTTTACAAACATAATGCTTGATCTGGCTCATGTTAGATATAGCAGATTGGACTGGGGGGATTATGATGCAGACGGTGATATTGATCTTATAGTTACAGGCTCCAGAGATAATTCGGAGCCCAGTGTTACGAACATCTACAGGAACGACGGAGACGATACTTTTGTTAATATTAATGCTGATATACTTGGTGTACGACAGGGTGATATGGTCTGGGGTGATCTACATAATAGTGGGTATCTGGACGTCATGATGAACGGACTTTATACTACCACTCAGTATTGTGGACATGTCTATTATTATCATGCCGGTTCTTATTCCCTGGAAGACAGTCTTGTAGGACTAAAATATACAGACCTGGAATTGGGTGACTATAATGCCGATAACAATCTTGATTTTGTAATTACTGGCAGATATTCATATCAGGATTACAAAGCCAAACTATATGAAAATCAAATGTCCGCAGAAAATACTCAACCTTTTCCTCCCACCACAGTTACTACAGACATAGTTGATTCTACAGTAACAATTTCCTGGGATGCAGGCTCGGATAACGAGACACCTGCTGCCGGGCTTAGCTATAACCTTTGGCTAGGTACTGCCTCGGAAACTGATGACATTATTAGTGCTAATGCAGACCTTACAAATGGTTACAGACGTATTGCCAAAAGAGGAAACATGGGAAGCAAACTTGAATATACATTTCCCTCTCTTCCCGATGGCACCTATTACTGTGCAGTACAATCAATAGACAATTCTTACATTAGCTCGGACTTTACAGACGAAGTTCAATTTGAAGTAACTTCATTCAGTACAGATGATAATCAAACACAAAATTTTACCAAGTTAAACAATTATCCCAACCCTTTCAAAACTACTACTAATATCAATTTCTCACTCAAATCAGCTGAAAAAGTTCAATTAGAAATTTATAATGTAAAAGGGCAATTAGTAAATACCTTAGTAGATGACAATCTACTTGCGGACGATTATAGTTTTTCCTGGGACAGAAAAGATGCCAAGGGAAAACTTGTAACCTCAGGAATTTATTTTTATAGACTATCTACCGCTGAAACTTCTCGAACAGAGAAAATGATTGTCATTGAATAAATAAAATTTGCATAAATAAAAAAATGAGAGGGAGATTTTTCTCCCTCTTTTTTTAAAAAAGTAATCAATATTTAAGTGGCTGTAATAGTAGTAGCAACTGCTAATGCTGCTTTTATTGCTTTTACAGCTTCCTTAACTACATCTCCCGCCAGTTTTCCTCCCAGAATTTTTTCAATACGCTTTTTCCTTTGTTTTAATTCTTTCTTGGTAAAATTGTGCTTTAATAAATCAGTGTGGTGAGCAATAGCAATTATAATTGAAATTTTTTCATCTGCAGGATTCCCCGTCTACATAACTGAAGTGCGGACCTTTTCTTCATTTGCTTAATACCGGAAAATATTTCAACCCACTTCCGCATAGTACGTATTTTCTTTGCTGTTGCCAGTCTTTCTAAACACTCATCCAAAAGTGCATCATTAAACGCAAATAACATAATCTCTTCGTAAAGATGTAAGTCATAATTAATCACAAATACTCCTAATACTATTTCTTTTTGTGTCCATAATATCAAATCAAATACAATATCACTTTTACTAATTAATTTACCTAACATTCTTGACAAACAACAGTTAGAAAATAAATTTAATTGTGCTATGACTATTGAAATAATTATAGTCCTTGCCCTAATAATTTTAGCCATCTTGCTTTTTTCTAGCGAATTGTTTTCATTTGAAATAACTGCGGTAATTGTAACCGGAATTCTGATGGCAAGTGGTATATTAACAATATCACAGGGATTATCGGGATTTAGCAATCAAGCAACCATTACCATAGGCGCCATGTTCGTATTAAGTGAAGGCTTGCGACAGACAGGTGTATTACGAGCTTTGGGAACAGTATTGACCTATGTGGGAAAAATAAACTTTTGGATAGCTGTAATAACATTAATGGTTCTCACAGGCATCGTCTCTAGTTTTATCAACAACACCGCAACAGTAGCAATCTTCATCCCTGTAATAATGGGTGTAGCAAAAAAACTAAAAACCAGTCCTTCAAAATTGTTGATTCCTTTATCTTTTGCCTCTATCGCAGGAGGAGTTTGTACATTAATCGGTACATCCACAAACATATTAATAAATTCAATTGCCAGTAAACATGAATTGCAAACCTTTACCATGTTTGATTTTTTACCTCTGGGAATTATATTTTTGGTGATAGTTATTATCTATCTATTGGCTTATGGAATAAAAAAAACACCTTCTTATGTAACAAAAGATCAGGACCTTACTACTCAGTTTGATATGGATAATTACATTTCTGATGTTAAGTTAAAGGATGGCTATTTCAATATCGGAAAAAAATTAAAGGAGAATAAAGTAAGGGGAAATCTTGATCTGGATATTCTTAGAATATTTAAAAGAGACACATCCGAGAGTGCGCAAAGAAGCCAATCTGATCTGGAAGAAGGCGATGTACTTAGAATAAGGGGACACTCGGATGAAATTAATAAGATGGAAGATAAGAATAATCTTACTATGGAACCTCCCAGAAAGTGGAAGGATGAAGACCTCATAAAAGGACGTGATACACTAATGGAGGTAACCCTTTCTCCAAATTCTAACTGGACTGGCAAAAAAATCGACGATTTGGACTTTCAGGAGAGATTTGATGCTACTGTCCTGGCTCTTCGTCACCAAGGGGAATGTATACGAGATAATATGAATGATGTTAAATTGGCTGAAGGTGACTCACTCTTACTTTCTATAAACAAAGACCATGTGCCTACAATTATCAGGGATCCGAATTTCTTGGTCGTTTCAAAAAAAGAGCTGCCAAAATACAAAACAGATAAAATAATAATAGCAGTATCTATACTTGCAGCAGTAGTTCTAACTGCTGCTTTCAATATTTTTCCTATAGTAGTAAGCGCATTACTGGGCAGCATTTTAATGATTATAACGGGCTGTCTGAACACTGAACAGGCGTATGAAGCGATCAACTGGAAAGTAATATTTTTACTGGCAGGGATTCTGCCACTTGGACTTGCACTTGAAAAATCCAGAGCAGCAGCTCTTATCTCTGATGGTCTAATTTCTCTGCTGGGTTCTGCCGGTCCTGAAGTTGTTCTAGCTGGATTTTTCTTCTTGACTATGATAATGACTAACGTAATTTCAAACCAGGCTTCCGCAGCTCTTTTTGCTCCAATTGTAATCCATTCTGCATCCACTTTAGGCGTTAGTCCCCGACCCTTCTTGTTCGCAATAACCTACGCTGCATCACTTAGTTTTATTACACCAGTAGGCTACCAAACCAACACAATGATATATAATCCCGGGCGTTATAAGTTTTCTGACTTTGTTAAGATCGGAACGCCCCTAAGCCTAATCATCTGGATAATTGCTGCCATTCTAATCCCTGTTTTTTGGCATTTTTAAACCATGAACATTATTTTTCAAAAATTAAAAAATTATATTTCACACATACCGCTAAATAGATGGTTAACAAACTACAAATCCTATAATTTATTACACGATTTACAAGCAGGAGTTACAGTAGGGATTATGCTAATACCTCAGGCAATGGCATATTCTGTTATTGCAGGATTACCACCCATCTATGGTTTGTATGCTTGTATATTCCCCCTTTTGCTTTATCCTTTTTTCGGCTCTTCTAAACACGTAGCTGTAGGTATTGTAGCTGTTGATATGATTATCATCTCCTCCAGTGTAAGTAAATTTGCCAATCCGGGCTCAAAAGAATATATAGGTTTGGTTATTCTACTTACTGTTCTGATTGGAATTATTCAACTAATCATGTTTGCCTCCAGACTTGGGTTTTTGATAAACTATCTATCCAGACCGGTTATAAGTGGATTTACCATTGCGGCAGGATTGATTATAATTTCTGGACAGATGGGAAACCTACTGGGAATCAAGATCGCTCATACAACCCACTTTTTTGAAACAGTCCAGGCTGTGTTAGAAAAATTGGGTGACATCAATAGTACAACGCTATTTCTGGGAGCCGCCTCAATTTTACTAATGTCTGCAATAAAATACTGGAAACCCGTAATACCTACTTCTATTATTATAATTGTTCTGGGAATCTTAATCGGCTGGTGGTTTAAACTACCTCAGCAAGGTGTAAAGGTAGTAGGAAAAATACCTTCCGGATTTCCAAAACCCGAAATACCTGGATTAAATTTCTCCGATATCAGACATCTATTATACTCAGCAATAACCTTAGCCTTAGTACAATTCATGTCCATAGTTACTATCGGTAAAACCTATGCTACCAAACACGATTATTCTATTGAGTCCAATCGGGAGCTTCTCTCTCTGGGTATAGGAAATATTTTTAACAGCTTCTTTAGAGGTATGCCGGTTTCTGCCAGCTTCTCCCGCAGTGTGGTTAATGAACAATCCGCTGCAAAAACTCCAATTTCTAATATTTTTTCGGCTCTAGTTGTTATTGTCACACTTCTGTTTCTAACCCCCTTATTTTATTATCTTCCTTATCCCAGCCTTGCCGCAGTAGTTATCGTAGCTTGTTTTAATTTATTTGATTTTAGATCAATAAAATACCTATATCGTACAAAAAAACGAGACTTTATTATTGCTATCTTAACTTTTGTTATTACAATTGTAATAGGTATTCAGGAAGGTATTTTGCTCGGAATAATTGCTTCTCTACTTGCCATACTATATCGTCAAAGTAATCCCAATGTGGCTGAACTGGGTCACCTGCCCGGTACTCGCTCTTTCAAAGATATAGAACGTTTTTCTAAAGCCGAACCAATTGATAAAATCTTACTCCTAAGAGTGGATGCATCCTTTTCATTTGCCAATGCTGAATATTTTAAAAATTTTATTCTAGAAAAATCCAAAGGAAAAGATAGTGAATATGAAGCATTAGTTCTTGATTGTAGCGCTATTAACGACCTGGACACCACAGCTCTGATTGCTCTGGAAAAAGTGATCGGATCTCTTAGAGAAAAGGAAATTGAACTCTATATGACTGGACTAAAAGGACCGGTAAGAGAAGTGATGAAAAATGCAGGTTTGTACAAAGAACTCTTGGAAAAAAATAGACTATTTCGAACTCCGTACAGAGCTATACTCGAGATAGTGGCTAAATGGGACGAGGAAAATGTGGATGAACAATTAATAAATTATTATAAAAATCATGAAGATTATGAGAATAAAGAAAATATCACTCATGAACGAGAATACGAACCTGATGATGAAATTTAAATTAAAATATGAATTGCTTGACTAAAAAATATATTGAGATTTTTATTTTTTTAGCTTTTCATACATATTTGTTTGGCGGGAGTTACAATGAATATTAAAAATTTGGTTTTGGTTTTATTTTTTATTATTTTAATAATTTTTTCTTGCGATAGCAATAATTCTGTAGAACCTGAAGCAGAAGAAATTACACCTATCTATGTTACTGTTGCCGGTCATATAGAGAGTGGCTCCTATTATGCAGAACCAAATATTTATGCAGAATACAGAGAAAAACTTCTGGATTTTATTGCAATCCTACAGGATTACGACATACCTTTCAATCTACAAATTGCTTACCCCTTTTTAAAAGGAGCCAAAGATTGCGAAACGTCGGATATGATGGAAGAAACAGAAAATACGAATTTGGTGGATTACCTGGCTAAATATTGTAACGTAGAAATTGATGCTCACAAAGGGGGAGGTTGGGAAGGCGAAGGCGATGATAATTACGCAGATGTAAGATACATTGGCGGTTTGGTAACCGACGAGATAACCGAAACCGTAGGAGGCGTGATTTGGAATTCACAGGATCAATACGAAAGATTTGGTAACGGAGAAACGGGAGAACTGTATCCGTTTTTTATATGGTATCCCGAAATATTGACTCTGGGGGTACATTTTGATCACCATAACAGTGATTTTTCTAATGATGATCTCACATCAGGCATATGGAAACCCAAACGATTCGACGATGAATTTTTGATTCACGATGAAGATGCATCAATGGTATATGTGGGACCAGGCATGAGCTGTACTGACTGGTTTGATAATCAGTACGGAGACTATCCACCCATGGAGACTTCTGCAAATTATATAGAATTATTAGCAGAATATCTGACAAATGACAAAATTCCAGCAGATAAAATGTACACCGTCACCATGTCGGTTCCTCAATCTATCATATTTTTTGAGGACGAACATTACAAATTAACTGATCAATTTGATGCTATTGCACAATTAGTTGAACAGGGTAAGGTTATTTATACAACCTACACAGAAGTTGTAGATATATGGCAAAATCAATATAATTCAGAACCAAATATATTTACTTTTGATAATATCGATCCTGAGGATTATCAGAAATAATAAATTTTTGTACTTGAACTACTTTAAAAGCATTAAAATTGACATCCAAAAGTTATAATTAATCATGTAAAGAAATTTTTAAATAGAGAGGAAAATATGAGAAAGTTAAAAATTTATTTGCAAATTATTGGAATAATATTTCTAATTACTGCTTGTGGTACATCCGTTAAATATAAAATAGAACATCCACCGGAAATCGTTATGGGTAAGATTAATACAGTAAAATTAAATAAATTTGAAGTAAACGGCAACCTGGATCTTGTCTATCAACAAAAACATGAGATCATCAGTGATATACTTAATTTTGCAGAATCGCGTATCTCAGAATCTACCGGCAACAAAGCTATAAAGCAATACGTATTTTCGAACTTGTTGAACGAATTGGCAAATAATAAATTTTATGATATTACAGAAAATCCCACAAATTACGAAGCTGTTATAAAAGGAGATATTACGTATTCTGTAGATGATGATTATCAAAAGAATGACAAAAAAGTAAAAGAAAAGGAAAAAGACGGAAACACAAAAACCGTTACAAAACATACATATACCCTAAAAAGAGAAGCTGATGTTACAGTTAATATAAGGGTAAATGATCAATCCGGTAAAGTTATTGGAGCTTCCAAGGTTACAAAAAGTACTTCCGACCAGGTTACGGAAAGCAGCTTAAAAAAGGCATTAGAAAATATCGAGAACTGGGAAAACCTGGTAAATGATGCCCTGGATAAAACTTTTACTCCACTCAGTCATAAGCTTATTCCCTATTATACGTATGAACATCTATCTCTTAAAACAGGACATTCAAAAAAGATTAAAGCAGCAAATAAAAAAGCCCAAAAAGGCAAATGGGAACAAGCTCTTAAGGTTTGGAATGATAAGAAAGACAGTGGCAATCAAAAAGAACAAATTGCCGCCCATTATAACATCGCTATCTACTATGAAATACAAAATGATCTTGATAAATCAATCTCAATTTTTCAAAAACTAAACGAATTAACGAGCAGTTCGGATTTTGATGACGACATTGAAAGAGTTAAAAACAGAAAAAAGGAAGAGAAACTGCTGCAAGAAGAGCCCAGCCCCAAGGGGAAGTAATGACTGTGCTACTGTGAGAAAAGGGGAATGATTCACCGCAAAGGTGGGAAGACGCAGGGGAGTAGGACTGTATGACAGTGAGACTATGTGACTGAGAGCGAGGGGTCAAGATAACAGAGTTCAGGATACAGGATTTAGAGGTCAGGAGGTGAAAAAGTAACGAGTAACGAGTGACGTGTATAAAAAAGGTGAAAAGGGAATCCGCCAGTGGGCGGACAAGTTTGGGAAAGAAAAAAGATAAAAGACTAAAGATTAAAGGAAAAATAAAAACAGAGAACAGGAAACTGCATACAGAATTTAAAAAATTAGAAAAAAGAAATTAAAAGCAAAGAAAGGAAAAAAATATAAATGATTTGACAATGATATGTATATTTTTATAAAGTCTGTATAATTCTGATGTGAAAATGGGAACCAATTTGAAACTGAACTGAAGCAGAGATTGTTTTTTTTATAAAAGAAATTCAAATTAGTATGTAATTAACTTAAGAAAAGTCACTTACAGAATATTTGAATTGTCGTGAGGAAACATCTGTATGGCTAAAAGGAATAATAGTGAAAATATTATTCTATGAATATTATTTTAAGTCTCATGAATTCGTGTATTTTTATAAATATTTTTAAACGAATTATTTCCTGCGAAGATATTACCAATATATTGCGAAATATAATAATAATTAATGTTTTTTGCAATATATTAAACGAAATATTTGAAATCCATAATGCTATAAATAATTATTATGTATAACTTAAGAAGTTTTTGAGAGGATAAAATAATGAATAATATTAAGCGAGAATACTATATGGTAACTATATTGCGAGGTCGCAGTATAGTACTATGTTATGCGAGTATATACTTGTAGGTAGGAGGTGCAGATGCCAATACCTGATTTCCAAACAATAATGCTTCCTCTGCTGAAGCTTTCAAATGATGGGGAAATCCATTACATACATGACGCTGTAAATGAATTGGCAGAGGAATTTGGTCTTTCGGATGAGGAGCAAGCCAAGCTCCTCCCTAGTGGTCAGCAGCCAGTTTTCTACAACCGCGTCGGTTGGGCGAGGACCTATCTAAAGAAGGCCGGGTTACTTGAAGATCCGAAACGAGGCTATTTCAAAATTACTGATCGTGGAAAGGAAGTCCTCGCAGACGAGCCCGAGACTATCAATATGAAATACCTCCGTCAATTCCCGGAATACATTGAATTCAGGGAGACGACTCGAGACACCTCTGAGGAAGAAATCAAGGAAGAGGATCTAGAAGGGCTCACTCCAGAAGAAGCATTAGAGAATGCCTATCAAAGAATACGCAAGGATTTATCCGAGGAATTACTCTCCTATGTTCTCCGAAGTACCCCGGGTTTCTTCGAAAAGCTAGTGGTTGAGCTACTAGTGAAGATGGGATATGGAGGGTCTCAACGTGATGCGGCTCGTGCCGTTGGTCAAAGCGGGGATGAAGGAATTGACGGAATTATTGATGAAGATAGGCTTGGGCTGGATACGATATATGTTCAGGCAAAGAAGTGGAAAAAGTCTTCTTCCGTTGGGCGCCCAGAAATTCAAAAATTTGTTGGGGCCTTGCATGGTAAGCGAGCAAAGAAGGGGATATTTATAACAACCACTTCCTTTTCCAATGAAGCAAGAGATTACGTATCAAATATCGACCCAAAGGTGGTTCTGATCGACGGCTCTAGGTTGACGGACTTGATGATTGATTATGGAATTGGTGTGACCTCGAGAACTCAGTACGAATTGAAAGATTTGGACACTGATTATTTTGGGGAAACAGTCCTTGAAGAATAGTGCTCGCATAACAAATCGCTGGAGCGGACCGGGGACGCTAGCAGGTTAACTATTGACGGTGTAATATGGCAAAAGTGATGGGTAGCCGGTGCAGATTTCCCCGGCCGCTCAGCTCAAAACGTTAGAGCTAAGGAAAAATGAATACGAGAAGTAGATCTGAAATCTGGAAACATCAGAAATACAACAACTCCTGTGCTTGGGATTGCTTAGCCATGCTTCTCAAAACGCAAGGAGTTGAAACAAG
>JAGXLO010000080.1 GCA_018334695.1 Candidatus Cloacimonadota bacterium
ATCGTATTGCATATTGTAAATTACGCCTTTCACAGCATTGATAAAGTTCTGGTTTGGCAAAACCGCTGTCAGCTCTGACATATTTATTAATCTCAGGATATTTATCCTGGTGCTGAATAAAAACATCCTCAGCAAAACGCACAACATCTCTACTGGTATAGACATTGCCTGATCTTAATAGGGCTTTAAGAAAATCCCCATTATAACCATTAAACATAACCAGAGGGTGAAAACCTGTCCTACCATAATTGCTATTATAAGCCGAGCCATATTGTTTACCACATGTATCAGCATGAATGGAATCCAGGTCATAAATAAATTAGGAGTCTGGATTTGATATACATTATCTAAAACAGTTAAATTAGCCTGTTGAAATTCTTTCATCGAATCTTTAGTTAAACTGTTATTATATCTAGATAATGTAGCTTGTGATGCTAGATATTCTTTTTCAGTTATTTCTTGAAAGACAGGGTCTTCTCTAAGATTATTGGCTGAACTATCAGTGTGATAACCGGCAATTTTTTGGTATGTCTTTTGTAAAAAAACATCTATATTTTCGTGATCTCGATGGTTTTTATCATCATTTAATGAAGGTATATGTTCAACTAAAGTTTCTTTAACACCTAATGCTTTAATAAAATCTTTATATAGTAATAATCCAGAATCAGATGACAGGTCACCACCGTCAAAATTTATTTTCACATTTGACTTGCAATTCATCCTTAAATCTTGTATATTAGTCACTGGAAAGCCCTCCTTTATGGTTTTTGGTGTTACTTTAATTATAAAGGATAAGGGCTTTCTTTTCTATGATTTTAAGGGATTTTTTCACTTATTAAGTGAAAAGATAGATTTTGGTTTATTGGTATCATAATAAGGATGTTTAATGTTTTTGGTCAAAGCTATGAATATTTAGGAATAATATATCTTTTTAAGATATTTAATTAAAATACTTTTTTAATTTTTAAATTTAATTTCTTTTTGTCTTTTATTTGATTTATAAATAACATCCAAAACCTTTATATTTACAAAAGAATCGTGCGGTTAAACAAAAGGCTGGATATTATTTATCATCGTTTCCAATTATTTCTCGCTTTATCAATAATTTAAATAGGCTAAATTATATTTTTTTGTTCATTTGCTTCTTTAGATTATTGAGAATTCAATATCCAAAAAGATTCTAGAATTATGATATATGATAACTATATTTCCTGTTTTATAAATCCAAAACTGAATTTTTATTATGGCCCATCTTTTTATCACAATAATAGTGCTTTCTATTCTAGATTGTTGAATATTAGTTTAGTTCTAATACCTCATAAAAGGTTTACATGGTTTTTTAAAAGCATTTTAAAAAGTATTATAGGCCACAATACATAAAGATTCGGCGACCATCCATATTAAAATATCTATGCTCAGTTCTTTATCCATATATTTACGTTCTTATACTTTTAAATAAGGTAAAAGATGAAATCAAATATATTTATATTTTTAAAAAATATAAGAAAAATCCTAAAAACCTGCAGTACTTTCATGTTTTCCACAGGTTTTTGGATTTTAATTATCTATTATTTAATTTTTACTAAATTTTAAATTTAAGGATTAACACTTCAAAAACATAAGAATTGAAGTTTACATGATAGGACAAGTGTCATAAATGTAAATTGACTAAAAACAAATATAATACAATATTTATACCCCAAAAAAGGTATAAATCGGGTCAAACCTAAAGATATCTGATTTCATTGTTCAAATTGATATTTGTTGAATAAACTTTTAACATTTTGACTTAAAGTAATATGAAAAATTAATTTTCGTTGCTACTTTCCTAATTCAGGTATAAATATATTTTTATTTTAAAAAATCAAAATCTCACAATAAATCCAGGTTTAGGAAGTTCTTCAGCTTCAATTACATCAAGTATAGCTGCATTATCTTCTAAATGATAGACTGCTACTTCGCCAATTGGTACTGTCATTGGATCATCTAAACCAGCCACATCAACCATCTTAATTAGCGAACCTCTTTGACCTTTACTTAAATCATCAGCCCTACCAATATTAACTACAAGCCTATCACCTATAAGCTCTAAAACCTGACCTTCTAAAGATGCTATTTCTCCTCTAGCCTCAGAAGGATCCGGCATATTTTCTATAAAATTATTAACAAAATCTTCATTGGCAACATTTATACTTTTGCCTAAAGCTGAATTTGCAAATGAAGAACTTCCAAAGGAAAATCCTTTTAGATCTGATACTGAAAAACCTGTATCTGTCTCACTTCCTACACCTGTAAAAGATAAAAGAATTTCAGCTGTTTCAGTATCTACCATTCTACCTGTATACTCAACATCAACTACTACTGCAGATAAAGTTAATGGCCCTACTTGTATTCCCCCTTTATCACTTATCTCCATTCTATTAACAGTTCCTAAAATAAGAGCTTCTACACCAAGAATTCTCCCTATTTCAGCCGCACTATAATTATCTACCCTTCCAGTCAAACCAAAATCCTGCTCAGTTAACACTTCTTCAACTCTGGTTCTCTCAATTACACTAATTCCTTCTGTTCCAACTAAATCATTAGTTATCTGTTCAGTAATACCTTGTAATATTTCACTCCTTTTAAAATTATATCTGGTCCAGTTAATATTACCGCCCTCAAAAGTTAAAACAGCAATCCTTGTATCTGCTGATGAAACGACCTCTGCGCTAATTAAAGGAAATATCAATAAAATAAGCAGCATTAAAATACTTACACGAATTTTTTTCATTTAACTCACTCCTGTTTTCAATTTCCGGCTTTACCTAGATTGACATCAATCTTATTCATATCCCGACTTATTCTCACACTCATCTCCCAGGACTCATATCCTCCCATATAAATTCTAACCTTATGAATGCCGAGTTCTAAAGGTATTTCAAAAGGAGTATTGCCCACATAAAGACCATCAACTTCTATGCTTGCTCCAGAAGGTGTGGAAGTAAAACTTACCTGCACCTTTTCGCCACTCTCTGAATCAGCAAATTTATAACTATTGATATCCCTCTCAAACTCATTAACAATTCTATTTATAAGATCATCACTTGCTGCCCTAACGTCTATAGAACTCGCACTTTCCCCTTGAAACTCTTTTTTTACATTATATGAGTTGGCCATTTCAATAATTCCAGTCGTAACATTAATTAATCTAATACTGCTTTCCATACTTGCTTTGACACGATACAAAGTGGTGCCATAACCTGAAAATTTTTCCTCATTAATAGATAAAGTATTCAAGGTTCCAGTTATAATATGATCTGCCCCAATTAATTTACCAAGTTCAATTGCAGTTTCTGATTCATCAACAAGTCCTGATAAAGAGAACTTCTGTTCTTCAATAATCTCGCTAATTTTATCTTTTTCTACAACCCTAAATTTATCTGAGTTAGTCAAAAGAGTATTAAGTCTATCCTGAACTGTCTTTTCAATACCTCTGGTCTGATAATAATATCTTCCAATCGAATTTTCAAATTCTATTATTGCTACGGTTCTAACTTCTGCAGCCTGCACATTAATTGATATCAACAATATAAATATCATGGAAAGCGTAAAAACCAACAATTTTTTATTCATAAAAATCAACTCCAAATTTATTTCATCATACTACAATAATTAATCGTTAAAACTAGCCCTAATAATATTACTTGATACTTTCTCTATAGAAAGATCTAAATCCCACCAATTAAGTGCTTCAGCAAAATTATATGTAGGCAGTCCTGTCACCACATCAAAAGTAATTGTATTATTTTCAAAGCCACGCATAAAAACTTCCTCAGTAAGCCTTATAGCTTTTAAACGTCTTTTTAAAAATTCAACATCTAAAAAATTACTTCTGTCAAGAATCACCCTGATAGTATGGCCTGAAGCCGAAACATCTTCAGCTAATTTATTTAATACCTGTTCAGCTATAACCTCCCCTGTTTGGTTAGCTGCATCTAAGATTGCCTGATCCCTCTGGATATGCATACCTTTCTCATTTCCGCTATGACTTGATATTACCTCAGACAAATCTGCATTTAAGACTTCAATGTTCGCCTGACAGCTATAAGTAATAAGCCCTTCATATTCATTCACAAATAGAGATTTAGCTTTTCCAACTACCAGATAAGTTGTATCAAACCAATTACCAAGATCTAAAACATACTGATTATTTCCATCAATAATTTCCTGAAGAAGATTAAGCTGTTGACTATTATCATATATATCTTTGCTAACAATTTCAAAACCACTATTTGATAATCTTTGAATAATTTTATTTTCAACAGGAGAAGGTTGCAATTTATTACCATCTATTTTTGGAATAGCTACAGCCACTCTCGGATTACCTCTCTGCTGAATTGCAAGCTGAAGTGCCTGAAGATCATCTTCAATATCTTCTTCTTTAACGGTCATATTAACAACAACTACAAGCATATTGCCATCTTTTCTTTCTTCCATAATTGAATAATTTGAAACATAACCTCTAGTCTGAGATAAAACAGAATCTTCAATAAGATCAAAATTATGAAGAATAGTTCTGGAATCAATATATCCTCCAAGAACCTGTTCTACCCCTCGACGAATTGCATCAAGAACCGCCTCATCTCTAGCTTTAACTAAATCATCTCTTTGAGCAGCATATCCCTCTATAGTTACTTCTGTCCCATCATCTTGAGCATATAATACTGGAGATAAAAATATTACTAAAAGGATTAGTAAAACAAATATTTTATTATAATGAGAAATAATTTCACCCCTTCTCTTGTTTTATTTATTTAAAATAACCTCTTCAAAATAAGTCTCTTCTGGAAATAAAGCTAAAGCAAAAGCTGCCATCTCAATTGCATCCTCCTGAAAATTATTATTATCCAATAATCTCACCAATTCTTTAAATTCTTGAAAATCATAAGCCCTATATAAGTTTATATCCTCATAATTTAATATTTTATCTAAACTTTCTCTAGCATGATTTTCTTCGCTGATTTCTGAATAATATTTCGCACTTTTAAGCAAAGCCACTAACTGAAAAGATTTATTCTCCGTTTCACTGTAAATTAGATTGAGTCTATTAATTGCCTTATAAGTTTCACCATTATAATGTAAAAAATCTGATTTTAAGATTAAATACCGATAAAAACCCTGACCTATTTCAAAATCATGCACCTGATAATTAAGCCCATTAATAGGTGCTTTAATTAAAACAGCTGTCATTCCATTATTCTCCATTGTTTTCTTTTCTTCAATACTTCCTATTGAATAATCAGTCTGATTAGCTAATAAATAATGAGCCAAGTCATATTTAATATCTTTATTATAAGCTATATCAGATAAATCTCTCATTATTTTTTGATGAAATAGCCCTCTAGTCGCTAGCAAACTGGCAGCATCTCCAACACTTTCACTTTGAGCAGATATAATAGCCAGGCTCCACTGTATTTCGTGATCTGAAGTAGTAGTTAAAATTTCTCCAGAAGGAGCCCTATAACTATTAGAAATCAAGCTTCCTTCAATTTCCACAGGAATATCACTTAAAAACTCACCTATAACCTGCTCTTCTTCCCCCGTGCCAATCCAGGCATTAACAGGCAAGGCAAGGCTTACTATAATAAATAAGGCGTTTATCAATACCAGCTTATTCGCTCTGAATATCCTAAATATTTTAGAGCTCTTCAGATGGACTCACCTCACCACTCGGTCCTTGTTCTGTATCATCATCTCCAGATTTATATTCATCAGATAAAATTTCATCATCCGATTCTTCAGATTCAGAATCACTTGCACCTGGATTCTGCATCTGCTCATAAAAATCCTCAGCTTCTTGAGATATATTAGGTAAATATACAGAAATAGCATACATCCAACTGCCATCTTCATATAATTGAGTATTTACACCAGGCGGAAATCTGCCTTCCCTAAAACTCTGATATGCATTTGTCTGTTGAATCTTTGTTGTAAAGGTCTTCTTTGCTTCACCTAATATTTTTCTTTCTACAATTTCACCATTATTATCTCTAATTAACTCATAATCTTGATGCTGAAATTCTCGAGACATCATATATCCACCCTGCCAGGCCATTTCATCCCCTTCAATAATACCTACCATTGCATCCAGAGATCTCATTTGAGCAGCCCTCTGAGCTCCCTGCTTCATAGTAGCTTCAACATTCGGATCATCATGGCTTAAAATTATTTCACTGCCAAAACTAACAATTGCAATTTCTCCAGTTTCTGGAACAGTAATAACTCTACCTCCAAGAGGAGGAACAACCCCATTATTAACCTGTTTTAAAATATAATCTAAACCTTCATTTATAGATGCACTCTGTACTAAACCGCCTGACACATTTGCTACCGCAGCTAAAGTCTTATTTGAAGTAGCTATCGTAACAGTCACAGTCTGTGAGTCCGTATCATCTTTCACATCATATATTACATAACCTCTTAATAGTGCTTCTGTAGCCTGAACTATATCTTCATCATAGTTCTGAGCTATATTTGCAACTGTATCTGTTGATGTAACAACATTATCTATATGTTCAAGCAACTTTTCCTTAGCCATACTTTCTCCACCTCTTAAACCTCTTGCCAGCTCAGCTTTAGCCTTAGTATATGCAATAACATAGGCTAACCTTTTTTCAAGTAATGTAGCATCAGGATTTTCATGAGTCTGATATCTATGACTTCCTCCTGCTAAATATCCAATACCAGATGGAAACTCAACTGTTTTAAAATTCTGCTGTATAAAATCCAATTCCTGATTAGCATGATTAAAACCATCCTGAGCTGTCTCAGCAGTTACAACTCCATTTTCTTCTGCCACTTTCCCTTCAACTTCAGTTGAGCCACCTTCAACCGGTGGTATAAAGTCATCTGCAGATATAGCTAAAGCCTGTTCCCCTCTGCCTAATATCAACACCAATAAAGATAACGAAAGAATAATTACTAAAGTTTTTTTCATCAAATCTCCTCCTGTTATTTGAACGTTTGTTAAATATTTTCTGCCTAATATAATCCCAAACCTTGTCTTTTTTTTATGATTAAAATTTATCTATAAACAAAACATAAAACTAAGAAAGGTGGCTAAAATTATGTCTCAAATTATTATCTGGTTATTATTCTTACACAAATTACGAGAACTTTTATAAAATATCTCTTTGTGCTTCTAACCTGTCAAAACATCATTCCAAAAGTAAATACCCTTTAAAAATGTTAATGGAAGTAACATATTTTTTAGCTCTTGCTAAAGAAGCTATCTCAAAAATTATTAAATTAATTTTGGTGAATTAGCTGGATGATAGTAAATTAAATTATTCTACTAATTTTACAGTTAGTAGTAAAAAAATATAATCACAAAATCAACTGAGGTAATACTGCACATTTTTTAACAAACTCTAAAAACTGTGAACTTAAAGAGAAACGTTGGATCAAATTTCAAAAAAGCAAACACTGTTATATCCAATAAAAGACAATATGAGATAGATTAGACTTATAAAATGATGGATTAAAAAATGTAAAATACTTTCTAAACAAAGAGAAGGATTTGCAGGATTGCCTTCTTTATTTAAAAGAAAATATAATGTTGATTCTGTGCCTATCATGTTAATAGTGCGTTCAAATTTTACTTTGGAATTAAAGTATGCGCAAGTAATATTAAAAAATTTTTCAAAAGAACAAAAGTAGTTAATGGTTAAGGACTATCTCTATCTATATTTAATTTTTAACTAATTTAATTTAGATTTTCTGTTTTGTTTATTATATAGATTCATTTATTTAAGTTTTTTTGTTCTAAACAAATAATAAAATTTAGACCTTCCTTTTTACTCATGTGCTTCCCAAAAAATTATATATATATACTATCATATTATATATAATTGTATGATAGTTAAAAGATTCCTTCAAGTATTTTATGTTACTATGTTTTATGGTTATCCCCCAAAAAGGTTAAATATATTTCTTATATAACCAAATAATACCAATGTAATGTCTTTTGCAAATTACTTTTATCATCCTTAAATTAATTAAACTAATTCCCTATAATCCTTTATATGACAGTCTTTATATGATATAATATATTTAGAGATTAAAGCGAAAGGATGGTATGATGTTTGTAAAAAATAGTTACCAACAATTAAGTTTATACGATTCATTTGATGATATGCCTAAATATCTACAGGATTACCTTCGCAACTCCTGGGCTCATACTTTTCAAAAAAATATCTTTCCCGCTATCAATGAAGAACGTTTTGCTGTTTGATACAGTGATAAAGGGTCCAGGCCAAATACTCCTGTTAATATAATTATTAGCAGCCTGATTATAAAAGAACTTTTTGATCTCACTGATGAAAGGCTTGTAGCTAATATTCATCTAAGTATAGAGTTCCAATATGCCTTAAGGTTAACCAGTGAAAAAAGACCTCCTGTCTCTAAAAATACGTTCTTTAACTTTAGGAAACGAGTTAGAGATTACTATCAAGAAAATGGTATAGATTTAACACAGCAAGAAGTTGAAGCTTTAGCAGATATCATTGCCAACCACTTAGAGATCGAAGGTAACAAAGCAAGGGTTGATTGCTTTATGGTATCTTCCTCCGTCCGAGAATTATCCAGAATAGAGCTTGTCTATTCGGTAAATGCCAAGTTCATCAAAATGCTTTCTAAATCATTTGAGGATTTGATACCTGAAGATCTGGAAGTCTATCTTAATAAATCACACCGTAATGATGTCATCTATCGCACCAAAAGTGATGAAACCAAAAGTAAACTAGAAAAACTTTTAGAAGATGCAAAGACTCTTTATGATAAAGCAGTTAGTACTGGCGGTAAAGTTATTGAAACCGAAGAATTCCTTTTACTAAAAAGAATGCTCGGTGAGCAGACTCAAGATGATGATTTTGATAATATTGATCCGAAAGATGGTAAGGATTTAAAATCTGATACTTTACAAAATCCCAGTGATCCTAATGCTACCTACCGGAAAAAATATGAAGCTAACATCGGATATACAGCAAATGTCGTTGAAGTTTTTGATGAAGACAATTCTGTAATAAAAAGTTATGATTTTAAACCCAATATATATTCTGATCAAGATTTTAGTGCTGATACTTTAGAAAAACTGAGTAATGATCAAACCCTAAATGTTAGTATTGATAACCCCTTAAAAATCTTAATGGATGGAGCTTATTATACATATGAACTTGCAAACGAGGCTTTAACTTTAGGTATTAAGTTTATGCCCGGTGAATTAACAGGTAAAAAACCAGCTGCTGATAAAATGACTTATTATGAAAATTTCAATCTGGACTCTAACTTTGAAAATATCGTAAGCTGTACAAATGATATTAAACCTAAGTATCAAGAAAAAGATGAAGATAACAATTCATTTTATGCTATATTTTCAAAAGAAGCCTGTAATAACTGTCCAAAGCAAAGTCAGTGTAGAATTAAAAGCAATAAAAAACACAATTCAGTTAGTTTTAGTGAAAAACGTTATGAAATGGGCCGACTAAGAAAAACGATGGGTGAAAAAGAATATATTAAAGAATGCAATCAAAGAGCTGGTATAGAAGGTATTCCTTCTGTATTTAGACGTAAATACAATGTTGATAACATGCCTGTGATGGGTGAACTATGTCAAAAAATCTGGTTTGGATTTAAAGTTGCAGCAGTAAACTTCAAAAAGTTGTTCAAAGGATTAAAATTAGCCACCACATAGGACAGGAGAAACATTTTTATCTTCAGATATATTATTTTTCATGATTAAAAATCTATTTACTGGTGAATTACTAAAAAATTTTATTATTAGAGATATTTATTTGGACTTTTTGGGGACTAACCATATACTAACTTGTTCTTAAATATCATAATATTAAGAATATTATTTCCCATTACTTTAAACAATAATTCATTTGGAAAATTTCATATTGTCATACAATTTTTATATTTTATCCACATCATTTGATTTGATCGAAAGTCATCTGCCAATACTTTTTCATATCAAAATATTTGTTTTTCAAACTTTATATAATTGTTTTATATTTTTTTATAACTGAAAAGTTAGTTCCTATAAAAATAAAAAAAGACTCTTATCTAGAGTCATAAATGGCGGGAACGTGTGGGAATCGAA
>JAGXLO010000177.1 GCA_018334695.1 Candidatus Cloacimonadota bacterium
TTGGAACATTGGCTCCAGGAATGAGCGCAGATTTCATAGGTTTTGACCTTAATAGAATTGAATTTGCCGGTGGACTTTCTGATCCCCTGGGTGCACTGGTTCTTTGCGATGCAAAACAAGTTGATATTTCTGTTATCAACGGTAAGATGAAAGTTCAAAAGGGTAAGCTTTTAGTAAAAAATTTGCCTGAATTAATTAAAAAACAAAATAAAAAAGCAGAAGAATTATTACAAAAATAGTCTAAATTGAAGTTTATCCTCGAGATTGTCATGTAATTTTTTACAAAATAGGCAGTTTGATTAGAAAATGTGGACAGTAAATATTATAAGTACCCACCCTATGAGCTGTTTTTTGCCAGTATCTTTCCTTCTATTGATAAATAATTTTTGATTTTGCAGTACTTAAATTATATGCCAATTGGTTTATGATCAAATAGTTAATGTTGATGACTTTTCAAAAAAGCTTTTGGAATATATAAAAAACACGATCCAAATTCAAGAAATACAAATTCAGTTGCAGGATGATTTTAATAGCGGATATTATTTTAAGATCAATAGCTTATTACTGTAATCTTTTCCCTGAATATTTATTTGATAAAAATACATTCCGTTCTTAACTGGTAAGCCTTTTGTATCATCACAATTCCAGACTACGACGAATTCCGCACCTTTTCTCTTAGCCAATAACACTTTCACCAAGCTTCCGGAGATATCATAAATTTTTATAGTTTTTCTCCTGGCTTTGGTTTTATATTCCAAAGATATCGTAGTAGATTTTTTAACAGGATTTGGATAATTTTCTAAATCAATATTTACATCATCGTGACCTGGCTCACTTATTCCATTGGGCTCAAGGTCATCTGATTGTCTGGGATTTATAGCATATTTATCATAAGAGTAATCAACCACTCCAATTATATATTCAAATTCCTCACCTAAAGTAGGGCTGTAACTGAATATTTCATCATCAATCTGGCATGCACCGGAGCCGTCATCTACGTACCACTGTCCGTAGTCATCAGGCTCTTGAGTCACTTCAACATTTTGTACTTTTATCAAAACACTTTCATATTTTTCCGCAGTACCTGGTTCTTGCAACTCCCCCGTATTTACTACTACAGGTTCAGGAACAGCATTACCGGAAGAAACAACTTCGGAGGTTATGTTTGTAAATTCTGTAAAACCATAGTATTCTGATATTTCTCCGGAAATACTTAATTTATCTCCCAAAACAGGGTCAAGAGCTGAATCGTAAACATAAATTCCATTCCAGGCTCCTCCTTCTTCATCTTCAATAAAAAAATTATTACCATTATAACCGGTTGCCATCACAATACCTTCTGTAGTAACAGACATACCCTCCAGAAGAGAAGGATAAGTACCGTTAGCTCCGGGTTCGGTGGTATATTGTATATCGTATATAGCCAGGGTCGTATCTTCCCATATCCTATGGGCGAACTCAGGATGATCTATAAAAGGATTACGATTATGCTGCCAGATATCATAAATTTTATCATTCCGTGTTTCTTCCCAGTTGTCAACAGGATCATTTTGGTGCCATTCCAATAGTGTGGACAACTTTGCGTGATATGGTTCTCCTGCCGGTGAAGAGGGTACATAATCTACAATTTCCAGGTCCGGTTCTCCTGAGTCACCTTCATAGCGTACAGCCATATAGAAAATCATGCGGGCCACATCTCCTTTTACCTCATCTCGCGGTTCATAAGTTTCATCTGCTACCCAGCCGGCAAAATCTCCACAATCGTATAAAGGGTCCCCTCCGTAATCAAAATCTTTATTTCCCCTATAGGAATTAACAGAAGCATCTGTAGGTCTCACATGATGAGCATCAGTACCACAGGGAACTGTATTGCCAAAGTCACCATGAGATTTTGCCCAAACATGTTCTCTATTCCAATCATCAGCTCCTCCACCAAAGCTTGATTTTGGTTGGGATCTACAAGTATAGAGTAACACAACGTTATTAGAATTATCCGGATCTTCATCTGTATTAGGAAGAATAAAATCTCTCAAATCATCATAGCTGTAAGTTGTATGGTTATCTATTATGTCGTGTAAAGCTGTTTTTAGAGCTTCTCCTGTAAGTCCTTGAGTGCCGTCATAGTAATCTGCACTCAAAACAGTAAAAATCATAACAAAGTAAATTATAATAACTATTTTTATTTTCATTTCTCACCTCTAACCCTCTTTTATAAACCTGTAATATTTATGTAAAGTTTCAGAAAAAAATCTTTAGCTAAATATAAAAACCTCCGAGAATTAGCTTCCCGGAGGTTATTTTTCTAATATTATTTATATTATTTCATCAAAATCATTTTATTAGTAATAGTTGCATTATCAGTTTGCAGAGAGTAGAAATAAATTCCATTAGCTACTTGGGTGCCATTTTTATTTTTACAGTTCCAATTAACTGTGTTTGACTCAGGATGAAGTGTATTTATCAGCTGACCCTGTAAGTTATAAATTTTAACTTCGGCATTCTGCTGGATTTGTGCAGGAAGATTAAAAGAAATCGTGGTCGTTGAATTAACAGGATTGGGATAATGGCTTAAGTTTACATCCTGCAGGTTTGGATTAGGATCTGCTGAAGCATAACCGGTAATATCGGAAGAATCGCGGGGATTCAAACGATAACTTCCCCAGTCATAATCTACAACACCAACGATATCAACTGCTTCTCCGGTTGAGATAACGTTATCAAGGATATCTCCGGTTGCATCAAACTGATAATCCACATTATCACCAATGATGAAGGTAGTTAGCCAGCCATCATCAGAGCCAACATAGCTAATATTACTGTCAACAGGTGCAGCAACTTCTACGTCTTCAATTTTTACCAGCTGGCCTTCCCATTGTTCACCGGGATTTGTATTCTGTCCCAGGGTAGAATCGATATCAGAGCCGGGAATAATGGTGGGAGTGATAATATCTCCGGAAACAACAGACAACAAGTTAGGTGAAGTTAATTCGGTTAAGCCGTAATATTCATCTCGTTTTGCAGTAAA
>JAGXLO010000014.1 GCA_018334695.1 Candidatus Cloacimonadota bacterium
GATTATTGTCGCATACCAGCAGAACGAGTCATAGAAGCTAATCCTGATATTATTATAATTTCTTATCCGGGGATTAATAAAAAAGAAGTTAAAGAAAGATCCGGTTGGGAAACAATAGAAGCAATCCAGAACGATAGAATCTATACTCGAAATGATCTTGATATAGAAACAATTATCAGAGCAGGACCCAGAACCATTAAAGGCATAAAAACTTTAAACAGAATTTTTGAAAACTATGAAAAATAAATTTATATTAATATTTTCTCTGGTTTTGTTTGTTTTAGTAATTATAGTCTCCTTACTTACGGGTAGTGTAGATATTGACTTGCTGAGTCTTAACGAGATTACAAGTAAAATATTTTTTGGCATACGCTTACCACGTGTAGTGCTGGGGATAATTACCGGAATGGTTCTGGCGACCAGTGGTGGAGTTTTGCAAGGTATGCTCAACAACCCGCTGGCGGAGCCCTACCTGCTTGGTATATCTTCAGGAGCAGCACTGGGGAGTATCATTGCTATTATCCTGAAAAAGGTATATCTCATGCCCATTCTGGGTTTTGTGGGAGCAATTTTAACTATTTTTCTGGTCTGGCAGCTGGCAAAAAGCCGAAAAATTGTAGAACGCACTAAATTAATCTTAGCTGGAATAATACTAAATCTTTTTTTTTCTGCATTAATAGCACTTCTTATGAGCTTTTTCCAAAGAGAACTGGGTCAAATATTTTCTGTCCTTATGGGTAATTTAAATTATATTTTCTCACAATTTTCAATTAATATTCTATGGCTTATAAGCATAATATCATTAGTGGGTGTGATTTTGATAAATTTATTTGCAAATCGTATAAATATACTATCTCTGGGGGATTACACAGCGGACAGTCTGGGGGTCGATGTGCAGACAACGCGAAAAATTTTATTCGTTCTTTCTTCATTGCTGGTTGGATTAGTTGTTTCGTTTACTGGTATTATTGGCTTTGTTGGATTAATTATTCCTCATATCAGTAGGATGCTAATTGGAAATGACAATCGCCTGCTTCTGCCTTTGTCTGCTATATTGGGATCTACTTTCCTTGTTTTTTGCGATACGATTGCCCGCACACTTTTTATTATAGAATTACCGGTTGGCGTTGTTACAGCTCTTTTTGGAGCACCATTTTTTATATATTTACTTAAAAAAAGTTAAATAAAAATGCCCGGAATATTCCAGGCAGATAAATTGTTCTTTGAAAAATAGATAGAGTGAAAGATGAATAAAGTTTACTAAACTACATTGATTTTAATCTCATTCGCCCTGTCAAATTTGGACAAGTGCTCTTCTATTTCTTCTTTAATATCAGGCAAAAATTTGTCGCCTTTATCCATTTCCAGATCAATAATTATATTGTTGTCATTATCTATACCTATATACTTAACAAGTTTAAGAGTCAATATGTCAACTCCCACCTTTCCATAAATGATCTTCTGCAACTCTTTTTTGACATTTTCTTTACTCATACTCTCATCAAATTCTTTGCCCAGATGTTTTTTTTCGTAGTCTTTGATAGCTGAACGCAACGCATCTACCGCTAGAACGGAACAATGCATTTTAACAGGTGGCAGTCCGCCAAGTTCTTCCGCTGCCTGCTTCCAGGAAATCTCTTTTGCCTGGTCAATAGTTTTACCTTTAGCCATATCAGTAATAATTGAGGCTGTAGCAATATTAGAAGCACAGCCATATGATTGGAACTTTATGTCTTTAATTACATTGGTTCCTTCTTCTATATCCAGGTAAATAGATAGTTGATCACCACAAGCAGGACTTCCTTCTGTAGCTGCTCCCGATGGTTGTTCCAGTTCTCCAATGTTATGAGGGTTTTTAAAATGTTCAATAACTTTTTCTGAATATTTTATAGCCATAATATCTCCAATTTAATTTGTCTTTTTCTTACCCAACGGACTGCGTCGTCTGAGCTCTTTGATCGTTTTTTCGAGAGAATCGATTGTCTTATCAATTTGCTCCTCTGTGACAAATTTATCTAAGGTAAAACGAACAGAGCCGTGGGATTCCTCAAAGGTCCTGCCGGTATTCATCATGATGTAATCGGCTTTTAGTTCTTTCGCAGAGCAAGCTGACCCTGTTTCAATATGGATATCATCAAAATTCAGCATCATCATAATTGCTTCTCCTTCAACTGCCATAAATGAGATATTCAAATGAGCAGGACTTCGCTCTCCTAATGCGGGACCATTCAATCTGATATCATCTATTCTCTGTTTAATGCCATCGTAGAGTTTTTTCTGTAAATTTGCCAACCGCTCCACATGTCCCTCAAAATCTTCAAAAATGAGATCTGCCGCTTTAGTGATTCCTACAATCCCAGGTACATTTACCACTCCGGGTTTTAGCGGATGAAGACGTGCAATACCATTCTGAGTCTTTTTTACTTTTGTCCCATCTTTAACAAACAAAAATCCTGTACCCTTGGGACCGTTGAACTTGTGACCTGATATGGAGATTGCATCTATTTTTTGTTTTTTTACATCTATTGGAATCTTTGTATAAGCTTCACAGGAATCCAGAAAGAAATTTATTTTATGATTAGCATTTTGTAAAATTTCACTGATTGCATCTATTTTCTGCACAGTACCCAATGTATGGTTTATATGGGTTAAAGCAACCAATGTGGTGTCCTTCCGTATTGAGCTTCTCAACTCCTCTAGATCAAGATATCCTTCCTCGTCCGCAGAAATATATGTTCCTTCATAACCTTCGTCTTCCAGGGCTTTAAATACTGTGAGTACAGAAGGATGCGATACTTTGGAAGTGATAAAATGTTTCCCTTTTTCTCTGTTGGCAGCCATAATACCCTTTAGAGCTATATTGTTTCCATCAGTTCCACCACTGGTAAATATTATCTCACCCGGTTCGGCGTTAATTGTTTTAGCAATCTTCTTTTGTGATTCGGAAATCTCGTCTGCAATCTCGTTACCAATGTCAGTAAAATTTCCGGGAAACCAATACTTTTCCAAAAAATATGGTTTCATTTCTTCCAGTACTTTCGGGTCCAGACGAGTTGTTTTACATGCGTCCAAATAAACCTGTTCTTTATTCATCTTTTACTCCTATAAGTGAAAATATTTATTTGCTGGTTAAAAAATCATTTAATGTATAACTCTTTAAAAATTCATCAATGTGTATGTTGAATTTGTGCCAGAATTCTCTAAAAATGCAATTATCAATATTGCGGCAGGTAGTTTCTTTGCTCCGTTCCAAGCAGTTATGAATCTTAACTTGGCCCTCGGCAGCCTGAATTATTTGATGCATTGTTATTTCTTCCGGCTTATGTTTAAGAAAATAGCCGCCGTTCTTACCTTTTATGGCTTTTACAATGTCGTATTGTTTGAGCCTTCTAAACAACTTTTCCAAAAATTTGGATGGAATGTGCTGGCTCTTTGCTATCTGAGAAATAGGAATTGGTTTATCAGACTTGCTCTGAGCAAGCTCAAACACAGCTCTTAACATATAATCAGCATTTATAGATATTTTCATAATTTTAATTTTATAATTTATGTTAAAACATACTAATTTAGTAGGAATTTGTCAAATAAAATGTTAAAAATATCAGATATATACTTTGGTTATAACAGCAAACCCGTGCTGCGAGGCCTCTCATGCGAGATTAAATCAAACGATTTCGTAGGTATAATAGGTCCTAACGGTGTTGGAAAATCTACGTTTATCAAATGCCTGAGTGGATTTCTTAGCCAGGATAAGGGCTCGATATTGCTCAATAATATACCTTTGCAGAAATATTCCAAGTTGCAACTCGCCCAACGTATCTCTCTGGTAGCTCAGCAAAGTTATTATGAATTTGATTTTAAAGTTCATCAGATAGTGCTCATGGGTCGCTTTCCCTATCTTAAATTTTGGCAGTCTTATTCCAGAAAGGATAAGCTGAGAGTATATAAGGTTTTGGCTGAGCTTGATATTTCCCATATTGCAGACAGAAAATTGTCTGAGTTAAGTGGCGGAGAATTCCAGCTGGTGATGATAGCCCGGGCATTAGTGCAAGAAACAGATATTCTGCTTTTTGATGAGCCTGCCTCTCACCTTGATATTCACCATCAAATCAGAATTTTTTCTATTCTTAAAAAGATGAATATTCAGGCGAACAAAACAATTATTGCCGTATCTCATAACATAAATCTGGCTGCAGAATACTGCGATAAAATTCTGGTGATGAAAAATGGCACCCACGCTTACTTTGATAAAGTTGAGGAAGTAATGCAATCCGACAAACTCTCTCAAGTTTTCCATACACCCGTAAAAATAGCTACCAACCCTTTTACCGGCAAACCTATGTTAACCTATAATTATCATTCAACACCTAAAGACTAAAACAATGTTAAAAAAATTAGCGCTCATTTTGGTAATCTTCTTTTTTTTATCAGTCACTTGTCTTGCTTCTATCAAAGGAAAAGTATTAGAGAGTAATTCGTCAAACCCACTTGCTCTGGTAAAAATAGAATTGTTACCGGGTAATGACTTCAGGTTAACGGACAGAAGGGGAAACTTTTCATTCCAAACAGACGAAGCAGAAAAGTTAATTATTTCTAGAATTGGGTACAAAAGCCAAGAGGTAAAAATAGATTCCGGCAATGAATTTCTGCTTATAGCTTTAGAGCCGGAAACAGTTGAGTTGGCAGGAATAAAAGTAAAGGGAGGAAAAACAAATTCAATTTCTGAAAAAGTAAGTAACATAGAAGTTATGAATTTAGAAAATGACGTTTCAAATGAATTTTTGAGAAAACTGGAAACAGATTCAGGAATTTTTATACAAGAGAACGCAGTAGGTGAAAAACAGATATCCATAAACGGATGTAAACAAAAGCAGATTGTGATTATGGTAGATGGAGTAAAAATCAACAATAGTGCTATTGACCAATCTATAAGTCATATACCTGCTTCACTTATAGACAAAATAGAGCTTGCAAAAGGCAGCAATTCGGTAGTGGGAGGAAGTTCAGCCATTGGAGGCATAGTAAATTTTATTCTAAAAAATCCTAAAGCCAATGAAGACAAACATACCCTTACTCTCGGGTATGGAAGCTGGAATAGTTTCTCCGGCAACTATCAGGGCACATTCCACAAAAATAATCTCAAAATCCTGTTGAACCTACATTCTGCAACTGCAAAAAACAACTTTTCCTACTATAATGAAATAGAAGAAAGAGAAATGCGTCGACAAAACAATAGTTTTACCAATAGCTCAATCCAGCTAAAATTAAACCATCCTCTTACTACTCAAGCAAATCATTTGCTATCTTTTTTTGTACAAAACGCAGAAAAGGGCATTCCGGGGCAAACCACTGATTATATGTATTATAAAGACGCAAAAGCAAACTCCCAGCTATCCAGAGTCAATTCGAAAACAGTGTTTGAGATGGACAGGTCAATTTTTAAGCTGAATTTTAACCTCCACAATCAATCCAACCACTACGAGAATAAAGATTCTGACATTTTTCATAAATATGACTCCAAAAATTTTACCAGAAACTTTTCATCCAAGCTTGAGTGGGATTATTCAAACAACAAATTTTCCAGCAGTACGGGTATTAACTTTCGTTATGAAAGCTATAGATTTGATAACCTATTGGAGGAGGGGCTGGAAGAATCGATGTCCCTTAAAATTCGCCGAACTATTTCCTTTATGGAGAATAACAAATTTAAAACTTCCGATGCGAAAATTAATTACGCGCTGCATACCGGCTTAAGATTCGATTCAATTTTAGACGAAGATAATATATTTTCCGCTGATCTTGGCTTGACTTTACAACCCAAAAAATTTGCTAACCTCAAATTTTTGCTAAACGTCGGTAGTTCATATAGACTCCCCGAATTTACATCTTTGTTCTGGAAAGGTGATTCGCGCGTCCAGGGTAATCCTGAGCTAGAACCGGAAAGAGCTAAATCTGCCGAAACTGAATTTAAATGGCAAAATGATTTTCACAAAATTTCATTCGCAGCATTCATAAATAAAATTGATAAATTGATTTACTGGCATAGATCGGCGCTGGGGATATGGACTCCGGACAATTTGGCAACTGCAGAAATTTCCGGCATAACCGCAAAAATACAAACTCAACCATGGGAACATTTATCAATATCATCTAATTTTACCAGAATCTTTCCAATTAATAAAACCAAAAGTTCAGACCACTATAACAACTATTTGATCTACAAACCTTTGTACAAATGGGTTAACAATTTTCAATTTTTTTACAATAACTTTAGTCTATTTTTCAAAAACATAACTTCCGGCAAACAGTATGTGAACTTAGATAACAAAGTAGCCCTCGCTGGGTATAGCGCCTGGGATGTTGGTGGTTCATTCCAGTTTAAACTTTATCAAAAAATAACTTCTAGCCTAAATTTTACTATATCAAATCTTTTTTCGGAGTCTTATCAGGCATATAGAAATATACCCGCAGCAGGTAGAGGATTTAATCTAAATTTTGAAATTAGTTTATAGAAGAAAGGATGAATATGGCAAAAGCGTTTATTGATTTTAATAAAAAAATATTGATATTTATTTTAATTTTTGTATTTATGATTAATTTTTCACAGTTAATTGCAGACCAACTGTTTATCGTTAATACTCAGAGCGAAACTCTTTCCCGCTACGATACAGATAATCAAAATGTACAAAATCACATCCTTAACCTGGGGCAGTATGCCAATCAAATTTATATCCAAGGCAATATGGGATATGTAGCAAACTCAGGTGAACATAATATCCAGGTGATCGATCTGGATACAGAATCAACTATGGGTTATATCCAATGTCCGAATGGCTCTAATCCTTACTGGATTGAAATGACAGAATCGGGTAACAAGGGATATGTAACCGGATTGTTTACAAATTCTGTATATATTTTTAACCCGAATACTTATGAAATTACCGGAACTATCTCAGTTGGAAGTAGCCCAGAAGGTCTTTGTCTGTATGAAAATAGATTATATGTGATGAATTCTGCTTATGGTCAATCCCATGGTAGTGTTTCTGTGATAGATGTAGAAACGGATACGATTTTAGAAACAATAGCCGTGGGAAACAATCCTCAATTTGCAGCAGTAGATTCCTATGGGAAATTGCATGTGGTTTGCACGGGAAACTATGGTTATTCCACCCCCGCTATCTGGGGCAAAGTTTATATCATAAATACTGATGATTATGGTGATTATACAATTTTAGACGTGGGAGCTTCACCTACTCGTATCAATATTAGTGAAAATGGCAAAGTGTTTTTAGCCGATGGCAATGGTTTGGGGTACATAGTTTATAATTCTGATGACCTGACAATTGAACATTCAGCCGATAACTTATTTTCTTCCGGAGGAGCATTTATCGCTTTTGACAGTAATCAAAACATCTATTTAGGTGATGCCCTTGATTGGATGAATAATGGTAAGGTAAGGATTTATGATACGGATGAAGTGCTTTTAGACAATTTTGATGTTGGCATAGCCCCGGTGGATGCAAGTTTTATTTATGCTGGTAACAACAGCGTAAATGATACCCCAGCCGGATCTATAAAATTAAAAAATCACCCGAATCCCTTTAAAAATTCTACAACAATTTCATTCCGGAATACAGTTTCATTCGAGGCTAAAAAGATCATGGTTTATAATGTAAGAGGGCAGTTGGTGGAACAAATTGAGGTGAATTCCGAAAAAAAGCAGGTTGTCTGGAATGCGGAAGAATATAGTCCCGGAGTTTATTTTTACAGATTAGACCATAATAATTCTTATCTGAGAAAGATGTTAAAAGTTAATGAATAGCAATTTTTATTTATTTAGTTCAACAAACCCTGTAAGAATAAAATTGACACAAATTTTGGAACCCCGGATTATCCATTTTTACAGGATTAATAAATTTACATTAAGGTAGATATGAAAAAAAAGTTAATGATTTGTATTGTTATATTTTCTTGTTTTGTTTTTCTTAAAGCTGAAGAAACTTTATTCGAAAGCAAATTAAGAGAAATGGCTTTGGCAGAAGGTGTAAGTTCAGATTCTATTTATAAATTTATTGAAAATTGGAATAATTTTTCTGAATATAACGAAGAAAGCAATTTCCAAGTATTATATAATCAAATCAATGATACTCTGACAGCACCTTATGTATTATTTACACCACAAAATTATAATCCTAAGAAAAAGACCCCATTGTTGATTTATCTGCATGGAGCAGTTTCCCGGCAAAAGTTTCCGGAAAATCCAATCAGAATGGCAAAATCCAATCCCTTTGTACCGTACTCTGAAAAAATGGGATGGTTTATATTATTTCCTCTGGGAAAAGTTCCTTACACTTGGTGGAATACTGCAGGAATTAGAAATTTGCAAGAACAGATTATTGCAACTAAGAAAAAATTCAATATTGATGACGATCGTGTTTATGCTACCGGTTTTTCTGACGGTGGCTCCGGTTCATTTTATCTGGGTTTAAACAAACCTGATAATTATGCCAGCTTTTATCCCCTAAATGGTTTTATTTCAGTAGGGTCAATAGTAACAAACAAACCAATTTATCTGCAAAATCTAAAAAATCGATCATATTATGCAATTAATACTGAACTAGATCAACTTTATCCGGCTGCTCTTATGAAACCCTTAATGCAAATCGCTATAGACGCCGGGGCAAATCTACTTTACAAAGAATACAATGCAATAGGGCATGAATTTAGTTATGCCGCAGACGAGATACCAATTATTATCAAAAACATGGAAGATAATCCCAGAAATATATTCCAGCCCACACTTTATTGGGAAAGCTGGAATCCAAAATTTGGTAAATGCGATTGGTTAGAGATTATAGAAATTGATTCTACCAAAATTAGCAAAGATTGGCAAAAAGAATATTATTATGAATTGCCGAATACACGTATAACTTTTGGCTTTTATATTGATAGAGATTATAAAAAAAATGGAATCAAAGTGGACAGAATTTCTGAAGGAGAATGTACTGCCAGGGAGATGGGCTTAAAAGCAGAAGACATTCTTATCAAAATGAATAATCAGCCTGTAAATAAAAATTCTGATCTCTCCAGATTAAAACAGAATATTAGTAGAGGAGATAGTGTAACTCTAACAGTAAAGAGGAACGATAAAGATGTAAAGCTATATGGACAATTGCCTGATACAACCTACTATGATGCTTTTCTTTACAACAAAGCCTCTGGGGCTATTAAAGCCAGATATTGTGCAAATGAATTTAATATTTATTCATCTCAAGTAAAGAAATTTGCCCTCTATTTTCATCCGAATATGATAAATTTTGATAATAAAGTCGTTGTAAATCTGAATGATAAAAAAATATTTGAGCAAAAAATCAGTAAGGATAAGAAATTTATAGTTAATAATTTTCTAAAGTACTTTGATCGCTCTGCTCTCTGGGTCAAAAAGTTAATCTTTGAAGTAAATTGAAAAAGTGTTTTTTTTTAAATAAATAGATTTATGACTTATGAACAATTCTTACAGGAGATATACGTAAAAAAAGCCGGAAAGGCAAAGCTTACTCTAGCCAGAATTGAAAAATTTTTGGATGCAGTTGGTAATCCCCAGGCTAAATTGAATGGAATTAATGTAGCCGGTACAAATGGTAAGGGCTCTGTATGTGCTATTGTAGAATCGATTTTGGTAGCGCATGGTTTTAAAACGGGACTTAATACATCACCTCATCTGGTAGATTATACAGAGCGGTTTCGCCTAAATAAAAAGTGCATAAAGCCAGACATTCTGAAAACATATTATGAAAAATTTAAGACTCTGCATGAAAAATTCAATACTACTTATTTTGAAATTACTACCGCTATTGCCTTTCAATTATTTCTGGATGAAAAAACAGATTATGCTATTATGGAAGTTGGTATGGGCGGCAGACTGGATGCTACTAAATTGGTGAATTCTGTTATAACTGCCATTACAAATATCGATTTGGATCATACCAAGGCTCTAGGTAATACAATTCCCAAGATAGCTCATGAAAAAGCGGGAATTCTTAAGGAAAATATCCCGGTGATTCTGGGAAAAATGAAACCCATAGCTCGCAGTGAATTGACTAAGGCAGCCAAAAATAAGAATTGTCCAATTCTGGATTTTGAAGACGAAATCAAAATTGACAATTCAGAATTAAAAAATGATGGTTGTTCGTATGATATTGCTATTCCCCATTATAAAATAAATTATAAAAATATTTTCTGCAACCTGGTTGGTTACCACCAGGTTCTTAATTCAGCTCAGGCGCTGTTGATAGTTGCATACCTGGCTAAAAGATTTAAATGGGAACTGGAAGAAAAAAAAGTAAAAAAGGGAATGAAGAGCGTTTTGTGGCAGGGTAGAATGCAGCAGATCGGTAAAAATCCCACGATACTAATCGATGGAGCTCATAATCCGGGTGGGATCGAGCAGCTTGTTTACAATCTGCAGAATTTATATGAATATAAAAAATTATTCGCTGTGATTGCCATCCTCTATGATAAAGATTTTAAGAGGATGATAAAAAATCTGAGCCCGATTGTAGATACTTTTGTTGTTTGTAAATCCCATGCGGAAAGAGCGGCACAAGTAAATAATCTGGGATCTGAAGTGAAAAAATATACGGATGATTATATAATTGAATTTGATATTAAATCAGCATTACAAAGGGCAAATGAATTAGCAAATATAGATGATTTGATATGTGTAACCGGCTCGCTTTACACAATCGGAGAAGTTCTTGCAGAAAGTAAAAATATTTAACTTTTGATTTTATTTGAATCTATAAATTCTACTCAAGGTTCTCTACATTTTCTTTTAGGTAGCCTTTTATCTTTTCTACAAACTGCATCAGATATCTATCTAGATTTGTTTTGGCTTTTACTGATAGAGTACTACCTTTGTAATCAGGATTCTCCAGTGTTGATCTGGAGAAAGAACGCTCAAATGTCATCTCTTTATCAAAATAAATACCATCGATATCACCGGTTAATCTTATCTCCGTTGATACTGATTTCAAAAAAGTATTATTTCCCCCATCATAGTTGATACTGAGTATTTCAACCTTAACCTCGTCAAAGGCATTTTCGTTTATCTTACCAAATTTGTATTCTAGCCAATCCCTTAAAGCAATTCTAAAGGAGCTTCTTACATTATACTTTTGTCCTTCACCAATAGGTATTTCATCAGAAAATGCCATAGAAGTAACATCAAGGGCAACTCCTTCTTCAGCAGAAATTTCGGCAGACGAACTCTTTTTCTCGTTTTTAGGTGTTGTTGACATCTCGCCATTTACAGCACAGCCCATAATGAAACAATAAATTGTGAGCAAAATAATTAGTGAAATTACAAGCACAAAAAAGCTTTTATTTTTCATAAATATCCTTTTGTTTGTTTACCTAAGTTTTAATCTTAAAATAACAAATAACCATGCTTTAATGTCAAGAAAAGAAGGATTATTTACATACGTCTAAGAAGCGAAATTAAGCTATTGTGTTTATGGATAAGAAATTAATTTGATGGCTTGCTAAGGTTTTAGGTGAATGTTTCCCGGTGCAGTTTTAGTAGCGTTGTTTAGTGTAACATAGGAATTTGCTGGATAAGTTTAATAAGAAGAATAAGGCACAGATACATAAACTGGTTATGCCAATAAGAAAATTTTATAAAGGTAGATAATAGTTAATTTTAGAATTAGAAAAAATGGATGACTGGAAGACACTAAATTAAAACTGATATGGATAAAGCTGTTTAATTAATGAAAAAACTAAGAAACGGCAAACAAAACATGAAAATAAATAAAGTGGCTTAAAATAAGAAAAATGATTTACACAATGAGATATAACTTTTGCACTAAATTGCGATGCTTGACTTAAATATTCTTTTACATACAAATTATATCTTTTAAATTATGTCGTGTGTGAAGTTTTATAATTATTTATATCAATATAATTTTACACGAGATTTTCGAATAAATTTTTTAATCCTAATTGTGGAGAGTGATAATGGCACAAGAATCAAAAAAACTTTATGGAATTCCAGTTCTGAAAAGCTTTGTAAAATCAAAGCAAATACACCGTTTTATTAATAAATCCGGTAAACTGCAGTTCAAAAATTATCATAAAATTAAAAAATTTGTACATGAAAATGAAGATCTGGGATTTTCTGCTGGTGAACTCTATGCCCTTAACTTATTAAACCAGCTCTATCTAGATATAATTGAGTATTACGAAGAAAATAATTTTTCCGATTGCTTTGATGAATTAAAAAATCAGATTAAAAATAGTATAAGTAAAAAAGACCTAGAATTTTTAGAAAATGAGTTATTTAAAAGATACAATTTAAAAAAGGGAAGAATTGAAAATTCATCTCAGCTTTTCTCAGAATTGATATTGATCTGGCTCGATAATAATAATGAAAGCCTGCATAAGTACTCTAAAATTTTTGATTATACCGAAATAAATTCAGAGCATCATTTTGAAAAATTGATGGACGAGGTGGACATCTTTTTCTCAGAGCATAAGGAAGTTAAAAAGGGTTTAAATCTGTTACAATTTTTAAACTTACCAGCACGCCTTTTTCCTGATTCATTGCAGAAGCAGCTGGAGTTCATAAAAGACAATTGGTCTGAATATCTGGGTGATATTAGCGAAAAATTACTACGTAGTGAAGATTATCTAAAAGAAGAAGAGAAAAGATTTTCTCCAGCAGGAGTTAATGAGTTAGAAGTTCCTGTTTTTAGAGAGGAAGAGCCCGAACGCTTTACCAGAGATGAAGACTGGATGCCCAATCTTGTTTTGATAGCAAAAAATATTCATGTCTGGTTGGAGCAATTGAGCAGAAAATATGAACGCTGGATTCGCTATTTTGATGATATACCTGATGAAGAACTAAAACTGCTGGCAAAAAGAGGTTTTACTGGAATCTGGTTTATTGGATTATGGGAACGCAGCCCTATCTCGCGTAAAATTAAACATCTTACCGGGAATGTAGGCGCAGAAGCTTCCGCTTACTCCGTCATAAATTATCAGCCGGCGGCGGAGTTAGGAGGATGGGAATCATTACATAAACTAAAATCAAGAGCCAAAAATTATGGCATTCGTTTAGGAGTTGATATGGTGCCCAACCATACAGGGCTAGACTCGGATTGGATCGTAGAACATCCGGACTGGTTTCTGTCTGTGAATGAGCCACCATTTCCGGGTTACAGCTTTAACGGACCTAATCTTTCTGATAGAGAAGAGATAGAAGTATATCTCGAGGATCATTATTATGACAGCTCTGATGCAGCGGTGGTTTTTAAATTGTATCACAGATTGCGAGACAAAGTTTATTATATCTATCACGGCAATGACGGAACCGGTTTGCCCTGGAACGATACAGCGCAGCTGGATTACTTGAATCCGGAAGTTAGGGAAGCTGTAAAAAATATGATTTTGGAAATTGCCCATAACTTTTCCATCATCCGTTTTGATGCTGCTATGACTTTGGCAAAACGACATATAAGACGACTGTGGTATCCCCAGCCAGGTGAAGGCGGAGATATACCATCACGTTCAAACTTTGGTATGAGCAGAAAAAAATTCAATAAAATTATGCCCAATGAATTCTGGCGAGAAGTAGTGGATAAGGTGGAGTCAGAAGCTCCGGATACTTTACTTCTGGCTGAAGCTTTTTGGATGATGGAAGGATATTTTGTCCGCACACTGGGTATGCACAGGGTATATAATTCTGCCTTTATGAATATGTTGGAAAATGAAAAAAATCGAAATTTTAAGCAACTTATTTTTGATGTTTTGCAATTTAATCCGGGTATTCTCAAAAGATTTGTAAATTTCATGAGCAATCCTGATGAAGAAACTGCAATTGACCAGTTTGGAGCAGATGATAAATATTTTGGTACCTGTGTTTTAATGAGCACACTGCCAGGCTTACCCATGTTTGCTCACGGACAAGTCGAAGGATTATCGGAAAAATACGGCATGGATTTTCTTAAACCTCGCCTGGCTGAAAAAGAAAATCAATACTTGATACACCGCCACGAAAAAGAAATATCTCCTCTTTTGCGAAAAAGATATCAGTTTTCCGGTGTTGAAAAGTTTTTTATATTTAACTTTAAAACAGAAAGTGGTACTGTAAATGACGATGTAATATCTTATGCAAATAATTCTGCTGGAGAAAAATCACTTGTCGTATTTAATAATAAATTTAGTGATACTGACGGTTTTCTGAAACTTGGGATAAACTATAATCGTCGTAAGGATGATAAATCATTCTTTCAGGATAAGTTCAGTATTTCTGAAATATTAGAATTAAATAACGAAAATACCGCCTGGATTACGTTTATAGACAAGACAACTGGAAATGAATATTTGCGCTCGGTTTCCGAATTAAACAATGTGGGCTTAAGACTTGAGTTGCAAGCCTTCCAATATCATGTTTTTATAGACTTTAAGCAGATTTCAGATGGAGAGAGCAGGATATGGAAGAAACTGTTTGACCATTTTGGCTATGGTGGTGTTGATTCCTGGGATAAAGAATACAGAAAAATTCAGCTGGGACCAATTTTGGAGCCGGGAAAAGCTATAATTAATAAAGGGGTACTAAAGACTTTGTACAGAATAAGACAGGATGAAACAACGCCTGCAGAATTCGTAGATGAATTTAAGTTTAGATTGCATGAACTTGATGAAGCTATTATAGAATTTGCAGAAATGCCAAAACCGATTAAAATCGCTCCCCATGTTAAAAAAAGTTTTAGTGAATTTTTCAAAATACCAAAATTTAGTTTTGAAAGCGAAAAAAAAGATTATTTACTTTTTATATGGATATTCATTAGCAGTATTAATAGGCTTTCACAAAAAATTCAGGGGTTAAATGATTTTTATGAAAAATATGGTATTAACTTTCTAATAGAAGACTTTCTGCAGAAAGAGTTTAGCAGATATGCTTCTAAACTGCAAAATATGATTGATTTCTTTCTGCACAATTTAGAAATATCTGAACACAAATATAAAAATTTTACGGAATTCTTTAAAGAATTGCTACAGAAGAATAGTGTTAGTGATCTGATAAATGTTCATACCTGGAAAGAAACTTACTGGTTTGATAAAGATTTGATGGAATACTTATTTAATTTGAGTTGGTACTTCTATTATAAAAATTATCGAACGAGATTTACGGAAAAGTTGGAAAAAAATATTGCCCAAAACTTTTCTTTAATTGAAGATTCTGAATATAAATACGACAAATTAATAAATCTATTACCAGGAAAAACCAATGGCAAAAAACAGAAAAAGTAAAACTCTGGATCAAGAGATAGAGCAAGAATATAGACAGGTTTTTGATAAGAGAGAAAAACCAAAGATCTTGTTATGCACTCCCGAGATAACAGAATTGCCTCAGGGTATGGGTAATGCTGCTAACATTATTACGGCAAAAGGTGGTGGGCTGGGTGATATTACGGCTAGCTTGATAAAATATCTTAATGACAAAAATGAGTATGAGCTTCATATAGTTTTGCCTAAATACGACAAATCAATTCAAAAAATCGCTGATTTGCATTCACAGCAAATAGACCGTATGGCAGTGGTTCTGGCAGGAAGGGGTATTCATCTGGTAAATGACAGTGCTTTTTCGTATATAAATACTCCATATGAACATAGCAGTATCCATACGCCCCTTAGGCGCTCTCTTGTTTTTCAACGATATATCATTAATAATCTTTTGGATTACCTGCAACCAGATGTAGTGCATTGCAACGATTGGATGACAGGTCTTATTCCTGCTGCTGCTCGCTCTAAAGGTATAAAATCTCTTTTTACACTGCATAACATTTTTACAGAAAAACAATCACTCAAAGACATTGAACTAAGTGGTATAAAGCCTATGGATTTTACAGATTGGCTTTATTTTGAGGAATATCCTGATCTGGAGAATAACTGGCAGTATCATTTTGAAAATAATCAGGTAGATTTTACTGCATCAGCAATTTTAGCATCCGATTGCTTCAATACTGTTAGTGAGAATTTTCTTAAGGAACTTGTAGCCGGTGAATTTCCCAAGGTTGTTCCACAATCAGTTTTTGAAATGATAAAAATGAAATATGAAGAAAATCGAGCCTACGGAATTTTGAATGCACCTAATGATAATGTTAATGCGGAATTTATGTCCGATATTATTAATTTTACCAGAGAAGATATAGAAGAAAAAAAGCCGGAAAACAAAAAGCTTTTTCAGGAAAAAATGAATTTACCCCTGGAACCCAACGTGCCATTATTTTTCTGGCCCAGCCGTCTCTACTATCAAAAAGCTCCAGATGTTTTGGTGGATAATATGGAATATTTTATGAAAAAATATGATATGCAGGTGGCAGTAGTTGCCAGTGGGGAGAAAAAAATTGAGAAGAAATTACGGAAATTAATGCGAGAATATAATCGCGTTTCTTTTATTCCTTTTGTTCCACAATTAAGCACTCTGGGAAAAGCAGCTGCGGATTTTATTCTTATGCCATCCAGATATGAGCCAAGCGGATTGCCCCAAATGGAGGTACTCCGCCTTGGCACTTTACCCGTGGTAAGAGCTACTGGTGGACTTAAGGACAGTATCAAACCTCTCAATCTTAAAGAGAATACAGGTAATGGTTTTGTTTTTGAAATACCCGATAGAACCGGTCTTGAATATGGAATTAGAAGAGCTGTTGACTTTTATAAGAAAGAAGATGACGTGAAGTATCCTACATTAAAAAGAGTAATGAAAGAAGGTAGAGAAAAATTTAATATGAGAAACACAGCAAATAAATATATGCAAATATACGACAAGTTGATTGCCGAGAAAACTAATTAACATTTTACGCTTTTGAACTTCTTGACAAATATACACTAAAATTGATAAAGGAAAAAAAATTTATAAGATGAATTTATTGGAGGAATAATGGAATATTTCTTAACTGAAGAACAAAAAGAAATAAAAAATATTGCAAGACAGGTTGCCGAAGAGAAAATGAAGCCACTTCGCGAAGAATATGACGAGAATGCTACTTTTCCCTGGGAGGTAGTTAAAACTATGGCACAAACTGATTTATTCCGTGTTCTCCTGCCGGAAGAGTATGAAGGTTTTGGGGGAAAAGTAATGGATATGGTTGTTATGATGGAAGAGCTTAGCAGAGTAGATAGTGGAATAGCACTTGCTCTGGGAGGTACAGGGCTTGGTATGTATCCAATACTGCTAAATGGCTCCAAAGAACAAAAAGAAAAGTACTTACCACCAATAGCTGCCGGAGAAAAACTGGCTGCATTCGCATTAACAGAAGCTGATGCCGGCTCTGATGCAGGAGGAATTAAAACTACTGCAGAGAAACAAGGAGATTATTACGTACTTAACGGTACTAAACAATGGATAACAAATGGGGGAGAAGCCGATATCTATACAGTATTTGCCCTCACTGCACCTTCTAAAGGAACACGTGGTGCTTCTGCTTTTATTGTGGAAAAAGGAACAGAAGGTTTTGATTTTGGTAAAAAAGAAAACAAAATGGGTATTAGAGCTTCCACAACCAGAGAATTAATATTTGATAATGTGAAAGTACCGGTGCAGAATGTACTGGGAAGAGAAGGTATGGGATTTATGATTGCCATGAAAACTCTGGATAAATCACGTCCTATGGTTGCTTCACAGGCTTTGGGAATTGCTCAGGGAGCTCTGGACGAAGCAGCAAAATATTCAAAGGAACGTCACCAGTTTGATAAACCAATCTCTGCTTTCCAGAGTGTGCAGAACATGCTTGCTGATATGAGTATGAAAATAGAAGCTGCAAGATCTCTTGTATATGCTACTGCTAAGACTATCGACTCAGGCGTACGAAAATATAGTAAAGAATCCGCTATGTGCAAATGTTATGCCTCAGATGTAGCTATGGAAATAACTACAGATGCCGTGCAAGTTTTAGGTGGCTATGGCTATATGAAAGAATATCCTGTTGAAAAAATGATGCGTGATGCTAAGATAACACAAATTTATGAAGGAACAAATCAGATACAAAGACTTGTAATTGCCTCTAATCTATTGAAGGAATATTAAATTTTGTTACAATATTTTAATCTAAAATGAAAAAATTGTTGATGCACATCTGTTGCGCTCCCTGCTTTATTGCTCCTTATAAACATCTAAAAGATGAGTTTGATTTAATGGGTTTTTGGTATAACCCCAATATTCATCCCTATACTGAATACCAAAAACGTTTGCAAGAAGTAAAACGCTTTGAAGAAAATCATGATGTGAAAATTATTTATAATGATGAATATAATCTGGAAAAATGGCTAAGAAATGTCGTTTTCAGAGAAAAACAAAGATGTCGTTTTTGTTACTACGATCGTCTAGTGAAAACTGCTATTTATGCTAATCATGGAAATTTTGATTATTTTACTTCTACTTTACTTTATAGCAAATTTCAGAAACAAAAATTAATTAGAGGAATGACGAAGCAGGTTGCATCGCAATATTCGGTAAAATTTTTTGATAAAGATCTGAGGGAATACTGGAAGGAAGGAATACAACTATCCAAAGAAGAAAATATGTACAGACAGCAGTATTGTGGCTGTATTTACAGTGAGAAGGATAGATATTATAAAGGAAAATAGAGCAAATATTTTTTACTAAATACTAACATTTTTTTTGACATTTGAATAATTAAAATATAGGAGATTTAATGAAATCTAATAAATTTATTATACTATTTTTTTTGATTATACTAATTTTTATTAATTTAAAGGCAAATCAAAAGGAAGCAGCTCGCATCTGGATGGAGGGAGAATTTGATGACTGGGTTTCAATAGCCACAATTTATTCTGATACATCAGGAGACCAACAATCAGGTGATATTGACTTTGGTGATTTAAAAATAGCCAACGATAACCGTTTTGTATATTTCTACTTGGAAATTGGAGCCGAACTTAATCTACAGGATCAAAACGAAATTACTTTATATCTGGACACTGATAATGATACAAATACCGGTACTACTGTCAATGGCATTGGGGCAGAGGTAAAATGGATTTTCGGAGAAAGACAGGGAAGTTATTATAGTCGCTTTACAATTTACCATCAATATATTGGTTTAGTAACGGCTCCAACTGTTACTTCCGATAGATTTGAGATAGCTATAGACAGAGACAAAATTCTTTTTGGGCAGCAATTATTTCCAGATAACTCTTTTAGAGTTGTATTCCATGATAATGGACCGGGAGAGGATTATCTTCCTAACATAGGTGAAACAGTTACTTATAGTTTTGATAACTCATCGCTTCCACCCCTTAATTCAATTTCTTTGCAAAAAGCTGCTGGTTCAGATTTTAGAGTTATGACTTATAATGTTCTTTCTAACAATCTTTTTGAACCAGATCTTTCTGACGAATTCGATCGTATTTTTTCGGCTGCTGATCCTGATATAATTGGACTTGAAGAAATATACGACAAGACCCCCGATCAAGTAAAGCAAAAAGTGGAATCAATGCTAGCATCAAGTCCAGGCGAAGAATGGTATTGTGATGGCATAGCAGGAGACGATGTTTTTGCAGTAAGTCGTTACCCAATTATCGAGTCCTATGCTTTGAACAAAAGTGGAGCATTTCTAATTGATTTAACTCCACAAATAGATTCCAACCTGCTCCTGTTTGTTTCGCATCTTTCATTTGGAGATTACAATGAAGAAAGGCAGCTTGAAATTGATGAGATGATGGCGTTTATAAGAGAGGCAAAAGAACCGGGCGGGATACTTACACTGGAAGAAAATACACCAATCTTAATAATTGGGGATTTAAATTTAGTGGGTTACGCTCAACAGCTGGAAACATTGTTAACCGGTGAGATCGTTAATGATCAATTTGGTCCTAGTTTTTCTCCTGATTGGGATAGTAGTGATTTTGCTGACCTGTGCGCAAGGTCAACAGATTTGCCCATGTATTATACTTGGTATTCGGAATACAGTTCATATTCACCTGGTAGACTGGATTTTATGATTTATAGTGATTATGTACTTAGTTCCGAAAGGAAGTTTGTTATGTTTACACCTGAAATGCAGGCAGATACACTATCGGCTTATGACCTTAATCCTGACGATGTAACGAATGCCTCAGATCATGTTCCGCTAATTTCTGATTTTAAGGTAAGCATTCCTGCATCTGCTTCCACGAATCCCCTTAATGATCCAATAAAATTATGGAATACTCCCAACCCCTTTTCTGATTATACCCAAATTAAATTCTCTGTACCTGACTATCTGGAAAAATTACAACTAAGGATTTACAATATTAAAGGTGAAAAGGTAAAATCTTACTCGCTAAAAAATAAGGAAGAAAAGTTCCAATCAGTGACATGGAATCGTAATAATTCTGCTGGTAAGCCTGTAATGAACGGTGTATATTTTTATCAATTAACAACAGAAAATATTTGTAAGACTAACAAATTACTTATAGTTCATTAATTCGATTTTATATTTAAAAATAGATGTAATTTTGTGATTTTTTGATGCGATTTATTCAGTGCTTAAAACTGTACCTTCGACTTCCATAAATTTAAAACCTGATTCAATAATATCTACACAAGCATCCACTACATCAGGTTTGAAGTATTTACCTCTATATTTTTTTATTTCATTCAATGCATCTTTCATTCCCAGAGCTGGTCTATGCGGTCTTTGCGAAGACATTGCTTCCACAACATCTGCTACAGCCAGTATTTTGGCTTCCAGGCTTATTTCATCCTTCTTTAGCCCCTGAGGATAACCAGATCCATCCAGTCTTTCGTGGTGCTGAAGGATGATTTCTGCAACCGGCCAAGGGAAACTAATTTTTTCTAGTATTTTGTATCCAACAGTGGGATGCTGCTTTATATGATCAAATTCCAAATCAGTTAGTTTGGTTGGTTTGCTTAATATTTCTGCGGGCAGGATAATTTTTCCTATATCATGAATCTTGCTAGCTACCTCAAGACCTTTTTTATCCTTATTTGATAAAGGAAAGTTATCAGCAATTTTATCAGTAAGTTGGGCTACACGTCTTTGGTGTCCGGTAGTGTATGCATATCTGACTTCCAACATACTCATAATAATTTCAATAGTTCCTGCAAACGCTTTTTGGATTTTCTTTTCTGCCGCCATTCCATGATATGCTTCGCCTATTATGTTTCCGGCAAGGCGTAAAAGCCTCCGTTCCTCCTTTTGCCAGCTCCTTTTGTTATTTACTGAATCAAATCCAATGAAACCGAAGGTTGTATCTTTATAAAATATCGATTCTACCAGTAATGATTGTATATTTTGAGCTTCCAGGGTTTCTTTTAGTGCCTCTCCCCATTCTTCTCCCATACCATTCACAGATGCAATATAGATCTCTTGATGATGAATAATTTTTTTAAACCAAAACGGCACTTTTTCTTTTGGAATTTTTTGCAAATTATTTATTTGAGGTGTAATCCCCTTTGCACACCATTCCTGCGTATTACTCAATGTATTATCGTTTTCATCTATTTTAAAAATATAGACTCTGTCAACTCCAGTAAATTCTCCAATTCGCCGTAATCCAGAATCAATTATATCACCGAATTCTTTTGAAGTGGTTCCGATCAAGTCCATGGATAAACTTAGCAAATTATCTTCTAATTTATGTAAGTATTCTAATTTATTTTCTGATTTTTTTTGATTGGTTATATTTTTTCCCCGGATTATATATGATAGAATTTCACCATCCTCGATTATGGGGGAAATTGTAATAAGCCAATGCCTTCCATCCTTGGTCTTTTTTTTAGCCCTGACAATTTCCTTTTTGTTCTTTGCTTTTATAACAGGACATTCTTAACATGGCTGATGGGAATTCTGCCATATCTCATAACAATGCTTTCCAATTATTTCTTGTAGAGTTTTGTTAACACTTTTAGCTGTTGCTTTATTGACCCAGGTAATGAGCATATCCTTATTAAAACTGGCATATAGTTCAGAGGTGATATTCAGAATAATACTTTTCAAATCTTTGGGTTTTTTAAGAGATGTTTCTTGTTCATTATAGCTTGAGGTATTGTTTTTATGATGAGAATTTTTAACATTATTTTCGGGCTTTCCTGCTAGTGATTCTCGTTTGCCGAATTCCTTTTCTTTCATATCTTATGCCTTATAATTATATTCTGGTGTTTATCTCATACAATTTTTATTGAGTTAGCTTTTACAAAGTTGAAAATATATTGGAAATTAGTTGATAAGATAAAACTTAGCAATATTAAAAAACAGCAAATATTATTATGAAAAACGGTTTTTACTTTGAGAGCATTTTGTTATAGTTTGATCATAGATTTTAATTTGAACTAAGAATTAGTCATTTGCAAACTTAACTTTATTTCTACCCTCAGATTTTGCTTTATAAAGGGCATTATCGGCAAATTTTATCAAATCAGTTAATTTTTGACCAACCTGGGGTTTTAGGGTAGTAAATCCTACTGTAGCAGTTACATGGTCGGAGATTTTAGAAGCTTCATTGGATATTTTCATATCTTCTACACACTTTTGGCATTCATCTGCTAAAATTTGTGCACCTTTTTTATCAGTATTGGGTAAAATGGCGGCAAATTCATCACCTCCGTAACGAACAAAGAGGTCAACTGGTCGTTTAAAAATATTTTTAGTACTTTGAGCAATTTTTTTTAGCAATTTATCGCCCTCGAGGTGACCAAATGTATCATTAAAATACTTAAAATAATCAATATCAAATATTAATAGAGATATTGATTCCTTTTCGCGAATCGCTCTTTTCCATTCTTTTTTGAGATGACTATTGAATTTTCTTCTATTATAAACACCTGTTAATTCATCTGTAACAGAAATTATTTCCAGTTTATTATTTATTTTTTTTAATTCCAATTTACTTTTTTCCAGTGCCTGTTGAGTCTTAATTCTCTTCTCTATTTCCTCTGTTAATTCATCATTTTTCAATTTAAAAATTTCTTTTTCTTTTTCCTTTTTTTCTGTTTCATATTTTATTTGTAATTCATTAATCTGTTGACTTTTTTTCTCATCCAATAGTTCTCTCTGCAATTCATTAAAAACTTTATAATGTTTCAACGCTTTTTTATAATTTGCTTCGTTTTCATAAAATTGAGCTATAGTTTGATTTACATCTTTTAAGGAATGTTTTGCCTTGATTTTTTTGAATATCTTTAGACTCCTTTTAAAATAATCTTTTGCTGTATCTTTTTTCTCTAGCAAATAATTAATTTGACCTAGTTGGAGTGAAGAATAGGCAATACCATATTTGTCCTCAATATCTTCAAAAATTTTCTTACTTTTTTGAAAATAATCAAGAGCTTTTTTGTTTTTTTCTTTTTTTAAATATATATTGCCAATACTTGTTTGGGATATAGCGATGCTTCGTTGATTGCCAAGCTCTTTTTTAATTTTCAGAGCTTTAAGATGGTATTCTAAAGCTTTATCTAATTCATTCTGATGACTATAAATATTACCAAGATTAGCAAATGATATTGCCATTTTAGACGTATCATTAATTTTTTTTGCCAGTTTTAATGATTCATGATGATATTTTTTAGCATTATCAAAGTCATCTAATTTTTCAAAAACTATACCGATGTTATTATAAACGGAACAAATTTTATCCTTATTATTCTGTTCTTCCCAGCTCTTGAGAGATTTATAATAATAATTTAGAGCCTTATCATAATTACCAATTTTTTCATAAAGTGCCCCGATATTATTTTGCAGAGAAGCTATTTTATCTGTTTCGTCTTTTAATTCTTGGTATATCTTTAATGCTAATGAATATTTTTCCAGGGCTTTGTCATATTGTCCTCTACGATGGAATGATATACCAATTATATTATTACTTCGGGCTTTACCTCTGGTAAAATTAATTTTTTGGGCTAAATTAAGTGCTTTGCATGCAATTTCATGGCATTTTTTAGGTTCAGACTGATTATTGGCAAAAGCCAAATCATTTAAGAGTGACACTTTTTCTTTACCGGTAGCATTTTTAATTTTTTCTTTAATTCTTTCAATTTTTTCCATTTTTCTAAACTTTCATTCAGGCAAAGTTATAAAATATTAAATCAATATAAATTATTTTTTATAGCCAACCCGATTTCTTCCTTCTTGTTTTGCCTTGTAGAGAGCATTATCGGCTTTTTTAATTAATTTCTCGGACTTTGAAGCAAGATTGGGTTGTAATGTGGCGCAGCCGAGAGTGATAGTAACATAATCAGACACGGGAGAATTTTTATTTTCAATCTTTAAAATTTCTACACATCTCCTGCACTCTTCTGCCAGAAAAAGAACACCTTTTTTATCAGTATTAGGTAATATTGCTGTGAATTCATCTCCCCCATATCTTGCAAAAAGGTCAGCAGGTCTTTTGAAAATATCCTTAGTTGCTTTGGCGATTTTTTCCAGGCATTTATCACCTTCCAGGTGTCCAAAATTGTCATTATAAGTTTTGAAATAGTCCACATCGAATATTATTAACGATATTGGTTCGTTTTCACGAATTGCTCTTTTCCATTCCTTTTCTAAGTGCTCATTAAAATGTCGCCGGTTGGCAACTCCGGTTAATTCATCAGTAACAGATGCCCGTCTCATTTTTTCACTTAATTGTTTATATTTTTCCTGACTCTTTTTCAAAGCTAGTTCTGCTTTTTTCCTTTCGGTAATATCTTTAATAATACCCTCATAACTTATGATTTCTCCTTTGTCTCCTCGCGCTACTGTGCTACTAATTAGGCAATACAGTTTTTCTCCTTCTTTTGTCTTTAAAGCAAGTTCATAGTCTTTAACATAGCCATTTTCATTCATTTTTTTAATGAAATCTAACCTCTCTTCCGGATTATAATATATGTCATTGACTTCGAGGTTTAAGATTTCTTGTTTTGTATAACCTAACATCTCAAGCCCGGCTTGATTCATGTCCAAAAATTTACCATCAGGAGTAGAGCGATAGATCGCATCGCGGGAAGTTTCAAATATTCTTCTGTATTTTTCCTCACTTTGACGTAATTTTTTTTCTGCATTTTTTCTTTTTGATATATCTCTGTAAATGGCAAAGATTCCTACTTCTTTCTCTTCAATTACAATGGGGGATGCCCAGATAGAAGCAGGAAATGTAGTTCCATCTTTCTGTTGGCGAACGGATTCTATTTTTACATATTTACCTCTCTCAACTTTGTCGGCAAGTTTGGTTGCTTCTTCTTCATATTCTTCAGGAACTATCAAATCATCAATATACTTTCCTTTAATTTCATCAAGATTATAGCCAAAAAGTTTTTCAAATTCAGGATTGATGTTTCTAATATTTTGTTTTTTACCCAGTGAAACTACAGCTTCCGGTGACCCCATAAATAATGATTGGAAGTATTCCTTTTGTCTTTGTAGCTCTCTTTCGGCTTCTTTTTCTCTGGTGATATCTTCTACTGTTCCTTCGTAATACAAAATATTTCCCTTAGCATCTTTAATTGCTCTGGCACTTTCTTTTACAAATATCTCTCTACCATTCTTACTATACCAGTAACTTTCCATTCCTTTGATGACACCCTCTTCTTCTAACAATTTTTTGAATTCTTCTCGTGAATAACTTTTTGCAAAGCCCTTTTCTTCTAGATTTCTGTTTTTCAAATCTTCCAACGAGTTAAAACCCAGCATATTTACAAGGGCAGGGTTTGCCATAATTATTTCTCCATCGGCAGTAGTTCTATACATGCCCACAGTAGAGTTCTCATAGATACTGCGGAAACGCTGTTCACTTCTGCGCAGTTTTTCTTCTGTCTCTTTCCGTTCTGTAATATCCCGAACAGTTGCTTGTAGAAAAACTTTGTTTTTCAGCTTAACTCGAGTTAATAATACTGTGGCAGGAAAGTTCTCCCCATTAGCTCTTTGGTGTTGCCATTCGAAAAAATTGGAGCCCTCTTTTACTGCTTTATTCATTTCTTCTTTGGCTTTTTCCATAGAACTGGAACCATCAGGTTGCTTCTGAGGAGACATTTCAGCGAGATGTGAATTAGCCAATTCCTTCCTATCCATTTTAAACATTTCAGCTGCTGCAGGATTAGCTGACACGAAGTTCCATTCCGGAGGTTCCAAAACAAAAATCGCATCTTTGGATGAGTTGAATAATTTTCTGTATCTTTCTTCGCTTTCTTGTATTATTCTGTCGTCTTCCTGATGATGAATTGTATGTGCTATCTCTTCAGCAGCAATTTCTAAAATTTGCAGGTCTTCTTTTGAATATCTGTGGGGATCTTCATAGTGCTGAACAGCCATAACGCCAATTATCTCATCTTCCAGTTTCAGGGGCACTCCCAGCCAAATCTTTGACTCACTGCCGTATTGTTCAACCTTTCCTTCCTCTTCTAATTTTGCCACTTTCTCTTCAGTTAAGAACTGTGATCTACCGGATTCGATTACATACTTGGTTAGAGTTTTGCCTGCCGGGAAAGTTTCAAATTCATCCTTATCATCCTTCAGATAGGGTAGAGATATCGTATCATTTTCCTTATTATACATTGCCACGTAAAAATTTTTAGTATCAATAAGCTCACTAAGGTATTTTCTTATCTCTTTGATCAATTCCTGCACATTTTCCGTCTCGTGAGCAAGATGAGAAATACTATACAACACATTCGTAGTTTTCCGCATTTTTCTTTTATGGGTAACATCTCTTATAAAACCTCCCACTCCTATTCTGTTTTCACCTATATCTACTGGAAATTTTCTGGTTTCAAATACTTTCCCGTTTTGTATTTCTTCTACTGTAATAGGTTTTCCTTCTTTAATTGCTCGTCTGTCACTTTTTTCACATTGTTTGGCTAATTTTTTAGGTAAAAGCTCAGAGTCGGACTTTCCTATAACTTGTTCTCTTTCTTCATCTAAGAAATCCAGATAGGCTTTGTTGATCATTAAATAATTTAGGTTTTCGTCTTTTAGAAAAACCATGTCCGAAGAAGAGTTTAGGAATATTCTTAATTTTCGTTCACTTTCACGAAGTTTTTTTTCTACTTCAATTCGTTTTGTTATATCGCGGTTTATAGACATAGTCACATTTTTGCCTTCCAGTTCAACCGGAGTTAAAACTGCATCTGTCCAATAGAGTGTGCCGTCTTTTTTGCGCTTTTTTTCTATAAATTCTACAGATTCTTCATTTCTTACTTTTTCATTGACCTGTTCCCATGTCTTATTTAAGGGGTCTCCTACATTCAAATCTTCAACAATGTTCATGTTTAGTAACTCTTCTTTGGTATATCCGGTTTGTTCACAGGCAGCATCATTTAAATAAACAATATCACCATGCCTTTCGTTAATAAAGATTGCATCGGCTGTGTTATTAAACAGGTTCTGGAAATTTTTCTCTGCTTTTTTTCTTTCCGTAATATTTCTAACAGTTGCCAGAACTGTATCCACGCCAAAGGGTACAAGTTCAGCTTCAAAATATTTTTTTTCCTCATCAATTTCCAGAGTATATTCAAGTCGTTTAGATTCTCCTGAAACTAATGTTTCATTAATTTTTTCTTTAATATAATCAGCTTGTTTTTTCCCAAAACCCCCGTCCTCCATTGTACTACCGATTATTTGATCCGGTGGCAAGGCTAATTCAGCTTCATTGCTGGCAAAGAAATTTATATAAGTACCATCTTCATCCATTATGAAAATCATTTCTGCCATATTATCCAGGATAGTCTGTAATTTTATATTTACATTTTTAAGTTCATTTTTTATCTCATGCTGAGCTGAAATGTCTGTAAATATTACTAAGAATCCAAGCGGTCTCCCTTTGTCATATTTTATTAGATGGATTCTAGTATCAAGCACGGTTTTATCCTGAACTTCATTATATTTTACCATTTCCCCACGCCAGAAACCATCTTTTTTTGCCTTTTCAATAAAATTTTCATCGCCTTTCTCAACTTCTACCAGATCAGCAAAATCGTTTATATTTTTACCTACATAGGTTTTTATGTTTTTATCAAAATTATTTTTAAGTGACTTATTAACATAAATAATATCTCCCTTAATACTAGTTACAAATATCATGTCGGAGGTATATTCCAAAAGCTTTTCTCTAAAATCGGACTCCTTTTCCATACTTTTGCGTTTGTAAAATTGTTCTATAGAAAGTAGTAAGTTTTCAAAACTTAAAGGTTTTTCCATATAACTAATAATGCTTTTTTCGCTTACAGATGGCAGGGAGGTGGAAAGTGTTGGATGGGCTGTGATAATAATAAACTCAAGATGATTTTGAATTTCCTTTAATTTTTTTATTAAATCCATCCCCTTAATATCAGGCAATTTTAAATCAACCAGAGCTAAATCAAAATCGTGTTGTTTAGAAATTTTTATTGCATATTCACCCTCATTTGCTGTTAATACATCATAATTATTATCAGTAAGGAAGTCGTCGATATTATTTGCTAGCTGTTCGTTATCATCAATTACCAGGATTCTCTTTTTTTCTCTGGTAAAAATATTTTTCATATTTACTCCAATAATTTAATATTAAATTGAAATATTACACTTTTCATAATAAATATGCTTTTTGATAGAGCTATTCGCTTTCTGCTTCATAAATTTGGAGCATTTTCACAATATGTTTTATAAGAATTTCGTTTTCAAAAGGTTTAATAATGTATTCAAAATTAGATTCTATTTTTGCCCGTTTTTTTCTGGAAGGACTCATGTGGGCAGTAATATAAATTACAGGAATATTTATTTTGGATTTTATAATATTGGCAGCTTCTATTCCATTCATTTCTCCTTCCAATTCAATGTCCATAAGTATCATATCCGGTTGTCTGGCGAGTGTTGTTTCTACTGCTTGTTCGCCTGCACTTTCTATACCGGCAACTATATAGCCTTCATTTTTTAAAGTTTGGGCTATAACTTCTGCAATGATACGTTCATCTTCAACTACAAGGATCGATTTTTTGCTCATATGATCTATTCCTTTGGAAAAATAATTTTAAATGTTGTTCCGTCAGTTTTAGTAATATCAATTTTTCCAGCTAATTGATCTTCAACGATAATTTTTATTAAGTGAAAACCAAAACCGTTTGCGTTGTCAAGCTTAAAATTTTTTGGAAGTCCTATTCCATTATCTTTAACTTCTATATAAATTTTACTATTATCTAAAATTTTAGAATAAATAAATATTTCCTTATTTCCTTCGAATTCAGGAGGGAAGGCGTGCTGCAGCGCATTTGATAAGAGCTCGTTAATGGCAAGTGCGCATGGATTGGCTCTGGAAAAAGGAAGAATTATATCTTCAAGGTTTGTATTTATTTTTATATTCTGTGTTTTGTGTTCGAAAGTGCCCTTGGAGATTTTTACCAACTGTTGTATGTAATCAGATAAATTAATTTCATTAACATCATCGGAAAGTTGCAATAATTCATAAATAAGAGCCATAGATTTAATGCGATTTTTGCCCTCTAGCAAAATTTTAAGCACATTTTTATTATTTTCTCGGTTAGTTTGCAGCTCAAATATGCCTGATAATATCTGGAGGTTATTTTTTACTCTATGATTAATTTCCTTAATTAAGATTTCTTTCTCTTTTAGAGACTTATTCAATTCTCTTTCAATCTCTTTTCTTTCTTTAATTTCTTTTTGCAGATGGCAAGTTCTTTGCTCCACCAATTCCTGGAGTTCCTGCTGATGTTTTTTAAGTTTCTTTTCTGCCTTTTTCAGATCAGTGATATCATGAACAGTTGTTTGATAATATTCGCTACCAGCTATATTGATTTTAGTGCTGTTTAAAATAACATTAATAACTTGTCCATTTTTATGTCTAAAAGCAGTTTCAAAATTTTCGTACTTTCCTGTTTCTTCCAGGTATTTAGCAGCTTTTTTACGATCTTCAGGATTTACATACCAGTCAGCAGCATTGGTTTGCTCTATGTTTGATTTTTTTTCGCCTATTATTTCGGCTAAAGCTGTATTTATTTCCACAATTTTCCCATTAGGTTCGACTACAGCAATCCCCACACTTGAATTACTGAACAACTTTTGATACCGATTTCTGGCTTCTACTAATTCCAACTCAGCTTTTTTTCTTTCTGTAATATCCTCTGTATGAACCAGAACAAAATTCGGGGGAACATAAGCATATTTAATATCTAGTTGGCGTTCCTTATTGGTAGATTTAAAATAATAAAGCATCTCTCTTTCAATAGTTTTTTCTTCATTATAACACTGGTTTAATTCATCAATTATGCTAGGTCTGTCTTTAAATAAATCTGATGCTTTTATTCCCAGGTAATTTGCAATTTTTCCCTCAGTCAAAATTTTGGCTGCGTCATTATAGTTAATTAAAACAAAATCATCCCCTAATTTTTCCCATGTGTAAGTGGGAACAGGAATACTTTTGTATTGAGACTCCATCATCTTTCTGCTATCAAGCAATTTTTTTTCTGCTTTCTTCTTTTCTGTAATATCCTGCATTGAGGCAAGGATTCTTTTTTTGCCTCCAATATTTATTATTGAACCAAAAGCCAAACAATCAATAGGGTCTCCGGATTTTTTGTATAGCTGAATCTCAACATTTCTAATTTCTCCTTTAGATTTTAGAATTTTGGAGAGCCTATCTCTATCTTGCTTTAACATAATTCCCAATTCCATAGAACTGTGGCCAATTAGCTCATCCCGTGAGTAACCCAAAATTTTGGTCACGCTTTCATTTACTTCAATATATTTTCCCTCCTCTATTGTGCTTATTCCTACCATCAAAGGATTATTTTGAAATGCCTTTGAGAACAATTCCTGGGAAAGGCGCAATTTATTTTCTGTCTTTTTTGCTTCTGTAACATCCCTTACTGTAGCTATAAGGGCATTTATATTTTTATCCTCAATATAATTTATTCCTGTAACTTCCAGGTCTTTAATTTCCCCACTTTTGGTCTTTAGCTTATGCACGACTTTAAATTTTGTTTCATCACTATGCAACATCTCTTTCCATTTGAGGTTTAGCCTTTTTACTTCTTGTTGTGGGATGATATCTGTAAAGTGCCTACCAACAAGCTCTTCAGGCTTATAACCTGTGACATCTTTTATGGAACTGCTAACGAATCTTCTGGTGCCATCGGGATTTAAGATTAGCATAATATCCTGCGAATTTTCAACAAGAGTTTTATAGTTTTTTAGATCTTCGTAAGTTTTTTGTTTTTCTGAGATATCACGATCAATACCTCTATATCCTTTGATGTTATTTTTTTTGTCAAAGACAGGTATACCAGAGGATTCCAATATACGGACAGAGCCATCTTTGCTTTTTGCATAAACTTTTTTACCTTTCCAGCCAGAACCTTCACTTAATTTCTCTCTTAATTGTTTATAGGAGATTTCACTTTTTTTATCTTGGGAGCAAAATTTTATACAGGATGAACCTACGACTTCTTTAATATCATATCCCAACAAATGCTCAACAGCGGAATTGGAATACGTAAAAATACCGTTTTTATCAATTTCCCAAATCCATTCGTTTAAGGAATTATGAAATTTATGATAAAAAATATTCCAATTTTCCAATTTTTTTATTTCTTTCTTAGTTTTTGTAATATCAATTACATTAGCCAGAAAGGTGGTTTTACCCTGGTGTGATATGACTTTATTAAAAGTTTTGAGCCATAGGGTTTCTTTGTTTGCTGTTACAGCCTTGAATTCAAAACTGTCTATTGGCTGGTCTATTTTATCTTGCAGAAGCAGCTCAATTTTTGTTCGAATTCTTTTTCTGTCTTCAGGATGAATAAAATTGTACGCTGACATTTTGCTAAGTACTTTTTTCTTATAGCCCAAAAGATCTATAAAATTTTTATTGGAATAAACAATTTTGTTATCACGAATCATGAGAATTCCACAAGGAATGACTTCCAAAAAGTTATCATCAATTCTAAGGTCTTCAATCATAATTATTTATTCCCACTTTCATTTTAAAAATAGAATTATCAATAGCATGGTTTTAGGCTATGATGTCAAGAATTTTACCGCAATAATTTAAATGTTTTGCCATGTTTTAAGATTTAAAATGTTTGTTAGATATGATGATTTGAGAAAAATTTGGGCCATAATACTCAAAGGAATTTTTTTTAGTTTAGTCGCCCATTGTACTTGCTTCTTTAAATTCAAAACCTTCACTAAGAATCTCGAGACAATTATCCACTACATTGGAGTCATAAAGGTCTCCTTTATGTTTCTTGATTTCATTTATGGCAAAATCCTTTCCCAGAGAGGCTCTATAAGGTCTATGAGAAGATATAGCTTCTACAACGTCTGCTACGCACAATATTCTTGCCTCCAGGATTATATTTCCATCGTCCAGGCCCTGGGGATAACCTGAGCCATCCATACGTTCGTGATGCTGATGAACGATGTCTGCTACAGGCCAGGGGAAATCAACATTCTTCAAAATTCCGTAACCGACCTTGGGATGTCCTTTTATATATGAAAATTCAAGCTCTGTTAGTTTAGTTGGTTTGCTCAAAATTTCTGCCGGGACAGTTATTTTTCCAATATCATGAACACGAGCGGCTACTTCCAGACCTTTTTTCTTTTCTTCAGAGAGTCCCATTTTATTTGCAATTCTAAGAGCGAGCTGTGTTACTCTCTCCTGATGACCAGCAGTGTAGGCATCACGAATTTCAACCGTATTCGAAATAACTCTAATAGTTCCTTCGAATGATTTTTCCAATTTTTCTCGGGAAGCTATTCTCTCAGTGATATCTGTCATGATACCGCCTACTCCTATTTTTCCTTCAATTTCCGCTCGGAATTTTCTCACTTCAAATATTCTGTCATCCATAACTTCATGTAGTACGATTGTGTCCTTTGCCTTAAGAGCTCTCTTATCGCTTTCTCTGCAATTTTTGGCGATTTTTTGGGGTAGAATGTCAAAATCGGTTTTACCAATAATTTCATCTTCACTCTTTCCCAGAAAATCTTCGAATGTTTTATTTACAATAAGATATCGAAAATTTTCATCTTTTAGGAAATTAATAGTAGCAGAGGAAGTGATAAAAGTTCTAAAGCGTTTTTCACTTTCAGCCAGCTTTTTAGCTTCCTGTTTATAGCGTAAAACTCTGGCAATTTCTCCAGCTACCATCTCAAGCAAGTTTAAATCTTGGTGAGTAAATTTATCTTCACTTTTGTAACTCTGCACAGTAAGTACTCCAATAACTTCGTCTTTTACTCTAAGGGGAACACCTAACCATATTTTTGAATCGCTACCGATTGTTTCTACCGATCCTTTTTTCTTCAATTCCTCAACCTTTTCCCGAGTTCCAAAAAGGGATTTTTCGGTTTTTATTACATAGGCGGTGAGTGTTCTTCCTGCCGGGAAAGTTTCATAATCATCTTTTCTGTCTTTCATAAAGGGGAGAGAAATTGTATCCTCTTCTTTATTGTAAAGAGCAACGTAAAAGTTGGTTGTATCGACTATGACACTTAAGTAATTGCGAATTTTTTCAATTAATTGTGTTAGATTTTCAGTAAAACTTAGGGCTTTATTTATATTATATAGGACATTTTGAATCCGTTCTCCCCTTTTACGGGCAGAAATGTCGCGGTAGATAGCAAAACCGCCAACTTGTTTTTGGGCAACAAATATGGGGATACCAATTATGGAGACATCAATTTTAGACCCATCTTTTCTCTTACGAACAGATTCAAGGCTTTTATAATTTCCTTCTAAAACATTTTCTGTGACTTCTTCTGCTTCTTTTTCATATTCAGACGGTACCAAAAATGAATCTACATCTTTTTCCTTAACATCTTCTAATTTATAACCAAACAATTCTTCAAAAGCGGGATTCGTATTTATGACGCGGTTTTTTCTATCAATGGAGAGGATTGCTTCGGGTGAATCTTTAAATAGTGATCGGAAGTAATTTGTTCTGTACTCCAAATCTTTTTCCATTTTTTTTCTTTTAGTTATATCAATCAGAGAGGCTACTGTTTTTTTAGTTCCCTGTATCAAATCAACAAAAAGCAGGATGTATTTAATGTTTTTATCTTTATCAACGAGTCGGAATTCATAACTTTTGGGCACTGCTTCTTTGTTTTCAAATCTCTTTTTATGATATTTTTGCATCATCTTTAGGTCTTCATCCACAATAAATTCAGTCCATTTCATTTTACCTTCTACTTCTTCTTTTGAGTAGCCTGAAATTTCCTCGAATTTATTATTGGCAAAAGAAATGGTATTATTTTCTTCTATTATTAAAATTGCAGTACCGCTGGATTGAATAATGGTCTTATATAAAGATTGGCTCTCCTTTAATTCTTCCTCTATCTTTTTTCTGCTTGTTATATCGAATATCAGCCCTTCCCATAGAATTACGCCGTTGTCTTGTTGAATAAGATTAAAGAGGCTTCTAACCCATTTTATATTATCTTCAGAAATTTTCAATCTATATTCAAAATCTAATTTTTTGTCTGTTTCTAAAGCTTTTATGGCAGCTTTTTCTAATGCTTCGCGGTCATTATCGGGGATAAGATCAAAATAAATATCCGGATTATCCTTAACTTTCTTAGTTAATTTTTCCCCTAGTATATCTTCAAGTCCCGGGCCCATATAAACGATTTCCCTATGGTCGTCGGGAAAATTTTTGTATATACTTACAACTCCGGGGACATTTTCGGCAAACATACGGAATTGTTTTTCACTGTTAATTAATTTCTCTTGAGCTTTTTTATTTTCTGTGATATCCCGCGAGGCTACGACAACTCCCTCAATTTTTTCCGTACCGGGACGGGTTAGGGGATTATAAATTCTACTGGACCACCGCTCCAGATTTGAAAACTCATATTCTTCCTGAAGCGATTTTCCTGTTTTTAGAACCTGTTTAATATTCTCTATTATGTTTTTTGTTTCCTGGCTGGAATGTATTTCTGAATATTTCTTACCAACGATTTCTTTCATATCATCCGAATCAATTTTTTCGTCTTCTTGCAAGCGCTTTAGATGTTCTTGATTTAAAAATAGATAGCGACCATTTCTGTCGAGAAGATAAATTGAATCTCCTGTTGCCTCTAGGGCTGCTTTTCTTAAACGCAATCTTATTTCGTTGAGCAATTCTTTGCATACTTTATTAATACGAAAAACTAATTTATCCTGGAATTCAATATCTTTAACTATATAATCTCTTGCTCCTGCTTGCATCAATTCTACTGCTACTTTTTCATCGCCCTTACCGGTTATTATAATGAAATTGGGAGATTTATTATTTTTTTTAAATAGTTCCAGCATTTCCATAGCTGTCATGTCAGGTAATTTATAGTCAAGAAGCAATAATTCGTTCTGGGTACCGGCAATTTTTTTCAGGGCTTCTTTTCCGGTATAGGCAAAATCAATCTCATAACCTGCTCTTCTTAGTTGCTTTTGTATTAATGTATTAAGTCCTTTGTCATCTTCAATAATAATAATTTTGAAATAATCCTTGATTTCATTTTCATTTACAATTTTTTTATTATATTCGATTTTCATACTGAACTCCAAAATTTTTTTATTAATATTAAGTAAAATTAGTCATTTTCTAAATTTGGTAGATTGAGATTAAGCAAATAAATACCAAGGTGATAAAAAGTTTTTATGAATTGCTCATATATTACAGGTTTAGTAACATAAGCGTTGCAACCTAAGCCATAGCATTTTTTTATTTCTGCGGGATCATCCGTGGTAGTAACAATTACTGTATAAATATCTTTTAATACTCTGTCTTGTTTGATTTTTCGTAAAATTTCTATACCACTAATATAGGGCATACGAATATCCAGAAGCAGTACAACTGACAAGTCTGATTTTTGTTTAATATTTTTTTTTAAGTTTAAAATATAATCCAGAGCAGATTGTCCGTCTTTAAAACGGATAATCTTGTTTTTAATGCCAGCTCTCCTAAGATTTTTTTTAATAAGGGAAGCATGCCCTTCATCATCTTCAGCCAAAATAATCATTGATATTTTCTTCATGAAATAATTAATTTCCTTCAGCAGGTATAATATATTATGTATATTTGGATTTGTTCTTATTTCTGTCAAGTCTGGTGAAAAATTATAACTCGCTAAATTGGCTTAATTATATCAATTTATGACAAGGACTTTGGTAAAGTTATAATAATTTTAGTGCCTTCATTAACTTCAGATTCAAGGCGGATATCACCATTATGATTTTTTATTATTCGCTGAACAATAGTTAAACCTAAACCTTCACCGGGATCATCAGGATTCAATTTATGAAATGGCTTCAAAATTTCTTTCTGGTCTTTAGGTTTAATGCCAATTCCATTATCTTCAAAATAATATATACAATTCTCTATTTTTTCCTCACCCGAAATTATAATTACCCCTTGTTTTTTAGAATCCAAATTTTTTATAGAATTGCTCATTAGGTTTGAAAAGAGTTGTTCTAATTGGACTCTATCACCCCGGCAGTTAGGGAGTTCGGAAATTTTAACCTTAATTCCTTTTTTTTGTATCTTATATTCAAAATCTTCTACCACACTCCTTATTAACTGGTTCATATCCAGGTTCTTAATTCTTAGTGGCTCTCTACCAAGGCGGGAAATTGTAAGAAGTCCGGTTAATAATGTATCAATTTTTTTTGTACTATTTATAATATAGTTTAATGATTCATCGATATCATTATTTATTTTATTAAAAATAGTGTTTTTTAAATCTTTCTTCACATCTGCTTTTTTTAATAATTCTTTTAATTGTTCTAATAATTTATCCAGTTCTTTATTAAACCCCATGATATTAATAACGGGAGTCCGCAAATCATGGGAAGTAGCATATAGGAATTGTTCCATTTCCTTTTGAGAATTGGCAAGATCTTTGAGAGCTTTACGTAATTTTTTATTTACTTTTTTTCTGTCAGTAATATTTCTAACTGACCCCATTGTGGCGGGTTTTCCTTCATATCCAATTAAGGTAACTGCAAATTCACCGTGGATCACCGCCCCTGATTTAGTTAAAAGCCTTGCTTCATATGTATTAGCTGTATCTTTGCCTTTAATTCTTTTTTTATTAATAATCATTAATTTTTGACGATCATCCGGATGCACTAATTGCCAAATTTTCATCTTGTATAATTCATTTTTATCATAACCAAGTTCATCGCATACCTGTTGGTTGGCAAAGACAATTTTTTCTCCCCTTTGAATATAGATACCATCATGTATCTGATTTACCATTACACGGTATTTTTCTTCACTAGCTTGAATTTTTTTTTGGTAGATATTTTTAAGATAAGCATAGATAAAGAATATCCACAATATTGGTAAAACTAAAAGTAGATAATCCTCAAAAGGATCAAGTGCTAAGGTAATAGCACTCCAATGCAAAAAATTACTCAGGTTGTTGAAAAAATAAATTAAAAGGATAAATAAAATTATTATCCTATAGCTTTTACTAATTACATGCTTTAGGTGAAAAATCACAATACCCAATGCTAATAAAATGGCGAGTGAGGAAACCAGATTTATAATGCTTAGAGTATTAATCATTCTTTCTTACCTTGTGAAAAGTATTTATAGCACCATAGGAATAAAAAAATTGAACTGTTTGCATAACAAAAATGTTCTACGATGTTTACTATATTGGGAAGAAAAAATCCTTCTAAAATTGAGAATAATGAACCAAACACAAAAAGTGAAACTGAAATTATTATAAATTGCCAATAAGGGATTTGTTTAATTTGTGAAAATACAATAATAATAAAAATTAGGAGTATCATTGCTATAATTAGGATAACAATTTCATTACTATTAACAGGAACATAGAATATCTTTGAAGGGGTTTTGGTGCCAAGGTTTTGAATTAGAGATTGATAATAGATTGATGATGGGTCATTTTTTAGGCGATGCATGTGTCTATCTATCGTGTGAATGAGATAGTCATTATGTGGGGCATTTTGGGTAAAAGCAAATCTTAAATCGGTAGGACTAAAGATAATATTAGTTTTCATAAGAGGTGAATTGGGGATATTTTTGTGTGTTTGATAATAAATACGAGTAAGAACACCTGCATGAGCCACCTTAGCAGCCACAAGATTTAAGATTTTAGCATTAGTATTTACTTCGATAAAATTACAATCAATATTAAGCTGATTCGCCAGATTCTTTATGCCGCGTGGACCTGTGTAATAAATATCTTTTTTTAGAACACAGACATTTTTATTATTTAGATCAGAAAGCTCGTTTATATCATAATCTTGATGAGTGATCACTTCTCCCCAGTTTGCAAATACGGTCTCTTGAGAAAAATCATATTTGTCGGCTCTTTGTTTGGAATAGGCTATACAGGGTAAGATATCTATCTCCCCATTTCCTAACATATTTAGCAGGTCTTTCCAGTTGCCACGAACGTATTTTAACTTCCAGCTAGCATGAGCTGATATAAAATCTAAAATATCTTTATAAACACCGCTTACTTCTCCGTTTTGGTTATAATCGAGTAGGGCTCCATTACTGTAGGCTCCTACTACAAATTCTTTTTGTAGATCACCCTTAAGCTTAACGGCAGAAGCAAAGAGAAAAATTATAAAGATAACTGATAAAAGACATTTTTTATTGATAGACATAATATATTATTATAAGCTGGCTGAAATTTAAAATTCGTGTAAAGTAATTGATAAATAAAAAACCTGTTTTTCCCATAAAATTTTGGAGAGAATTATTCTAGGGTTTGCTAAATTAAATTCTAACTCTTGTTTCTCCTTCAAATTCTATTTCATCAACTTCCTGAAATTCAAAACCAGATTCGAGTACATTTTGGCAAGCCTTCACAATTTTTTTACTATACAATTTACCTTTATTAATATTTATTTCGTGCATAGCAGCTTCGATACCCAGAGAAGGGCGATATGGTCTATGGGAGGACATAGCTTCTACCACATCGGCTACGGCAAGAATTTGTGATTCCAGCATAATTTTATCTTTTTTTAGCCCCTTTGGGTAGCCCGAACCATCTAATCTTTCATGATGTTGGTAAACAATTTTTGCTACAGGCCAGGGGAAATTTACACCTTTTAGCAGTTTATATCCTACTGTAGGGTGTTCTTTTAGATAGGAGAATTCGATATCATTTAAATTTCCCGGTTTGCTTAATATTTCTGAGGGCACCTTTATTTTTCCTACATCGTGAATAATGCTGGCGACTACAAGTCCTTTTTTTTGTTTTTTGGGAATGTCCATTTCATCTGCAATAGCGGCTGTTAGCTGGCTGACTCTCATCTGATGACCTACAGTATAGGCATCGCGTATTTCCAGAGTATCCGAAAGAATTTTTATAGCGCTTTCAAATGCTTTGTTAAGTTCAGCCTCAGCTTTTTTGCGTTTGGTTATATCGTTCACCAGAATTACCGCACCGGCAAATTCATCTTCTTCAATTAGGGGGACACCTCTTATTGTTAGATAGGTCAGGGAACATTCCGATTTGATTGAAAATTCTGTATCTATCTCCTCCAGGTTAGAAAGTTGATCAAACACACCCACTTTTTTTGAATTCTTTACAGGAGCTACTTTCCTTATATCCTTATTCATAAGATTTGAGTCTTCGTTTTTACCAACTCTTAGAATTCTTTTTATTTCGGGATTTTCGTAGGTTACATGAAAATT
>JAGXLO010000081.1 GCA_018334695.1 Candidatus Cloacimonadota bacterium
CCCACCACAGAACTGAAAAAAAGCAGCCATTCTTCCTTAAGTTTTTTTAAGAGAATACCGGTTATGGCTCCAAATATTATCATGGCTATGGAACGCATATTAACAATATAGCTTAGCATCTGAGGATTAAGATTCAATCCATCTTCCAGGCTAAAAAATTGAGCCTTTATGGTTGCAATGGAGTTTCTGCCAAAGTTTATAAAAACCATAGCAGTAATAAAGAGCCAAAATAGTTTGCTTATAGAATCGGTAGGACTTTGGCTTTGTTTCTTGTTCCACTTTCTTTTGTCATCTTGGCTAATACCACCTTCCGGCAGATAAAATACGGGTATACATGACAGCAGCATCATACCGGCGGCAATAAAAAAGAGCAAACCTTCACTAAAGCCCCAGCCGCGGTAATACTGACCCAGTCCATCGTAAGCCAGCCCGCCTATCAGAACTCCGATAATCCTACCCACTCCTCCTACACTGGCTAGTTTTCCTCTGATATCTGCCAGTTTTTTGGGTTCATACAGATCAGAAAGTATAGCAGTCCAACCCAGATTGGACATAGACCAGAAAATCTCAATTATTGTTAATCCGATTATAATAACATATCCTGCCATGTACTTATCAGGCTCCAATGTGTGGACATACCAGGTTAATACAGTCCCTATTGCAGCCAGGATTTCACCCAGAATAATAAAAGTTCTGCGTTTTTGTAATTTATCTGAAAGTGCACCCCAAATGAAATTCTGGAAAAGTATGTTCACGATCATGGGAAGAGTGGCAAAAAGAGTGGTTTCTGTAACAGAAAGGTTTAGATAAAACCTTAAATAGATGGAAAGGAAACTATAAAAAAGCCCTCTTCTAAATCTTACTAATATCTGAAAAGAAGAGAGCTTGATAAAATTTTTCTTAAGACCGGCTATTAAACTCATTTATCAGAAAATAAATTTTGTAATATGCTTTTTTTCTACCTTTTCAAAATACTTGCCAATTTTCAATTTTTTAAATTCACTCCCCGAAAACAATTTTTGGCGGGAACTCACCACATAAATAGGTATTTCGAAATCTTTGGCAAAAAGAGCAAGTATTTTTGTTCCGACTTTATTGATAAAATATTTCTCTCCTATAGCATCTGCACCGATTAGGATAATATCAATTTTTTTATCATATTTAGTAATCTCCATATCCTCTATCAATTCAGCATTTATCTTTTTTTTCTTAAGCTTACGATAAAATACTTTCCCCTCTGCCAGTGGTAAAGACCGGCAGCAGTAAACCTTTTTTAATTTATCGCTAAAATTTATTAAAACTTTTCTAACGCTAGAACTATTGCTAAAAGTAAGAATACTTTTATTATTTGAAAATAGAAATTTGCTAAGATTTATAAATTCATTATCAGAGAATTCTCGTGATAATTCTTCCAAATTTTTAACGTTTATTTTATTATTTGAAAAAAAGAATTCAATTTTTTTGATGGGAGCCATCTCCGGAAATTTATTTGATGCCTTTTGGATGAATTTTTTGATATCTTTCTCGGAGCTTTCATTTTGCAATAATTGTTTTATGATTTTCAGTTCTTGGTTTACTAAACTACTCGCTCCCGAAGAGCGGTCGTGTAAAAATTGTTTGATATTTTTGTTTGTCATTTCCTCACAATATTATTTTTTTACTACTCAGGTTTCTTCAAAATTTATCCGCTTCACATTTTTTATGGAAAAATCCAGAATGCTCTCCCCTATTTTCTTAAATTTTCTCGGATTATCACTCACAAAAAATTTTGAATTCCCATCTTGCTCTGTTTTTTCTTTATCAAATTTACTACTAATAACTTCGGCTACAGATTCAGCAGAATCAATCAGATTTATTTTATCATCAACAATTTTTCTAAGAGTTTTTTTTAGTACCGGATAATGTGTACAGCCCATAATCAGAGTGTCGATATTTTTAGCCAACATTGATTCGATATATTCTTTGATAACCATATGGGTAACCTTATGTTCCAGCCAGTTTTCTTCTACCAGCGGAACCAGAAGCGGAGTGGGTTTAGCAAAAATTTTGCATTGGGGGCAATATTCTTTTAATTTTTCTTCGTAAACTTTACTTTTTATAGTTCCTTCGGTTCCTATTAAGCCAATTCGTTTATTTTTTGTGACCTGAGAAGCTTTTTTCACGCCTGGCCCGATAACACCAATAATCGGGATTTTGAATTCCTTTTTCAATGCATGTAAGGCAAAAGCAGAAGACGTATTACAGGCTACCACAAGTAAATCAATATTCTGTTGTATAAGGAAATTTGCATTTTGAATAGAATACTTAATTATCGTTTCTTTTGATTTAGAGCCGTAAGGTACGCGAGCGGTATCACCAAAATATAATAAATTACGATGTGGTAAAACTTCACGAATTGATTTAAAAACAGTTAATCCGCCTACACCCGAGTCAAATATTCCAATAGATTTCTTCATAGGATTTAGTTAATTAATTTACGTTTAATTATGTCAAGTTTGGAATTAGAGGCGAATTATTGTTAGATGGGCACAATCTGGTCTTTATCAATTTCCACACTCACTGCTTGTTTGATCAGACTAATATTTAGAACAAGTTTTTTTTCGCTCTTATGTTTGGTTAATTTACCTTCAAAACCGGTGAAGGGGCCTTTTATGATTCTTACTCTTCTACCACGTTGCAGGTATTTGTGTTTTGCAAGTTCAGCTCCTTTTTGGGAAAAGTAATATATTTTTTTAAGTTCCCCCACAAAGTTTTTCTGGGAACCGGGAATCAAAAATGCATAGACGGAGCCGGTATGGTATAATTTTTCTTTATCTTTGATAGAGCATTTGCAGAATATATATCCCGAGAACAGGGGTTTTCTGAAAATTCGTACTCTATTTTTGTAGGTGCGAACACTATCAGTTAAGGGAAGATAATATGGTATCTCATAGTGCAAGCAGCGTCTAGCCAATTTTTTTTCGTGTCTTGGTTTAGTTTTTACTGCTAGCCATTTGTGGTTATTTTCATCAACTTTCAGACTGCCGTATATTTCTTTTATTTCTTTATCTTCCATATTTATTCTCAAACAGGCGGAGAGAGTGGGATTCGAACCCACGGTCCACCGATTGGCGGACAGCGATTTTCGAGACCGCCCCATTAAGCCACTCTGGCATCTCTCCAAAATCGTAAAAAATGGCGGAGAGGGCGGGATTCGAACCCGCGGTACCACAAAAGGGTACACACGCTTTCCAAGCGTGCTCCTTAAGCCACTCGGACACCTCTCCACACAAGCTTAAATTAATTCTCTCTTTTTGTCTTAAAAAATTCTTTTAAAAGTTGGCTTGATTCTTTCGCCATTATTCCCGATATTATTTCCGGATTATGGTTTAAGCGCTTGTCAGCCGGAATATTATAAACAGAACCACAGGCACCACTTTTTTTATCAAAGGCACCAAATATTACAGCATCCAAACGGGATAAAATTATCATCCCAGCGCACATAGAACAGGGCTCAAGGGTAATATATAACTTGCACCCATAAAGGTATTTGCCTACTTTTTCTTGAGCCGTTTCTATAACCAATTTTTCAGCATGGGCAGTGCCTAAATTCAGCTGCTGAGTACGATTATGGTCTCTGGCGATCAATTCATTATTTTTTACGATTACAGCTCCAATGGGAATCTCGTCGGCTTCCACTGCCTTCTTTGCTTCTGCTAAAGCAAATTTCATCCAGTATTCATGGGAATACTTTTCATCACTTATGTCTATCATGATTTGAAATGCTAATCTCAAAATTAGTGATTTTGTTGTCAATTTTTGGGAATATTTTCTTGCAATTTTATTCAATCATGGCAATATAAATAAAAATTTATATTATAGCAGGGAATAATTTATCAATTAATTCAATTATATTTAGAAATTCTTGACATCTTAATACCTCCATTCAAATATATTTTCCAATTTTGGATTAATCTATGACTGAAATAATTAATGATATCTACGAAATATTTCCATTACTTTTGCATCAGTTTAGAGAAGCTATAGGCAATAGCACTTTACTGGCGATTAGCGTGATTTTAATATTCGGTTATATATTTGGCAAATTAGCAGAAAAGTTCAAACTACCGATTGTTACAGGCTACATAATAGCAGGTATAATACTGGGTGAATCAATAGGTAAGATCATCGAATTAAAAGTTGTTCATTCGCTCCGACCCATCACTCAAGTGGCTTTAGGACTTATAGCTCTGGCTATTGGTGGTGAATTTACTCAGGCTAAGATGAAATCACTGGGTAAGAAAATCTTTGTGATTACGATTCTACAAATAATATTTACTTTTTTTATAACTGCATTATTTTTAACAATTTTCGGCTTGGATTTTAAATTTGCCCTAATTTTGGGAACTATTGCTACTGCTACTGCACCTGCCGCTACTATTGCTATAATTCAAGGTTTACGAGCCAGGGGAAAATTTATCGATTATTTATACGGTCTTGTTGCCCTTGATGATGCCGGTTCTGTAATTCTTTTTGCCGTTGTTTTTGCTTTTGTGGGTATTTTTTTACCTCAGGTTAATGGAAACGCTTCTGCCTTTAGCATGATTTTATACTCATTTTTGGAAATAATTCTATCCATTATAATAGGTATTGCTGTGGGCTATATACTTCATAAAATCACTCATAAAAAACAAAATACCAGTGAAATTATGATAATCTCACTCGGTATAATATTTGCTATTATAAGTCTTGCTCATAAAATAAATATTTCTCCCCTGATCACAAATATTGTTATTGGAGCTACCCTGGTTAATCTGTCAGTTAGGAATCAACGAATTTCACAAATTCTTGGTAAAATGACTCCTCCCATTTACGCCGCTTTTTTTACCATTGCCGGTACAGAATTACAGCTGGGAATATTTTCCAATCCCAACATAATTTTTCTGGGAATTGTCTTTGTAATTGCTCGTGCACTAGGAAAATACTCAGGAGTATATATGGGAGCCGCTATTACAAAAGTGGGTGCGAGTTCCAAAAAATATCTGGGATTTTGTATGCTGCCCCAAGCTGGTGTATCTTTGGGATTGATACTACTGATACAATCATCCCCTGTCATTGCCAATTCCACCCCAGAAATTCAAGCCCTGGCAATCAATATGGTAAATATCGTTATTTTCTCGGTTTTTGTTAATGAGTTGGTAGGACCGGTGTTGTCAAAATGGGCAATCGTAAACGGAGCAAAATTAAATTCTTATAATATGTAAGGTGTTACTATGAAAATTCAAGATATATTAAACAAAGAATTGTGCCAGGTAGGAATAAAGTCTAAGAAAAAGAAGGACATACTGCTGGATATAACAGAATTATTACAAAAATCATCCGCAGCTGCTAAAATCAATAAAGATATAATTTATGATGCTTTACAAGAAAGAGAAGAATTGGGCAGCACCGCTCTTGGTAACGGAATTGCAATTCCTCATGCCAAACTGGAAAAAATTGATGATTTTGTTCTGGCGGTTTTAACTTCTCCAAAAGGAGTAAATTTTAATGCTGTTGACAGGAAGAGTGTTCATGTAATCTTTGCCTTGATAGGTCCTAAAGATAAGCCCAATGAGCATCTAAAACTGCTTTCAATGATTTCTCAAATACTAAGAGATAGAAACAGTGTAGCGGATATTCAGAATAGTAAAAATGCTGAAACTCTTTACGAAACTGTAATTTTACGATCAAAAAAAGGAATCGAAAGAAAAAGCGAAAAGGAAAAACAAAAGTTGATGATTATTGTACTGTACGAAGAACAACACCTGGAAGATATTCTGGAAATGTTTATTGAACTAGATATAAAAGGGGCTACAGTACTGGATTCTGTTGGAATGGGAGGTATTCTGCGGAAAGCTCCTCTATTTGCAGATTTTACTAACTTTTTGGGTCAAAATAAAAACTATAGCAAAACTATACTGACTCTGGTAGAAGAAAAAATGGTTCCACGTATAGTCAAACGCATAGAGGACAAAATGGGTGATCTTAGCAAACACACAGGAGCATCAATTATTACGTTGGACGTCTCTTTTATGAAAGGAACTCTGGAATATCTCTAATAAATTCTTGCTCGCTTCACATTGATTAAATTATCTTCGATATTCTTTTTCTAAAATCAACTTATATCTAAATTTTTATATACAATCAAAATAATAAGACCACATTAAAAGAAAGTATATGTGGCTTGAAAACCGATTATATCATGATTCGAAAACATTTTTTTTTGAAGATTTTATGATATATTGCGAAGTGAAAAAGTTAAGAAATTCAATATTTTCTTTGGATTGATAGAAAGCTTGACATTTGGATAGCTGATTTGCTTTGCTAGAATTTAATATTATGCATAAAATAGATATTATCAAACTGACCCACTATGTACAGGCAGCAGGCTGAGCAGCTAAAATAAGTCCGTTGGACTTAGATGATATTATTAAGGATCTTCCCCTCAAGTCAGATCCAAATCTGCTGGTTGGTATGCTCAATTGTGACGATGCTGGTGTGTATAAAATAAATGCAGAGCTGGCACTTGTTCAGACTGTGGACTTTATCACGCCCGTAGTTGATGATCCCTATACTTTCGGTCAGATTGCTGCAGCTAACAGTTTGAGTGATATTTTTGCTATGGGAGCAAAAGTGCTGTGCGCTATGAACCTGGTTTCTTACGATGCCGTTAATCTAACCAAGAAGCATCTTAACGATATTCTCAAGGGCAGTTTGCATAAAGTTCATGAAGCTGAGGCTACTATAGTGGGTGGACATTCAATAAAAGATACTGAGATGAAATATGGGCTTTCGGTTTCAGGATTAATTCATCCCAATAAAATATTGAGGAATAATACAGCCAGGATAAATGATAATTTAATTCTAACGAAACCTCTGGGAACAGGTCTTATAACTACTGCTAATAAACAGGAGAAAGCTCCCAAAAAAATTCTAAAAAAAGCAATCTTCCATATGAGTTTTCTTAACAAAAAGGCATCTGAAATAGCTCAGGAAGTTGGAGTTTCAGCCATGACGGATGTAACTGGTTACGGCTTACTAGGACATTTGTTTGAAATGACAAATCCTGATATTTCAATGGAGATCAAATTAGAAAATATACCTTTTATTTCGGGAGCTAAAAAATTAGCAAAATCTGGGCTCTTTCCTGGTGGCACAAAAAATAATAAAAAGTTTTATCAAAAATACATTTCCCTATCAAATAAGAAAATCACGGATGAAGAATTGATGCTGATGTACGATGCCCAAACTTCGGGAGGTTTGCTTATTGCTGTATCTCCCGAAAAAACCGCACCTCTAATAAATAAATTAGACAAGGCAGGTATTTCCTGGTGTAAAAACATCGGAAAAGTTACCCAAAGAAAGTATAAACCAATCGAAGTTATTTAATCTTTTTCTACAAATTATCTATTTTTCCACTTTTCAGTAAGAAAGCGCTTATCCCCTCGTCTCACAGTAATTTTATTATCATCACAATAGGAACATATAAGCAAAGCAATCCTTCGACTGCTATCTATTAAATCCCTAAATTTAGCAATCTCTATTCCACCCACATTATGATTCAAATAATCCACAATTAGCTTTTTGCCTTTTTCAACAGTTTCCCTATGCAATAATTGACCCTGGATAGAGATTATCCTTTTCTCTTCTATCAATCTATTCAATAAATTTTCCAGATGATCATGAGAAAATTTATTTTCTGTTTCTTCTAAAAACTTTACTCTATCAAATGTTTCAAAACCCAGGTCTCTGCTGTAATCATCAATTAGATCTAATTCATTTTTCACTTCTTCCGACAATTCCCGCTGATGATTAGCCAAAATATAAGTATTTTCTATTTCTTCTAAAACTTCATTAACAATTAATTCATCAAGAATTAATTGAATCGTTATTTCTTTATTCTCTTTAATATCGGGAGCAAAAATACTCATAAATTCTTCCGTATTTAACCCATAAAGGGATATGGGATTTTCTTTATGATAATTTTTCAACAGATTAATAACTCTACTTTTCAAGGTTTTTGATACATCCTCGCTTATAAAATAAATTTTTTTATTGATATTTGTAGAAATAATTTCAGCTGCCTTTTTTTCTTTTAATTTTTTTTCAACCTTTTGTTTAGATACGTTGAGTGTTTTTCCTATCTGATGGGCAGTTAGAGCTGTTCTGTATTTGTTTAATGTTACCAGTATTAAACCTGCAAGTCCCTTATCACTTATCAGATTTAGTTGGCTTATTACTTTGGGTGTTCTTTTTTTATGGTGCAAAGGATCAATATTAAGGATTTTGCCACCCCCCAAAGTAACATCGTTTGAAGTACTACGCAAGATGAATTTATCGCCATATTTTGCCACACAGGGAGTTTGGAGATGTATCTGTACAAAAGCCTTTTGACCAGACGAAATATAATCCTTATCTAATAGATGCACCCTGACCTGTTCCTGGTAAGTTCCTAATAAGAATAACATATCAGCCCAGATGCCAAAATTTCTATTATGATCGAAAAATTCTATTTGTGCATCAATTTTATTACTTGTCTTTAGTTTCTTTTTTGACAGCAACATTCCGGATTCGAATTGATCTTTATCCAATCCACTTATATTTATAGACGTACGATCTCCCGGATAGACCGTTTCAACCTCATGTCCGAATCTTTCCATTCTTCTAATTCTCAGGTTCTCTCCACCTGGAAGCAGATAAACATCGTCTGTTTTACACAGTTTTCCATCTTGCGTAGAGCCATTGACCACAGTTCCAAATCCCTTTACAGTAAAAATACGGTCGATGTACAAACGAAAAATGCCGTCACTTTCACGTTCGGATATTTTTTTCAATAAATACTCAATTGTTTTTTTTACTTGAGCTATTCCTTGTCCTGTTTTTGCCGATGTTTTGACAATGGAACAGTTATCTAAAAACGTTCCATTAACTAATGATTTTATCTCCTCTTCAACAATTTTGATTAATTCTCCATCAGCCAGATCAATTCTGGTTATCACTACAAATCCCTTTTCAACATTCATCATCTTCATTATTTTCAAATGTTCCTCGGTTTGAGGCATAACTCCACTATCAGCTGCAACTACCAAAAGAGCTATATCAGTTGAATTGGCTCCTGCGACCATAGTGTTTACAAAATCTTTATGCCCTGGAACATCTATAATACCTATGCTCTTATCTTCTTCCAGATCAATATGAGCAAAACCCAAATTAATTGTTATACCACGCTCCCTTTCTTCCTTATGAGTATCACATTCAATATCTGTTAAAGCTCTTATTAAAGCTGTTTTACCGTGGTCAACGTGCCCTGCTGTAGTTAAAATAAAATGAGTTTTTGTCATAAATCCTCTAATTTAGATCTATTTCTGCATTATTTTTTGGATTGAGTCGGCCAAATAGGGCAAATCTGAATTATCAATTGTAAGAACGTCAAAAACAATATTTCCTTTTCTCAGAATAGAAACGATGGGTGTTTCCACCTTTAATAAACCGGCAAAAATTATTTCATGCTGACCTTTTTTATCAAGATCGGTTAACCGAACGGCGTAACTATGGATTTCTTTGGCAGGGACAGTTCCTCCCCCTACTTTGGCTTTACTTTCTTCAATAACGGATTTTATACCTTTAGCCTGTAATATTTTTTTTAATTTAATCGCTTTTTCTTTAATAATCTTTAAAGGGGTTTCCAAAATTTCAAACAATTTGTTATATTTTAAATTCGATTCTTTTAGATAAAAT
>JAGXLO010000178.1 GCA_018334695.1 Candidatus Cloacimonadota bacterium
AATTAAACGAAACGATTATTCTTGATACTAAGTGGAAAAATTTAACAAATAAGGGGAAAACTTATGGTATTTCACAGTCAGATATCTATCAAATGTATGCTTATGGCAAAAAGTACAATAATGTGAACAAAATATATCTAATCTATCCATATAATGATGAATTCAAAATACAAAAACAAGCTTCAGAAAAAATAACAAAATTTCTTCCTGTTAAAGAATTTGATAATATAAGATTTCTAGGGTCTGGTTTTAAATTTGAAGATGATGGAGAAAACAATAAAGAATGGCTAGAACTTAACATTTTGCTTTGGGATCTTGCCAGAATTACTAAATAAATTTTTTGTATTTTTTTTGGTCCCACTTAGATTATACAACAAGTAAAGATTAAAGAACAGCCGGCTCTTGCTTAATGTCTTCCGCACAAACCAAACATAAAAATTGAGATACTATTTCAAAAATAACCAGAAAAATAAACTCCAATCATACATTAGAGGAAAAATATGAAAAAAAGTAAAATATATAAAACCCAGGCTGAATTCATAGCAGACTGGCTGGAATATCTCTATCTTTTAAGAGGCGGCAAGGAAAGATCGCGTCGCAAGGGAGGAAAGGAAACCATAAGCCTTGAGGATATTGCGGATAATATCTGCAGTAGATTTAAACAAACACTAAACAAGCAAAATATTGAGCAGATGCCTTTTTTACAATTAATTGCAGAAACAGAACTTTCACTTCTGGAAGTTAAGATCATTATCTACCTTTACATGGATTATATAGAAATGGGTTATCAACGCGGAGAGACAATTCTATCGATTTTAGATAATCTCACGCAGGACCCCAAGCAAGCCTTTTTAGCCAGAAAACAACTTTTGGACAATTCCAAACTTTTTGCAGAAGAAATCCTTGTAAGTAATAAAGATAAAAGCAAACTCTTTAGAAATCGAAATGATTTTTATCTTTCCCCAAAAATAATTGCAATGATCGAAGAAAGAGAGATAAATACAGAACCTGAAAACAAGGAAGAGTCTCTGGAATTGTTTGAAGTGATCAAACCCAGGAAATCTCTGAGAGATGTAGTTTTAAGTAAAAAAACCAGAAGAGAAATAAGCGGAATATTAAAACAGATTGAAAACAGGGAGGTTTTTATGCAAGAGTGGGGATTTGCCGATAAATTTGAAAAGGGTAAGGGCATGATCCTCTTATTTTATGGTGCGCCAGGCACAGGTAAAACCCTCACAGCAGAAGCAATAGCTCACGAACTTACTTACAAACTCTACACAGTATCGCTGGCAGATGTATTAAATCCCTATTACGGAGTAACCGAAAAGAATATTAAAAAAGTATTTGATCAAGCAGCTCAAAAAGACTGTGTTCTATTGCTGGATGAAGTGGATGCTTTTATTGCCAAAAGAAGCAAAGGATCTACTTACGGTGATAATGCGCATAATAGAAAGGTCTCTCTGTTTCTTGGTCTGGTAGAGAACTTTGAGGGTATAGCGATAATGACAACCAATCTGCCTGATATTCTGGATAGGGCTCTGCAAAGAAGAATCTCTCTTAAACTGGAATTCCCTAAACCCGATAGACAAATGCGGGAAGAGCTCTGGCACAAATTAATACCAGCCAAGATTCCGCTGGCTGCCGATGTGAATTTAAAAGAGATATCAGCCAAATATGAAATAACAGGGGCAGAGATAAAGAATGTTATCATGAACGCTGCTCGTAAATCTCTGCTCAAGCAAAAACCAATTGTGAGCCGGCAGGATTTAATTGAATCCCTGGAAACAGAACACATAAATGATAGTAAAGTGGGCTTTTCGCTTTAGATTAGTAATAAGAAATGAGAGAATAAACCTATGAGTAGCAAGAAGGAGTAAAAATTATGGTAAAGATAAAAGCGGAAGAATTTGCCAGATTACTAAAATCTGTTCGAAAAACTAAAATTGAAGAACTCGTTCATAGTATTAAAGAGCTAAAATGCAAACTGGAGAATATTGATGCACAAACCTGGTATTTTCGGAAGGCAGCCGATTCCAAAAAGAAGAGACTGGACAATTTGCTAAAACAATACAATCAATTAAAGGATCTCATAAACTGTAATAGTCTTGAAGAAATTGATGTAAAAATTGGAAGGTTGGAAGAAGAAATTATGAAAAGAAAATCCTTGTATGGTTTTGTGGCTGCTATAGGCACAAATATAATAAAATCAGAATATTACTACTGGCATACAATAAGAGAAGCAAAAAGTAGATATGGCAAGTTGCCATGTCTTTCAGAGATTATTATGGTTGAGTCATGAAAAATGAATTAAATAATATTTTAAATAAAAGATTTGAAATTTTATTTAAATTGAGGCTTTAAAAGTATAATTAATAAAAGGCAGAGAGAATAATATCTCCCTGCCTTTAGAATTTTTTATTACTTTAAATTATTCTTCCGTAATATAATAGAAATATTTATTTGCCGCTGTTGCTGCATCTGTATCCGTATAGGTGGTATCCGATACTGTATCAAGTAAAGAGAAGCCTGCATAGGGATTTTCCGAACGGTAAATATTGAAGGTGGATTTACTGCCGGCAGACCAGTTCAATATAACATCCGAGCCACTGATCTGTATTGTAACATCTACGGGTGAAGGTGCTTGTTGCCCGGGATTAGCACTGCCCGGCGTACCCATATCACCATCACCATAGGACATGTAAGCTGTATACCAATTGGCTCCGTTGTCATTGTCCGTGCTATTTTGATGAGCAGGATCAAGTTCCATGGAAGCACCGGTTGGATCCGGGAATGTGGCTCCACCGTCATAGTAAACAGAGTCAATTATTGTTCCTCCATACACTAATATTATTTCATCTTCTCCGTTTCCAAGATACATGCCAGAGTAAGCGTAATCACAGGTATAACCACCGTTTGTAGCAGAATTTCCGTCATTGCCCAGAACCAGATAGTCGTAAGAACCAATTGTCAAAGGTCCACCGTTATCTATAACAAATGAA
>JAGXLO010000082.1 GCA_018334695.1 Candidatus Cloacimonadota bacterium
CGCGGTGGAGCTTATGATTCCTATTTACTTTCCTGTCCTTCCATAGCTATTCTGCCGGAAGAGATGTCTTCCGAGAGATTTGAGTGGCTGGATGAAGTAGGTGCGGAAGTTTTTGCCACACCCGGCTGCGAAAGTAACGTTAAAGAAGTTTACGATAAAACAGCAGAATTGAAAGAAGAAAGAGGAGATGAAATAGTCGTATTAAATCAATTTTCCGAAATAGGAAATGCTATTTGGCACTATGCTGTTACAGGTAGAGCTATAGAAGAAGTGTTTCATAAAGAAAAATCGGATGAACAACGATTATCCGCTATATTCTTAACTCAAGGTTCTGCCGGTACTCTGGGCTGTACTGAATACATTCGAGAGAAATTTCCTCTGGTAAAAGTGGGGGCAGGAGAAGCCTGGCAATGCCCAACCTTGCTCTATAATGGCTATGGCGGGCATAGAATAGAAGGTATTGGCGATAAACACGTTCCCTGGATTCATAATCTTAAGAATATGGATATGGTTGTTGACATAGATGATAATGATTGTATGAATCTTATGAGATTGTTTAATGAAAAAGAAGGGCATGAATTCCTTAAAAATGAAAAGATTGCACCTGAAATTGTAGAAAATTTGAATCTGCTTGGCATTTCTTCCATTGCTAACGTGCTGGGTTCCATCAAGATGGCAAAATATTACGAAATGAATGAAAATGATGTTATATTTACCATAGCTACGGACTCCATGGAAATGTATCAGTCCAGAATGCAAGAAGCCAAAGAAAAATATGGGGACTATGATAAACCCAAGGCTTACAAGGATTTCGAAAGATATATTTTAGGACAGGATAAAGATAATATGCTGGAACTTTCCTATTGGGATAAAAAAAGAATGCACAATCTGAAGTATTTTACCTGGATAGAACAGCAGGGCAAGAAACTCGAAGAATTAAATGCACAATGGTATGATGAAAATTACTGGAAAGAAAAATTCCATTCTTATCAAGATTGGGATGAGTTAATAAAAGAGTTTAACGATAGAACCGGATTAATGAAAAAATATTAATAATGAAAAAAATAACTGATGTATTTGTGTTCTCGCAAGAAAAAAAGTCACTTTTTCTGGCAGAAATTGAGTTTGATTCAAAGATACGTAAAATAAAGCCGATAAAAGAATATTCTGCTACTCAGAAAAAACTAATTTCATCTATGAAAAAATTAAAGGGAAGCCGAACTTCATTTCTGTCGGGATCTCCTGAGGTTTTCGATGGTAACTACAATCTATTGATTCCAGCCGGCATCGATCCCCACGTCCATTTTGATGATCCCGGATTTGAGTTCCGTGAAAACTTTTATACAGGTACGCTCTCAGCTGTATTCGGCGGAATTACTACAATCATAGATATGCCCTGTACAAGTGTACCCCCGGTAATAAACAAAGAAAATCTACAAAGAAAGCTGGAAGTTGTATCCCCCAAAGCAGTAATAGATTTTGCATTTTGGGGCGGAGTTTCCGGTACTGAGTTTGATGATAATCTGGAGGTTGAGAAATTTATGTCTGACCTGGCAGAATCAGGTGTGGTGGGGTATAAAACTTATCTTATATCTGGTATGAAAGAATTTACTGAGCTCAATGAAGAAAGGCTGGAAAAAGTTGCCAATATTGCAAAAAAACTAAACCTTCCGGTAGCTGTTCATGCAGAAGATAAAGATCTGGTTAGAAATCGGCGGCATAAACTGCAAAAGAAAAATAAAAATGAGTTTTCAGACTATTGTCGGGCAAGAGATGTGAAAGCAGAAGTCACAGCCGTAAAGAAAGTCATAAATATAGCCAGAAGAAGCGGTGCTCAATTTCATATTGTACATCTTAGCAGTAAGAAAAGTATGGAATTAGTTCGGAAAGCACATATGGGCGGGGTAAAAATTAATACGGAAACCTGCCCTCATTTTCTGGCTTTTACCCAATCGGACTATAAAGAGATCGGAAGTATATTGAAAACTGCCCCTCCGGTAAAAAAGGAAGAAGACAAAACTGCACTTTGGCAAGGATTGCAAGAAGGTGTAATCAATTTTGTGGCTACAGACCATGCCGGATGCATACCAGAAAAGGAAAAGTTTACAGGAAATATTTGGGATGATTATGCCGGTATTCCCGGTACTGAAATGTTAATACCCTATATTTTTAACGATGGCTATTTGAAAAATAAATTGAGTTTGGAAAAAACTATAGACATAATTTCTACCAATGCGGCAAAATTTTATAGTCTTTATCCGAATAAAGGAAGCCTAAAAATTGATACTGATGCCGATTTTACTGTTATTAATCTTACGGAAGAAAATATAATCGATCCTGATAATCTGCATAGTAAAGGAAAATATACTCCTTTTGAGGGTAGAAAATTTAATACTAAAATTGAAAAAACTTTTTGTAGAGGTAATTTGCTAATAGATAAAAATAAATTTTTAGGAAAAAAAGGTATAGGTAAATATATACCAGTCAAATAATGTTGCGCGAGGAAATATGGAATTAAAACGAATCATAATGGATGAAAAATCTATAGAAAGAGCAATAAAACGAATTGCATTTCAGATTATTGAAAAGAACAAGGGATTGGAAGATATATGTCTTGTAGGTATAAGAACCCGTGGAGTTCCAATGGCTAAAAAGCTGGCAAATTACTTAAGAGAAATTGAGAATAAGGAAGTTCCAATGGGTATTTTGGATATAACTTTATACCGCGATGACCTCTCCAAAGTTGCCGAACAGCCCTTATTAAAGGGCTCTGAAATTGGATTTGATGTGGAAGGAAAGTCTGTAATTATAATTGATGATGTTTTATATACAGGCAGAACAGTAAGAGCAGCCATATCGGGTTTGCTTGATTTTGGACGTCCGGATAAGATTGAACTTTGTGTACTGATTGATAGGGGGCACCATGAAATGCCGGTAAAAGCAGATTATGTAGGAAAATATGTGCCGACCTCGCAAGAGGAAGTTATCAAGGTAACATTCCATGAAACAGATGAAGATGAAAAAGTTAGAATCTATCTAAAAAAATAAAGTGAGTGCTTTATGTTATTAAAGAATGCTTATCTCTGCCAGTTTAAGGAAAATGAATTCATGCCAATATTTGCTGATGTTGTTATCGATGAGGGAAAAATAATCAAAATTAAGAGTAAATCTTATGAAAAGTTTTTAAAATTTAGAGCAGATTCAGAAGAACCCGAAAATAATACACTTTCTGAATACGATGCCAACGGCAGAGTAGTTTTGCCACCTTTGGTTAATTTCCACGAACATATCTACTCTCGCCTTTCCAAAGGATTACCGGTAACAGGTGATTTGAGCTCTTTCATAAAAGTTCTGGAGAACCTCTGGTGGAAACTAGATCGAGCTCTAAAAGAAAAAAGTATAAAAGCAAGTGCCCAGATCGCAGCAATCGAAGCAGTTAGAAACGGAGTGGGAACCGTTTTTGACCACCATGCTTCACCCTCGGCTGTATCCGGGAGTCTTAATCTCATAAAACAGGAATTGAAACTGCGCGATATAAAAGGTGTCCTCTGCTATGAAGTTTCAGATAGAAACGGCAAAGAGAATATGAAACAGGGAGTAGAAGAGAACATAGATTTTTTTAGATTTAGGACTTCAGAACAATTCAAATCGCAATTTGGATTGCACGCACTTTTTACACTCTCAGATGAATCTTTGAATTATATTCATAATGAAGTTGGTGACGAAGATATTGGCTATCACCTTCACGTGGCAGAGGGAAAATACGATGTGGAATTTAATAAAAAAAACTTTAGCAGTACATTGCTGCAAAGGATGAAAAAATTTGATCTGTTGAATAAAAAAACATTCATTGTCCATGGCAATCACCTTACATCAAGTGACCTAAAACAACTAAACAAATACAAAGTAAATATAGTTCACAATCCTGATTCCAATTTTAATAATGCTGTGGGAACCTTGAATATTGAAAAAGTGCCCCAAGGTTTAAATTTACTATTAGGTACCGACGGTATGCATTGTAATATGCTAAAAACTTATAAAATGGCTTTCTTGAACTTGCGTCATCAAAATAGAAATTCAACCCTTGGTTTTGATTTGCTAAACAGAATTTTCTGCAATCAGTTTTCTACTTTGAAACGTTTCTTTGGCAAATCTGACCAATTGCGCCTTGCTGACGAAGGCAATTTTATTGTAACTGATTATATTCCCTATACTCCCTTAAATAGAGAGAATATCTTGGGACATTTTATTTATGGTATTACAGAATCAAGCGTAAGAACTATGTATCAGAATGAACACTTTCTCATGCATGACTTTGATATAGAGGATGAAGCAAAAATTCTTAAGAATGCGTATGCCGCTGGTAAAGAAGTGTTCCAAAATTTTGAGAAATTAGATAAATAAATCAGAAAGGATTTAAGCATGTATAAAAAATTATTAATGTTGATTATAGCTTTTTCTTTGTCGCTTTATAGTCTTGGTTTTTGTCAGGATTCTCTTTCCTTTTCCGAAGTGAATGAACTCAATGGCGAAAATTATGAAGAATTTATTAAGAATGACATAAAAATTGTAGAATTTTACTCAGAAAGTTGTGATTCCTTGCAAAAGTTGGAGCCCAAGCTGGAGCAGATAACGAAAGATAATGAGTCAATTGCCTATGGTAAGGTGGATGTGCAAGCAAACCGAGATTTTGTGGCGAGTTTGAAGTACAAAATTTTACCGGATAAACCTACAGTGGTTTTCTTTGTTGATGGTGAACTCGCAAACGGTTTTGTTGGCTATCCTTCCAAAGAAAAATTATCAGATATTGTTAAGTCGGTTCTGAAAAAAAAGAAAATGGCAGATGCTTTGAGTTCCGGAAAAATTAGCTTTATGGAAGCATATGATTTTACTCTGACCAGTTTGGGAGGAAAAGATATTACTCTTAGTGAGTTGGATGGAATGATAGTTCTGGATTTTTGGGCTACCTGGTGTCCACCCTGTAAAAAGGAAATTCCGTATTTGCAGGAATTTCACGAAAATTACAAGGATAAAGGACTATATGTTATTGGTGTAAGCTCAGAATCGGCTGTTACTCAAAGGAAATTCAAAAATGATAAAAATGATGTCGGTAATCTAATAACTTATCCCTTATTGGTTGATTCCAATAGTGTAGTAGCTAAACAATTTGGTATTCGCAGTATCCCAACTACATATTTCATATCAAAAGAAGGTGAGTTGATCACCAAAGAAACAGGATTTACCGAAGAATTTGTGGATGATTATCGTCAGATAATTGAAGCAAATTTACCGGAGTAATTCCAAAATAAAACTAAAATGAAACCAATCTATCTGGATTACAATGCTACTACACCCATTGCTTCTGAAGTTGTAGAAGCAATGCAGCCTTACCTTGATGAACATTTTGGTAATCCTTCCAGCTCTCACTATTACGGTAAAAAAGCCCAAAAAGCAGTAGAAAATTCCAGAAAGCAGGTGGCTGATTTAATAAAAGCCAAACCGAATGAGATAGTATTCACCAGTGGAGGCACAGAATCAAATAATTATGCCATTCTGGGCACAGCTTATAGCCATTCTCAAGAAAAAGGACATATAATTACTTCTCAGATTGAACATCCGGCAGTAATAAATGTCTGTAAAAAACTGGAAGGACTTGGCTATGAGATAAGTTACGTTCCTGTGGATAAATTCGGAAAAGTGAAACTGGGGACTCTTAGAGATTCAATTAGAAAAGATACAATTTTAATTTCAATAATGTATGCTAACAATGAAATTGGCACTATCCAACCTGTGGACAGCATTGCAAAAATTGCCAGGGAAAACGATATAATTTTTCATACGGATGCGGCACAGGCAGTAGGTAAAATTCCTATTGATGTAAGAAAATCTAAGATTGATTTACTTTCTATAGCCGGGCATAAATTCTATGCACCCAAAGGAGTTGGAGCTCTTTATGTGAAAAAAGGAATAGAGCTGGAAAATTTGATGTTTGGAGCAGGACAGGAACAGGGGAGAAGACCAGGGACAGAAAATGTTGTGGAGATTGTAGGTCTTGGTAGAGCAGCTCAGCTTGCAAGGACTAATATGGGAAGCGCAAGTAAACATATGACAAAAATGCGTGATAAGCTTTATGAGTTGATAACCGAATCTGAGCTAGAATTTATCCGAAACGGAGACCCCAAACAATGCTTGCCAAACACTTTGAGCCTCAGCTTTGCGGATGTAAATTCAATTGATGTAATGAGGCAATGTGACAAAGTAGCTTTTTCCACAGGCTCTGCCTGTCATTCCGCTAAAGATAAAATTTCTGGTGTGCTTCAGTCCATAGGGGTTCCTGATAGATATGCAGCGGGAACTGTACGTTTGTCAACCGGAAAATATACTAAAACAAAGGATATCAAAACTGCAGCACAAGAAATTATTGAAATTATCAGGCAATTAAAACGATAACTAAAATACATCACAACTAATTATAATTTGTTCCGCATATATCTATCCGAAAAGATAAGAATTCAACTAAATTCGTAGTAAATAGTGGATTTTGGGTTTTTAAATTGAATAATATTTGACAAATTATTCGTAATTTGAGAATTTTGTAAAAAATTTGATAGAACTCTAGAAATTGATTGCTGGTTGTGAGCCAGCATTTTTTTTATGATAATTATGGTAGATAAAAGAAAGATTGACGCGAGTATCAAAAGAGTCTGTGAACTTACAGGCTACGAGCTATATGATTGGCAGCTCAAAGGTTATGGCCCCAATCAGAAGCTTGCGGTCCAGATTACGCACTCACAGGGAGTGACTATTGATGATTGTGCTCAATTCAGTAGAGCTCTTGGCGATGAACTGGATATGAGAGACCTTTTTAAGCATAAATATGTTCTGGAAGTATCATCACCCGGTTTAACGCGTGATTTGACAAAAAAAAACCATTTCGCCGGAGCTATTGGTGAAAAGGTGAAGATCAGATTCCGTAATGAGAATAATCACAAAGTTACCCAAAAAGGTAAGGTGACAAAAGTAGATGAAAATGCTGTTTATTTATTGCCCGAAGATGAGAATGAAGAAGCAAAAGCCTTGTATGATAAGATAATAAAGGCAAAGACAATTTTTAAATTAGATAAAAAATAAGTTATTTGGAGAACTATGGGTTTTAATTTAATATCGAGTATTGAAGAATTTGCCCGGTTGAAGCAGATCAACAGGAAGAAGATTGCCGAGATCATCAAAGAAAGTTTGCAATCCACTCTGGAGAAAAGATTACCTTATAGCGAGGAAGTAAATGTAGAAATTGATTTTGAAAAAGGTAATATCATAGCCGAATTTCAAGCTAAAGTTGTAGAGGAACCGCAGCAGTATCTCAGTGAAATATCTCTGGAAAATGCACAAAAAGAGTTCCCGAAAGTAGAAGTTGGAGATGAGATTCCACGTTCAGTCCCCATAACTGAATTTGGCAGGAAAACCATCCAGGCAGCTCGCCAATCAATTATTAATAAGATCAATGAATCTGTGAACAAAAAGATGAAAGTTGATTACGAAAAACAAAAAGGTGAGATTATATCCGGTGTTGTGAAAAAAGTGGAATATAATGGCTATGTGGTCGATATAGGCTTTACCACTGCTTTACTCCCCGCAGAAGAACAGGTGGAAAACGAATTTTATAAGGCTAGTGATTACATCAAGGCTTATATTTATGATATCAGACCCGAAAAAGGCAAGATGACTGTAATTCTTTCCCGTCGCAGACCGGAATTTATAGTAAAATTATTCCAGTCCGAAATACCCGAAATAGCCGATGGGGACGTAGTTATAAAAAAAATAGTAAGAGAACCAGGTTATAGGACTAAAGTTGCTGTTTATAGTGAAAACGAAAATGTTGATCCCTATGGTAGCTGTATTGGTAAAAAAGGCGCTCGCATTCAAGATATAAAAAAAGAATTACATGATGAACAGGTGGATGTAGTTAAATATGAAGAAAATCCGGAGCAGTTTGTAAAAAACAGTATTGGAGCAAGCCTTGTTGATAAAGTCTATCTGGCTGATAGAGGTAGATTTGCCCAGGTTATAGTAAATGAAAAGAATAAAAATATTGCTATCGGTAAGGGTGGCAAAAACGTTAAACTCGCAGCTAAATTGACGAATTTTAAGATTGATGTCCTTCTGGAGGAAGAATACGAAGAGATGGCTGCTTATGAAAGAAGAGTAACCAGTCAGGTTTATTCATTGGAAGGTGTTACAGAGAAAATTGGAAAAATTTTATTTGAAGCGGGATATACTTCTGTTCAGGATGTCTATGAATCTTCTGTAGATGAATTATGTAATATAAGCGGCATCGGTAAGAAAACAGCAGAAAAGATTAAAAAATCGGCTGAAAATTTTTAAGAGTTATGAAAGAAACAATTATCAAACCGGAGAAGAAAAAAGTAGCTAATTTACTGCGGCTGGCAAGAAAAGCCGATAGGGTGGCTCTGGGTACTACTGCTGTCCAGAATAGCCTTAAGGCAAATAAGATTTTCATCCTTTTTTCCGGGAAAAAAGATAATAGAACAGTTAGAAGAAAGCGTGATGAGTTGGGAAAAGCAGATGTTAAAGTTTCTTATTTTTTTAGTGAGAAGGAACTTTCCTATATTTTTGGAAGAAATAAATTGACGCTTGTTTCGGTGGACGATAAAAACTTCGCTAAAGGCATAAAAACGGAGTTAGAAAAGTTTAAGGATTAGTATGGAAAAAAAGAGAGTAATGGATTTAGCAAGAGAGCTCAAAATTTCTTCGAGTGCATTGATGCAAATTTTGAAGAAATTGGATATGCCCGTAAAAAGTCATATGAGCTACCTGGATGAAGAAGCTATCAATAAAATTCAAAAAATGTTCAAGGCTCAGATGGAGGCAGCTAAGAAACGACAGAAGAAGCGAAAAGAATATAGAAAAAAACAGCAGAAGAAAAAGATAGAGAAAAGAAAAAGAGAAAAAAGGAAGAAAGAAGCTGCCAAAGCCAGAAAATCTAAATCCAAAGCTAAAAAACCTGTTCCCCCCAAGGGCAAACCGCCCAAAGGCGCTAAAGTTCCACCTAAAAAAGAAAAATCCGACGCAACAAAGAAAAAAGAAAAGAAACCATCCTACAAGACACGAAAAGAAAAACGCCGGGAAGAACGGGAAAAGAAATTTTTTAGTCAGGAAAAAGCAAAAAATCGTATAAAAGCAACCCTTTCCAAATCCAAACGCAAGAAAAAATCCAGTAAAAAGAAAAAGAAAAAAGAAGAAAAGAAAAAGAAGGAAATCGTTGTTCGTGGAAATATATCTGCAAATGAACTGGGACAGCTAATGGATGTTGATCCAACAAAAATTGTTGCTAAATTCATGGAATTGGGAAAAATGATCACAATTAATCAGCGGCTGGATAGAGATTCTTTGGTTATGATTTGTGATGAAATGGACTTTGATGTTAACTTTAAAGAAGAAATAGGCGTTGAAGAATTAGAAGAAAAAGAGCTCGAAGAGATTAAGGGTGAAACAATTCGCAGAGCTCCTGTAGTAGCTGTTATGGGGCATGTCGATCACGGCAAAACGTCAATACTCGATTATATCAGAAAAACAAATGTTGTTGCTGGTGAAGAAGGTGGGATTACCCAACATATTGGAGCATATCAAGTTGATTATCAGGGAAAAGGTATAACCTTTATTGATACTCCCGGACACCAGGCTTTTACAGCTATGCGTGCTAGAGGT
>JAGXLO010000179.1 GCA_018334695.1 Candidatus Cloacimonadota bacterium
ATATCATATTCCATAGTTATTTTACCTATTTCATTATTTTCTAGGATAATCACTTTTTTATTATCCTTAAATCTCTTTATTAATCTATCAATAAATTTTATCACTTTATCACCACTTCAATTAAAAATCGAGTAGGGGAGATTTCCACTCCCCTCTCACAGAACCGTACGTACGGGCCAACGTATACGGCTCTTCCAAAGATTATCCATTTTAGGACATTATCTTTTGACGAACATCAGTAAGACTTACCCAACCGTTATCTTGAAACCACTCATTATCCATTATAAAATGAACTATCTGACAACTGGAGTTTTTCCAGCTTGTCATAGATATCCTCTTTATCTTCCCCTTCCAGCCTTTGTTCTTTAAAATTGCTACAAGCTTTCCCGGGTTTTTCCAGCTTCTTAGCTGAATCATTCGGATTCTTCTTTTTATCCAGCCATCCAGCTTACTAAATAATGACTTAACATATCCAATGCCAAAGTAGTTAGCCCAGCCTCTCAATTTAGGCTTCAGCCTATCTATGATTGCTTTAGCACTGGTAGTTTGGTTTCTCCTTGTAATTTCCCTGATCTTGTCCTTGAATTTATCTATTGATTTGTACGAAGGGCCAAAAATAACATTATCTTTTCCTTGACCCTTGTCTTCATATATTCTAAAATAGTATCCAAGGAACTCAAAGGACTCCTTACGGGCATCAATTAGTTTACTCTTTTTAGGGTGCATTTTAAGCTTCAGTTCTTCTTGAAGATAAGCTTTAGCTCCAGACATTATACGTCGGCCTGCCAGCATTGTTCTTTTTAATATTATCCAGTCATCTGCATATCTCACTAGTTTATGGCCTCGTTCAGTCATTTCCTTATCAAACTTATGAAGATATATATTTGCAAGTAATGGACTAATTACGCCGCCCTGAGGAGTTCCCATTTCTGGAATTGTTAATCCTTCCCCATCTTTAATCTCACTTTCTAAAAACATCCCGATTAAATTTAATATCGAACCATCACTTATCTTTTCAGCAACCGCATCTATTAATAGTTTATGGTTGATTGTATCAAAGTATGATTTGATATCGGCATCTACTACCCATACATAACCTTCTTTTAAATATTCCTTCACCTGTTTGATGGCCATATGTGCACTCATTTCTGGTCTAAATCCATAAGAACATTCTAAAAAAATCGGCTCAAATATCGGTTCTATCACATCCTTTAGTACCTGTTGAACTACCCTATCTTTAACTGTGGGTATTCCCAGCGGCCGTTTCTCCCCATTACCTTTATCTATATAAACTCTCTTAACTGGGGAAGGATGATAGCTTTTCTCCTGGAGTTCTTCTTTGATTTCTTCTAGATTTTCTATGATATCATCATCAAATTGTTCTATGGTTTGACCGTCTGTACCTGGAGCACCTCCATTCTTTTTGACCTTACGAAATGCTTTCTTTAATCTGTTGAATGAAAGTAAATGTCCGTATAGAGTATACCACTTGTCTCTTACCATGTTTTGCCTCCAATTCTGAAACACATTTCCATATCTCCTTAAGCTGTAGACTCCACTTTTCATTTTGCATAAATGTCCATCGTTAGTCCTTAACGCCTCATTGGCTAGGCACAATTCATACCATTTAACCCTCAAAACTACTGAATTGAGGTCAATGCAACTCTACCTCTTACCCTACAACTCAAAGCTATATTTCCATGTCTTTTAATCTTGGTTCCTGCCTTCGCCTCTGCTGATTTAATCACCAGCAGGATACTCTTTTAAAGTATTTATTCGGATTTTATCCTCCACACCGTTGCCGGCTTTCATAGGTCCGAATTTCATCGCTACTATGCATTCATCTGAACTCTCATATTAATTTGGAAAACCTTCGGGGTCTCCTTATGGTTCACCATTTCCTCTAGGATAATATGAGCACTACCTCTCTGGATCATTTAGATAACTTCCCTTCTAACACAACCATCCTAACATTTATCAGGTTTCCAACTAAGGACTTCACCATATTTTGCAAGTTCATCCCCTGATACCTGCCAACACTGGTTCGCTTACGCTTTGTTCAGAAGTTTGCCTGAGAACCTTTCGAACCCTGTTTCACAACACCGCTCTGTCCATCAGCTAACTATTTCGTTGGATTCATAGTACAGGACTCTAACCTGCTAGTTATCTAAACTGCCAGACATACAAAAAACTCCGCAAATGCGGAGTAATTAATAATTCCATTTTATTATTTTATTTAGAAATTTCTTTAAAATCAAAGGTGGGTTTTTTATCTATATTTTTTTCTTTCAAATAATCAAAAATCCTTTTTAAGGTAAAATTTGTTTTTTCGATACTTAAATCATGTAATATTAGATGGATTTTTTTATTCCAACAGCAAATTACATCCCCAGATCTAAACAAATTACCTATTTCTTTACAAATATCAGCAAATTTGTTGTCTATATCAAAATCAGAAAAATCAATCTCCATTAATATGAAAGAATTGGAACTTCTATTAGTTTGTCTTTCTTCAAGCTCATAAATATTTTTAAAAACATCTATATCACATCTAAATGCACCTTTATTCTTTTCTTCTAAAACAGTCTCTTTTTCTATTATATCATTTTGTCTAATTTTGTTATGTGTCTTTAATATATCAGTACTTGGTTCAATTCCTAAATCTTCTTTTATTAGCTTTTTATATTCTACAAATAAAGATATCGCCTCATAAATTCTACCCGTTTTTGCTAAAATTTTCATCGCTAAATTATAATATTCTTCCCTATATATTTTTTCATCTATACCTTTTTTTAGATATAGTTTTGCTTCCATATATTCATTATTATTATATAGCTTTTCAGACAGTATATAAACAATATCTAAATATTTTTCTTTTAAATTAGTTCTTGTATCTTCAATCCAACTTTCATAACGTAAATCCGGCATTAAGTCCCCTTTATATAATTCAAGTGCTTTTTTTAAATCTTTAATAGTTGCTTC
>JAGXLO010000083.1 GCA_018334695.1 Candidatus Cloacimonadota bacterium
ACTCTGGCATTATCCTTGGAAACGGTTTCGGGAAGGTTTTTGGAATGTTCTCCCGTAGTTAGCAGAAGAACGCCAGCAACCAGGATAAAACTCAATGCTATAATTAATAATAGTTTTCCCATTTTATACCTTCTTAATCAAAATATTAATTGAAGTTTCATTTTATTCCAAACTCAAAAGTTCATAAGATCTTCCCGAGGATATTGCATCCATATCATCATCTATTAGGTCTTCATCGTATATAACACTACTGTGAGCTCGTAATTTGGACTTTCCTTTATCTTGAATGAAAACAGTTCCTCTTATATCGGAGTGGGCAGTCATCATAAAGGAGCCTGTTACGTATAGAATTCCGTCAAATTCTGAATGAGCAGTCATCTTAAAATCACCGTTAACAATTAGTATTCCACTGCCATTCCACCAGCTCGTAGGATGAAAATCTCCCTGCATCCAGGTGATACTATCGCCTATAGTTTGATGGTTTGAAGGATTTTTATAGTATGAACCTAATTCTTTAGCGGCGTTTTTTATATCACCAGGTGAGGTGCCAAAAACATCAAGAAATGTAAAATGTTGATTTTCTTCAATGTCACCAATAACATAGGCATGTCCTTTAAGCGATACAGTTCCGGCGCTTGTTATGGCATTATCAAAATCATTAGAGGTGGAGGAGGAATTGATACGCAATTTTGCACTTCGATAATTGCTGGAATATTGGTTGGCAACTTCATAAGTAGTTTTAGCATAAACAGTAACTGTATCTAAGGTGGAGTTTGTTTGATAAATTATGCTATCTATTTTACCATTGAAGATTTCGAAATCGTCATAGCCGTAGCTAACTCTGTCATCCGGGCTTAAAGATACGTTTCCATCTACAAGTTTTTTAATAGAATAACTAATTGCATAATTTCCTAATTTTTCACCCAGCATCTCTGATTCAGTAGCGGCTACTTTTTCCGGAATACTGGAAGAACTATGGTGTACCGAAATCATAATTGCACTAAACACAATTATGACCGAAAAAATCATTATTAAAGCAATCTTACCCATGATATATCTCCTTATGGATAATTATTAATCATCTTAAATATATACTTTTAAAATATTTCCAGATTACTATTTCGTTTTTCACTGTAACCAATTTTCTTTGGGAAGGAAAACTGCTTGAAGTATATTCTGCTGCCATTCGAAGTGAATGGATAGAATCAATAAGGCTGGTTTCACTTTCTGAACTATTATAATAGGTAAAATCCAGGCTGTCACCGAGCCAGAAGGGGCCCATCTCCAGTGCTGAATTACGATAGACCTTTAAGGGATAGCCTTTTGCAGTGCTATCTTCCTGTGCAATAAGAATTGTATCCAGAAAATTGGTTGTTGGATTTTTTGTCAAAAATTTAAATCTATTTTTTGAATTTTCCACAATAGGAAACAGACTATCTACTCCCAAACCTACTTTGGAGAGATATAGAGAATCAATAGTATCAGATACATCTTCGCTTATTTCAATCAACTGCATAAATCTATTTAAATTATTACCATTTGCCTGCATGGTAAACATAGCATTCAGCATACTTACAAGTAAAATGCCACCAATTGCAGCTGCTCCGATTATATCCAAAAAACTATGCATTATAACCCCATATCTGTTAACATCATACTCAGGGGATTAGCACTTGTGCCGATATAAACCGTATCACTGGTAGCAGGTTTAGCCCAAATTCTCACATCAAATCTTTGGTAAGAACTGGAACCTCCCACATCATGACCTGTAGAATCGCAATAGCTTGCTTCAATATGATAGTTATAAGTAACATCATTTACTGTAAGAGAATCACTGTAATCGGAATAAGCACTATTTAAATCTGAGAAAGAATATATATTTCCCAGAAATTCAGATTCAATTTTTTGGAATTGCTTATCAGCAACTTTGATTCCCTGAAGATTATATGTTTCGTAATAGGCAAATTGAGTTTGGTCGAATAATGTATCGTAACTGGTTATAATTAATGTGGAAAAAAGGATAGTTACAAGTAATATTAAAATCATTTGATATCCACCCATATTAATCTCCTCCCGAAGTTGCGTACTCTACTTCTGAGATTGTGGTCAAGCCGTTTTTTATTCTATCTACACCAGATTCAAGCAGAGATAACATACCCTGTCCGGAAGCTATTTTTCTAATGAGTTCTTCATCTATCTCTTCTCCGGATTCCACAATAGCCTGCCTTACTTCCTGCGAAAAATATAATGCTTCTGCAATAGCGGTTCTGCCTTTGTAGCCTTTATTGCATTCTTCACAACCATCACCTGCTTCATAAATTTTTCCTTCTTCCAGGTCTTCTTCTGAAATGCCCAGATCGAGAGCAGCCGGATATTTTTCTTCCGACAAAGGTTTTTTACATCTATCACAAAGTTTTCTAACTAATCGCTGAGCTACAATGATATTGATGGCATAGGCTAAAAGGAAGGGTTCGATACCAATTTTGTATAGACGTGAAATAGCACTGGGAGCATCATTGGTATGCAAGGTAGATAGAGTAAGATGACCCGTATTGGCAAGTTTAATTGCTGTATCTGCTGTAATTCTATCTCTAATCTCTCCTACCATAACTATATCCGGGTCATGTCTCAAAATTCTTCTGATAGCTTCTTCAAAAGGTAGTTTGTGGCCAATTTTTAACTGTCTGGCACCTTTTATAATGTATTCCACGGGGTCTTCACATGTTAAAACATTTTTGGAAGGATCCAGCACATGATGCAAAGCTGCCATAAGGGTGGTACTTTTTCCGCTTCCTGTAGGTCCGGTTAGTAAAATAATACCGCGAGATTTGGTAATAGCTTTGGTAAAATCTTTTTCTGCCTGAGGCTGGAATCCCAATTTACTTAATTCTGTGATTACATTTCTATCATCTATCACTCTAATAACTATACTTTCAAAACTTCTGGCGTATTCTTCGGAGGTTATAGGCATAATAGAAATTCTAAACCTTATCATATGTTCATCTATTCGACGCTGAGCAAAGCCATCCTGGGCAGTATCTTTCTCAAATCTGTCAATGCCATTAGAACGATCTTTAACTACAGCAGCCAGGGCTTCGGGGGAAGTATTTTGTTGCCGAAACCACAGAGTCAGTTTGCCATCTATTCTAAAATATATATCTACATTATTTTTTTGATAGGGGATTATATGGACGTCACTTGCTTTTTTACGCACAGCTTCTACCAGAGCACCTTCAAACAGATTGACCAGTAAACTTTTATTAATCTCTTCATCCAGGGCAGATTCGTCAACTGCTTTTTCCTCTTCTCCTGGTTCTTCACTAACATCTATCTGTTCTCCTGCTTCTTCCAGTATATCCAAAAATTCATTTTTGTGCGGATCTATTGTCTTTATTAATCTTTGTACTTTATCCAGAGGGCAGTAAACTACTTCATATTTTTTAAATTCTGTTTTTTCCGGAATTTCTTCTACAAGTTTAATAGTAGGGTCAGCAGAAAGCACCACGACCTCTTTTTTGTAGCCTTTTGTATATTTAAAAGGGAGTGCGTTGTTATAAAGGAGCTTATTTTTGAATTCTTTGGGAAATTTGGAAAGAATATCTTTGGTCTGTTTCAGTTGTTTATCCGTAATCTCGTCCGGCGAGACCTCCATAACACGAAAAGCGTATCTTTCGGCAAGGGTCCGATAAATCTTATCGGGATCAACCCCAAAATCAGTAACCAGGATTTCACCTAATCTTCTGCGGTTGGAGTATTCCTCTTCTCCATTTTGGATCTTAAGAGCTTGCTTTAGAGTTTGCTTATCTACAATTCCCTGATCCAATAATATTTCACCGAATAGCTTAAAATTCTTCATAATTGTCCTTATAAACCCGGTGTTGGAGGAGAAACCGTAGCGATTTCCGCAGAAACAATCGTAAGTGCAGTAATTGCTATAGCTATAAAAATTCCAATGATGGATTGGATAGAATCGATTATGTTACCCATTTTATAAGTAGTCTCTTTTTCATATATACCTGATATTTGTTGAGCTGATTTTAATACGTTACCCGTCTCTGTTCCTGTTTTTAATCTACTAAGAGTTGCTTCATTAAATACTTCTGCCTTTTCAAAAGCAGGTACAAGTGATTCTCCTTTTTTTAACATTAAAGGGATAGTGGTTGTTTTTATTCCGTGCTCAATATAGGCGTTTCTACAAGCCTCTGACGAAATTCTTATGGTTTCAATATTGTTTTCCGAGCCACTATAGATAACAGCAAAAATACGAAAGAATATTTCAATACTGGATTTATGAAGAAGATGTCCCATGACCGGCAAGTTGATAATCGTTTTATCTTTCCAGACCTTACCTTTTTCAGTACTAGTCCAGATTGCAAATATTATAATGGGTATAATCACAGCAAGTGCCATCCACCACCAGTTGGCACCAAAAAAATGGCTGGCTTTTAGTGTAGCAGCAGTGAGTGGTGGCAGTTCAATGTCAAAATTCTGGAATAATTCGGCAGTAGCAGGAAAAATCTTGATCACATAATAAAGAATTGCTGCGATCATGGCAATTACAGTAAGTGCCGGCGTCAAAAGAGCTTTTTTTAGAGATTTTTTGTATTCTCTATCCCTTTCCATAAATTTGGCTGTAGCTTCAAAAACTTTGGAGATGTTACCACTTTTTGTTGCTAAGCCCATCATATAAGCAGGGAATTTACCAAACACGTCTTCATATCTTTTAAAAACTTTTGTACCTTCCTCACCTTTTTTTAAAGCTCTTTCAATCTTCTTTAATGTATCTTCCAGTGTTTTATTGGATTGTTCTTTGGCAAGAAGACGTAAAATTGTGGAAAAATCCATTTGCTCTTTTAACATAAAAGAACTAAGATTAATGAAATTTAAAATATCATCAAAGGAAGGCTTGAATCTGAAGTCGATTAAAACAGGTTGAACTTTAATATCCCTGTAACCGATTTTTTGCAGAGCCTCTTCTACTTCATCTTTTGTAAATGCCTCCTGCTTACCTTTTATCTTTTTGCCGTTAGGTAATTTTACTTTATAAATAAAGCGCTTTTTGGGCTTTATTGACTTGATGCGTATGTCATGGGCTGCAGCAAAATTTTTGATGCGCTTTTTTGCCTTGGATTTGCTTTTTGCTACTACAATGCCCTGTACGGGTTTGCCCACACTGGATACACCTTGATAGCGATATTCTTTTTTCATATTAAATATAGAAAAATTCAGGGGAGTTTGCACTCCCCCGATTTGTGTAGAATTGAATTAAGGAGAGAATTTAGTTTTTAATTGCAGTAGTAATATTACCTGTTGGAGATACAGTTAACTCAGCTGCCACATTTCCATCAGTAGCATTTGTAGGTGTTTGTCCTTTGTCCCAAGTAATAGAACCAGCGTTACCATCTTCAGTTCCAACACCTGAAATTACCAAACTATCCGTAGTTGTTCCTAATGCATAAAAGCCATTATCTGTTTCGAAATCAGTGGCACTTGTCCAATCCTTATAACTCAACCAACTTTCCAAATCACCAAGAGTAACATCAGTTGCATTCCAACCACTTGGGCTACCGGCACCACCATGTGATGTAGGGGTTTTGTAATAAGCCATGGCTTCAGAAGCCATATTATTCATATCGGCAATTATTGCCTGACGATTTTGATTTACAGCTTGCGATTGGAACATTGTGATACCTACCGCTACGGCGATACCTACGATAATTACGCTCAAAACTATGAGCAGAATTTGTTGTGTTCCCATTGTTTCCTCCGTTTCTTGTTCTTGTTTTTTTAGTTAACACATTTGAATTCACATATTTATTTTTTTGTTTCGTGTTATATATTTGTACAAAATCTGTGCCAAACTTATTAATAATTCACTAACTCACTCTTTATAAACAAGATAGAATCTATTGTCACATACTATAATTAAAACTAAATCTGTCAAGAATAAAGAAAAATGTCATTTATTTATTACAAAAAGGGCGCTTCTGTTATAAAAATATGACAAAGAATTAATTTTAAAAAGCATATAAATAATTAATATCAATTTTTTACAGGTCTTCTACATTCAAAGAGTCATGATTGGCAGCAAAGTCAAATAATTTCTCAGCAGAATTGTATTTTTCCAAAAGTTGAACTGCGTTTTGCAGCTGAGGATCCATACGCACGGAAATTTTATTCCCGGCTTCCATACCAAACTTATTACTCATGATCTGAGCTTCCAGAGAATTCTTAAGCCAGTTCTTACCTTCTGCAAATTGTGCTTCTGTATATTCAATATCATTTTCATCTATATAATTCACAAAATCAGAGAATATTTCGGGTGTAACATTAAAATCATTATCAATTTCATGGTCAGCCAGATAATCAACAGCGTATTTAAAGAAGAGGTTTTTACTCCTTACTTTTATTTCAAATTTATTAAGTGTGTCCTGTTCAATAATAATATCAGGGGTAATTCCGCCACCGCCATAAACTACTCTACCATTGTTCGTATAATATTTATGCTTTTCTTTTCTTGTTTTAAGATCAATCTGGACGGAATCTTCTTCAGCTTCTTTGTTACGGTCTTTGTGTATGCAGCGTCCGCTTTTTATGTAGTATTTGGATGTGGTAACTTTTATGCCATAATTCAGGGGTAAGCGAAAGAGCTGCTGTACCGAGCCTTTACCAAAACTGTTTTTACCCACGACCAGTGCTTTATCATAGTCCTGCAGGGAACCGGAAAATATTTCTGCAGCGCTGGCAGTAGCTTGATTAACCAGAACTACTATGGGTATATCGTTAAATTCATAATTATTTTCGGTGTAGTATTCGCGATTAAATTTATTTTTTCTGCCTTGCGTGTAAACTACCAGTTCACTTTTGGGCAGGAAATGATCCACTGTTTCAATAGCCTGGCTCAAAAGTCCCCCGGGATTGGAGCGGACATCGATTATCAAGCCTTCAATTCCCTGTTTTTTTAGTTCTTCCAGGGAGTTCTGCAGATCTCTACCTGTGTCTGAATTAAAATTAACGATTCTTATATAGCCGATATCATCTTTAATTTTATAAACATAGGGGATACTTTTTATTTTTACGATATCTCGCGTTACCTCAAAATCAATATCTTCATCGATTCCTTCCCGTCTAACAGTTACAATTACTTTGGAGTCTTTGGGACCTCTCATATTTTCAGCGGCTTTTTTAGTAGTCCAATCTTTTGTGGACTTACCATCTACGGCAATTACCTTATCACCTGCAATTAGACCTACCTGAGAAGCAGGTGTACCTTCAATAACAGAATTAATAGTGATATAATCACCGGGTGAGCTAATACGAATTCCCAATCCGCCGAATTTACCTTTGGTAGAAGTTCTAAGTTCTTCAAAGTCTTCCGGGGTCATAAGAGTGGTGAATGGATCCATGGATTCATCTATCATTCCGTTAATGGAATTAAGAATCATATCCTTAGGGGCTAAAGTGTCCACATAACTATCTTCAATAACCTTTAGCACTTGTGTAAAAAGTTGCATATATGAGTAGAGGCTTTTTGTATCGCGGGCACTGGCATCAGTAATTCTGCCGGCAAAGAAGCCTATGAAAAGCGATAAAATTAAAATTATGATTATACTTTTTTTAGTTGTAAATTTCATGTTTTCCTCTTATTTAACTTCAGTATTTAATATACTAATTTTATTTTTAATATTTGCAATAATTTTTTTATGAATTTCTTTTATCTTTTTTAAACCGTCAAGTAAAATCACTCTATTGGGTTCTTTTTTGGCTAATTCTATGTAAGAAGATCTAACATCCTGGTGAAATTTTTGGGATTCACCTTCCAGCCTGTCAATTCCATCTTCGTTTTCGGGTAATTTTTTTATTCTCTTTAAACCGATTTCTACAGGTAAATCAAGAATAAAGGTAAGATCGGGCTCGAGACCTGCTGTTGCCACGTGATTAAGATAATCGATAACTTCTTTGGAAATTTTTCTGGCGTTTCCCTGGTAAGCATAAGTGGAATCATAATAGCGATCACAAATAACTATTTTACCTTGTTCCAGGGCAGGAATAATCCATTCTGTAGTATGCTGGGCGCGACTTGCCATGTACAAAAATACTTCTGTTAACTTATGCATCTCTTTGTTTTTTTTGTTCAACAAAATTTTTCTAATTTCTTCAGATATGGGTGGACCACCTGGCTCTCTGGTGAAAAGGACATCAAAACCTTTATACTTAAAGAAATTGACCAGCAGTTGCGCCTGAGTAGATTTACCGCATCCTTCCACACCTTCAAATGTTATGAACTTACCTTTCATTAATCTTATACTTCCTTATTTTAATAAATACGCCCGGGAGGATTCGAACCCCCAACTACCAGAGCCGAAATCTGGTGCTCTATCCAGTTGAACTACGGGCGCAAAATTGTTCTTATTTCTCAATAAGCCTGGTAAGTATGTCAAATTATTTCGCAAAAGTGTTTTTGTAATTTTAGAAAATAATAAAAAAATATTTACTCTTATAAAATAGAATATGGTTGGAATGAAATATGGCAAAGGAAAAATTTGGTTGTGGGTGCTGGGTGTAGGGTGTAGGGTATGAGGTATAAGGTATAGGGTTTAGGAGTTTAGGGGTTTAGGGGTTTAGGGGTTTAGAGGTTGATGAGTTTAGGTATTGGTAGGTATTTGTAGGTATTAATTGTCAAAGGAATAATTTTGAATTCCAAATTCTACATTCTCCATTCTACATTATACACTATTCTTTATGAATCTTATACTCACTTCTCACTTTTTCTATACACGACACTCCTCAGTCGTTACCTTTTTATTACACACCCCACCCCGACTGTCGGGATCACACCCTCTTGAGAAGGGAAATATATTATCTAATTTTTAATTTTTTCGCATTCCCCAGCATCCTGAAGTCCAGTACAAGCCTGAACTCCAGTCTTCTGGTACCAAATCTTACTAATCTTGTTCTTATATTTTTTCCCTAAATCCTACTCCTTATATCCTCTCCTTCACTATTCACTCTTTGTTATTTATCGCTTTCAGCGAATTAACCTGTCGTTAGACCATGAATATAGGGTAAGAACCCTATGCTAATTTATTTATCCCCTTCGGGGGAATGTGTTTTTGATAATTTAAATTTTAATTGTTTGTTATAGTTTTTTGACAAAAATTACATATATTCGAAATTCAACCATACTTGTCATCCTTTATGAGTCACGATTCATCGTGACGAAAAAGTCTACGATCCCGACTGGTCGGGGGATCTGCCGAAAGTAGGGTTGTATTCTCATAAATATATTTTCAGCTTTTGCCCCGATACGCTATGCTATCGGGATTAATTCGACTTGTCCCAACGAGTTGGGAAGTCTCATTTAAGGAGACTCACCGATAAATCGGCATTGTAAACTTCTTCGCTTCGTTCATCAGAGTGACAATCTTTTTTAGTTTTTTTGAAATATGTGAACGTTTCACAATTTTCCTCACAGAAAGAATCATAATCTAAAATCAATAATATACTTTTAATAAATGAATTTTGTCATCCTAGAGAATTTTCTCTTTTTGAAAATTCGAAGGATCTGCCGAAAGTAGGGTTGTATTCTCATAAATATATTTTCAGCTTTTGCCCCGATACGCTATGCTATC
>JAGXLO010000180.1 GCA_018334695.1 Candidatus Cloacimonadota bacterium
TCTAGAAACTTATATTCAATTTCAATTAAATTTTTTGTTGTTTGTCAAATAATTAAAAAATAAATGCTGAAAGTAAAATTATATTTATCTATTGCTAGCTGCTTTTAATTATACCTGAAATTATATCTCAAAAATATTTTACATATCCTACTTCTTCCCAAATTTCTTTTTTATATTATCAAAAATGTTTTATCAATAATTCTAAAAATTTTAGGGTTCTAATTATTTAGGAAGCATGCACTATTTTTTTATGATTTTAATATATTAAGAAACTTATTTAGTTTTTTTATTTCTTCTTTGCTAATTTTCCACTTATGTTTACTAATTATGTTGTAATTTCTTTCAGGATAGAGCCGTATATATTTTCCATCAGATCTTTTAGCAGATTCTCTCCCTAACTTATGTCCCCAGTTTTTACTCATTGTTTTTTTTGAGGGATTAATTATCATTAACTGTACATCTGAATTTTTTATTCTGTCTGAAATATTTAATACTTTTATATACTCTTTTTCATTAAACATATTATGATATCCCCCTCTAATGGGTTCTGGAAAACAATCTGAAATTAATAAAATTATATTTTTATTAAATTGTGAATCGTATTTGGGCTTGTTGAAAATATTAAAAGCCTTTTCAATCCCTTGAGCTAGTGGAGTAGATCCTGACACCTTAATATTATTAATTGATCCAATAATATTTCTTATGTTTTTTGTTGGATAATGTATTATGTTAGCAGCATTTTTATTGAATACGACTAGACCAAGCTTACAACTCCAATTTTCAGCTTTTTTAATAATATTATTTATAATACTTTCGACATTAGGAACAAACCATCTTACAGACTTACTCATATCCATAACTATTATAATATTTATTGATTTTTTTGAGAAATATAAAGGAACTAACAGATCTTGTTTTGATAAATTTATATTTCCTTTATCAAGACTTAAAGCCCTATTGGTGATAGAATTAATAATTGATTGAACAAAACAAATATCCAATAAATTATTTCTTGAAGAAAATTTTTGGTATCTTCTTTTTTTATTCTTTACAAATTTCATTATTTGTAAATCATTTACAGGGAACTGTTTTGTATTCTTTTTATTAACTATTCTATTTTTATCTATATTTTTTTTATAATGTAAATTAAAAAATAAACTCTCTTCATTTTTTGAAAAAGAATTTTTAAGTTTTATTATTACTGTTTTAAATCGTGGTAAAATATTTGTTGTATTTTCATTTACCTTGGGTAATAAACTTATAATTAACTTTTTCAGCTTATTTTTTAAAGGTATTTTAAAATTATATTCAATATTTTCTTTTTGAAAATACTTATTCCAAAATCTCAATAACCTTTTTTGTGCCTTTGACAAACCACTGTCTATTTTATACTTAGTTTCTAATTTACTATACTTATCTGGTTTTACACTTTTTTTTTTATATCACTATAACCTAAAATATTATCAGTAAATTTTTCAATATTAAAAAAGGCTTTATTTTGTGTCTCTTTAACATTTTTTTTGAAATATTCATTAATATCTTTTTCATTTAAAGGTTGTAAAAAACCACCTTTTCTTGTTCTATGCAATAGTACAAACTTTGCTGCTTTTAAGATGTGAGTTGATTCTACATTTTTATTATTTTCAAGGGCAGATAAAGTAATAGCAGTTTGTGTTATGTAAATATCGGGTCTTAACCCATCTACTTCAAAATAAGAACAAAGATCAGCAATTACATCAAGCATATCATCATCAATTTTAATATTTTTCAAATTATTTTTGGCTTTGATTATTTTATTCTTAAGTTTTTTGCTTGCTTTTTTGTATTTACTTATGAACTTTTCTGGAGCATCTTTGTAGGCAATATTTCTTTTTATAATCTTTTTACGCGTTTCTTTATCACTTATATTTTTGTTATTTACAGATAAAGGAAATCTGTCCAATAATTGAGGCCTAAGTTCACCTTCTTCGGGATTCATTGTTCCAAAAAGTAAAAAATGAGAATAATGTGAAAAAGAAAAATTTTCTCGCTCAATTTTATTAATACCTGTGCTTAAAACATCCAATATTTCATCAGTTAGATAATCCGGCAACAAATTTACTTCATCAATATAAAGAATTTGCCTGTTAGCTTTACTTAATAAACCGGGAACAAATTCGTATTTTTTATTATTTAAAAGTCTTTCTATATCAACATGCCCAAGTAGTCTCTCCTCAGAAATACCAATAGGAACAGTGTATACTTCAATATTTTTTTGCACAACCTCAGGGTTCGTATTTTTATATTTTTTAATACAATTTTCGCACCAATACTCTGGTTTGTCGGGATCACAATTTAATTTACATCCTCTAATTATCTTTATATCAGGTAAAATATCCGGAATTGAATAAACCGCCGTGCTTTTTCCACTACCTTTTGGACCTTTAATTAATAATCCACCAATTTTAGGATTAATAATATTTATGATGATACCCAACAACAAATCATTATTTCCCAAAATTGCACTAAAGGGAAAGTGAATAGTTTTTTTCATTCCACCCTCAACATCTTACTTACAAATGTATTCTCGGCTGTTTTTATTTTACAAAAATAAATTCCGGGAGTTACTTCATTATTATTCTTATTTTTGCCATTCCAACTAGCCGAATAAGACAAATTTGCGTTTTCTGATATCTCATTTTCAGTCAAGGACAAACTTCTAATTTTCTGTCCTTTTATATTGTAGATTTCTATTTTATTATTCGCCTTAATTGGTATTTTAGAGGTAAATGAGATTGTAGTTGAAGTGCTAAATGGATTGGGGTAGGTTGTTATCGAAATTTTCTCAGCTGGTGCATTGTTATTTATACTATTGTAGGAAAACTCAAATACTTCTATGGTAGAATAATCTATCGCAAAAAGATAATCGCAGGTTCCTGTAGAATAAAATTCTACATCTTCCAAATACGTATATAGTTTAATTACATCTTTATTGGGTA
>JAGXLO010000084.1 GCA_018334695.1 Candidatus Cloacimonadota bacterium
CCAATACAGGAGATCCTGTAGTTGCAAATGTTTTTATTCCTGCAATAGATGATTATGGAACAGAAATAGAACCCGTAAGAAGCGGTGATGATTATGGCAGATATTATCGCATGCTGCAAGAGGGTACCTATGATATGGAATTTTCAGCTTTTGGTTATCAGCCAACTACTGTAAATGATGTAGAAGTCACAGATGATGAACAAACGATTGTGAATGTAGAGCTGGAACCTGCTTCTACTGTGGATGTGGATATTCTCGTAGAAAACGACAACGGTAATCCTATTTCAGGTGCTGCAATTAAGATTCTGGATACTCCTCTGGATACAGCAATTACATTTTTAGATGGCTATGCAACAATTGAAGATGTTCCTTATGGTGATTACGAAGCTTCGGTTACAGCAAGCGGGTATGGTAGTTTTGTATATATTATGGAAGTAAGCGAATTCAATCATAGTTTTAACTTTGTTTTAGTAGAACCATTTTTCATAGATAGCTTTGAAGATGGCATAGCAAATTGGATTACGAGTGATGATTGGGACGTAACAGATGCTTTTTCTTATGAAGGAGATTACTCCCTAACTGATAGCCCCGGTGGAAATTACGGTAATAACGAAAATTCCACTGTATTTTTTGGTAGCGGTGTGGATCTAACCGATGCTATCTCTGCTCATGTAGAATATCAAACAAGGTACGATATTGAATCAGGCTACGATTATGCCTATTTTCAGGTCTCAGCAGATAGTTCCAATTGGACTACCCTGGCTACTTACAGCGGCACCCAAACTTCCTGGACAGATGAATCATTTGATCTTAGTAATTATCTGGGCGGAGATGTGTTCTTCCGCTTTAAACTTGAATCCGATACATATGTAACGGAAGACGGAATTTATATTGATTGCTTTGCCATTTATAAATATGATGACGTCCAGAGTATAGATGACCCGCATGTGCATAATTCAATCTCATTATCACAAAACTACCCCAACCCATTTCATAATTCAACCAGTATCAAATATCATGTGCCAAAAAATTTCCAGAGCTCTCTACCTGAGATAGAAATATTTAATATCAAGGGTCAGCTTGTAAATAAAATTGAGCTGGACTCTAAAGCGGAAGAAATAACCTGGAATGGAAAAGATTTCAGCCATAACAGAGTTTCAAGCGGAGTTTACTTTTATAAGATTTCTGGTCAAAAGGATTCTCAACTAAATAAAATGATCTTGCTGAAATAAAAAACATAATTTATATTTAGCAGCTCATAGATTTTATTATGGGCTGCTTTTTTGTTCTATCAAGCTTGACTATAAGATTGCGTTTTCATTTTATGCAGAAAATAAAAATTTAATCTGATTATGACTAAACAAAATAATAAATATCCGGGGTTTGATTTTACAGTTGTAGATATCGAAACCACAGGGCTTGAACCTGAGTACAATGATATCATTGAGATAGGTGCCTGCAAATTCAGGAATAATCAGAAGGTAGACGAGTTCCAATCATTCATAAATATCGGCGGTAAACTTCCGCCAAATATTATTACTCTAACCGGGATTACAGATGATAATCTTTCTGGTGCACCTTCTGAAAAAATCGTACTCAAAGGTTTTCAGGATTTTGTGGGATCAGATACTCTGTGTTTTCATAATGCTTATTTTGATCTCAAATTTCTAAATGTGCACTTGCAGAACGCAGGACTGCGTCTGCTTTTTAATGATTATTTTGATACATTGCAAATAGCTCGTATTTTCACACCTCATATAAAGTCTCATAGTCTGGAGAAGATGTGTGAATACTTTGATATAAGAAATGAGTCAGCGCACCGGGCAGATAGTGATGCAATGGCTACCGGACAATTGTTCATCAAACTCATTGAATTTGTTTGTGATAATGTAGAATTGGATATAATCTCGCAGATCGAAAGTATTAGCTCCGAAATCGATTTTAATGCTAATTTTACTGAATTCATAAAAAAACTACGCAATTTTTTAACAAAAACCTCATTGCAGCGGCAAAGAGATAAGGAAAGCGAAAAATTTGTATTTTTCCCCAAAAATAACTTCGTACCCAGTGTTAAAAGCGGTTATTCTCTACCAAAAATTTTTCGGGATGAAGAAATATTAGTCCATTTTACTGAAGGAGGTTCTTTTGATGAAAATTTTGAAAAATATGAATTCCGTCAGGGACAGATCGATATGGTTTCTTGGATTACAGAAGCTTATCAAAATGGTAAAACCTTGCTGATTGAAGCGGGTACAGGCGTGGGTAAATCATTTGCTTACCTGGTTCCCTCTGTTATTTATTCAAAATTTGCAAAACAAAAGATCATAGTTTCTACTAATACAAAGAATCTGCAAGAACAACTTTTTTATAAAGATATTCCTACAATTCAGGCAGTAACTCAAATTGGTTTTTCCGCTGCTCTTCTCAAAGGAAGAAATAACTACCTTTGCTTGCGTAAGTGGCACAATATAATGGGTAATCCCAAAAAGTACCTGAGTGATTATGAACGCAAACATTTGCTTAGATTAATTATCTGGACGAATCATACTAAAACCGGTGATATAGAGGAAAATCATTCTTTTCATAGAGGCAGAAGCTCACTCTGGTCCAAAATTGCTTCAGATGGGACAGCCTGCCACGGAAGAAATTGTCCCTATTACGATGAATGCTTTACTATACGTATTCGCAGAAATGCCGACGAATCTAATATAGTTGTTATTAATCATTCCCTGCTTGTTTCAGATGCTGTTACAGAAAACTCTGTATTGGGAGAATACGATCATCTTGTAATAGATGAAGCCCATAATCTGCCTCAGGTTTCTGCCCGGCAGTTTGGATTTTCTCTTTCTGTTATGGACATATTAACACTTACTAAAAATATACTTACAACCGGCGAATTCCAGTATGGGATTTCAAAAAATATTAAAGTTAATGCAGTAAAAAGTGTGATGCCGGATAATAAAAAACAAAAACTAAAGAGTCTGGCTGACGACCTGGCGGCACCGCTGGATAATCTGGAAGCAAATGCTAAGGAATTTTTTACGGAACTGGATCGTATCGTAATCGAAAATGGCAGCTATGGGAAATTGCGATTTACAAATCTGGCTCTTTTTAAATCGTTAAAATCCACAATTGATTCTATTAATGAAGCCCTGGCACTCTTATATAAGCGGGCATCTTTGATTTTAGGTATGCTGGAAAAATATAATGAGCAGAATTTCCCAAATTACGAGGAGAACGTTTCTGATTTGCAGGGAGTGCAGGACTTGATAGAGGAACTCCAGGCAAAATTTCAGAATCTGTTTGCTGCGGATTTTGATAATTATGCCTACTGGCTGGAAACACAGGATAAAGAGATAAATACAAAATATCTCCCCCGCTTGAATATAGTATGCGCCCCTATAAATGTGGACGAGGATTTGTTTGAGTTCTTCTGGTCCAAGCTCGAAACCTGTGTGCTCACATCAGCGACTCTTGCCATTCGGGAAAAATTTAAATTCTATAAAAATATGACGGGACTTGATAGATTCGAACCGGAAAATCTTATGGAGTTTATTGCCTCCTCGCCCTTTGATTACGATAAACAAATTGAAGTTCTTATCCCCAAGTTTTTACCCGAACCTCGTGATAAATATTACGCCCCGCAGGCACTTTCACTCATAAAAGAGATACTGGATGTGCACGTAAGAGGGACCCTGGCTCTTTTTACATCCTACAAAGACCTGCACCATGCCTACGATTCTCTGGCAGATTCCACTATGGAAAATGATGTAACACTATTGGCTCAAGGGAAAACAGGTTCGCGTAATAGCATCCTCAATACTTTTCGTCAGGAAGAAAATTCGGTTTTATTAGGAACTAAGAGTTTCTGGGAAGGTGTAGATGTTAAAGGAAAGTCTCTGGAGATTCTAATCTTATTTAGACTGCCTTTTTTAGTACCCACAGAACCCATTGTAGAGGCAACTCTGGATTATCTAAAAAAGGAAGGAAAAAACTCCTTTATGGAATATACACTTCCACTTTCATTATTAAGTTTCAAGCAGGGCTTTGGCAGGTTGATCCGTAATAAAACAGACAAGGGAGTAGTCATCATTCTGGATACGAGAACTGTGAAAAAACGATATGGCAAGTATTTTCTAAAGGTTCTTCCCAAAGAGCCTAAGATAGTGGATAGTGACCTGGCTTTGGTTGATCATATTACTAACTGGTTTGATAAATCCAAACAATAAATTTCTAAAAAACTTGATACGAAAAAAAATTTAAAACACTTCCATAACAAATAATCTAATACATCAGGAGTAAAACGTGAAGAAAACAATTGTCTTTTGTCTTATTTTATTTGTAAGTAGTTTTTCATTCTCTCAAAATGGTGCACAAGAATTACCATTTGCTCTGGGAGAAGAAATTGTTTTTAGTGTAAATTACGGTGTGCTAAATGCAGGCACTTATACTATGTCTATAGATAAAGGTGAAGCCTTAAATGGTAATGAGATCTATAAAATTACTACTTCTGCCAAAACAAATACATTCTTTGATATGATTTATAAAGTGAGAGATGAAATGGAATCTTTTTGGGATGCAGACAAGTTTTTTAGCAGAAGGTTAATAAAAAGGCTCAATGAGGGAGGTTGGCATCAATATAGATTGCAATATTTCTTTGAAGCTGATACCACAGCCTTTGATGTGAAATATAAAAAAGGAGAACGTAAGCGGAAAAGATTTAAAGCACTTCCCGAGCCTCAAGATGAGTTGTCTATTTTTTACCATCTTAGAATGCAAAATCTTAACGTAGGAGATACCCTGGTTACTAACATCATAGCCAGTGGTGATACATATAAAACAAAAACTTCAGTACTCAAAAAAGAAAAAGTTGAAACAATTCTGGGGAAAGTTGAATGTCTTAAGGTGAAACCTCTACTCAGCTTTATTCTAAAAGACACGGTGAACATGTACGTCTGGTTTACAAATGATAAGTATAAAATTCCTGTTAAACTGATGGTTGAATTAAAATACGGAAAATTTACATTTAATTTAAAAGAAACAAAAAATATTAAGGGTAATTATAAAACTGACTGATGACAAAATATAAATTATCCGATTTTGATTATGACTTACCAGAGGATTTGATTGCACAATATCCTGCAGATAAAAGAACACATTCTCGGCTGATGGTTGTTCAAAGAGAGTCAGGGAAGATAGTTGTCGATAAATTTTATAACATTCTGAAGTATTTAGATTCATCTTATTTTATGGTTATGAACAGAACCAAAGTTATTCCGGCGCGTTTGTACGGCAAAAAACCCACTGGCGGAAATGTAGAAATACTACTTTTGGAGGAAATCAATGAGAAAAAGTGGCGCGCTCTTGTCAAACCGGGCAGGAGGTTAAAAAAAGGGAATAAAATGATTTTTGGAAATGGAATTCTTAAAGGTAAAATAATAAAACAGCTACCAAAAGGAGAAAGAATAATTAAATTTGATAGTGCGAGAGATTTTTTTTCTATCATTGATGAGATAGGGGAGATACCTCTACCACCTTACATAAAACGGCAAGCTTCAGCGCGGGATGAAACACGATATCAAACTGTTTTTGCCTCGCAAAAAGGTTCAGTAGCCGCCCCTACTGCCGGCTTACATTTCAATAAAAAGTTGCTAAAAGATTTCAAAGAGAATAGTATTAATAAAGCCTATGTGAATCTTAAAATTGGACTGGATACTTTTAGACCTGTTACTACAGAAGATATTGAAGAGCATGATATCCACAGTGAATTTTGTCAGATAGAAAAACAGGAAGCAAAAAAAATGAATCATGCCCTTTCAAGCGGTAAAGAGATACTGGCGATTGGGACTACTACTGTAAGAACTCTGGAGAGTTTTGTAGAAAACAGCACTGTCAATTCAGGTACAAAACGCACTAAACTCTATATCTATCCCGGATATAAGTTTAAGATTATTGACGCTCTGCTCACGAATTTTCACCTGCCCCGTTCTTCCCTGCTTATGCTTGTAACTGCTTTTGGTGGTTATGATTTGATTATGAAGGCTTATAAAAAAGCAGTAGAGGGGAAGTTTCGTTTTTTTAGCTATGGTGATGCTATGTTAATTTTATGATATATGAATATGTGAGTTGAAATTTGAGGGTGGATGTTTGGATCTAGGGTTGGTTTTATTAGTTTTTATAAGTTAGCGTATCATCAGTTGAGTGGTTGAGAAGTTTAGAGGTATAGAGGTTTAAAGGTTTAGGGTTTTAGAGGTTTAGGGGTTGAAGCTTTGATAATTATAGGTATTTATCGATATTTTTTTGAAATTGGTTGTGAGTGGAATTAAACCTATTTTAGGATTAGAATTTAGAATTGTCCTCCGTCCTCCGATCTCTGTCCCCTGCATTTTCTCTTCTCACAGTCTTTTCTCTGTTTCAGATATTGCCAGATTTCTCCTTTCTAAGTGTCAACTTATTTCAGGATCAGAGTTTTTTTTACCTTTTATCTTTATCTCTTTCTACTTTTTCCCAATTCACTGTTCACATTTTTCACTTTTAGTCTTTTGTCATTTCTTTTCCTCACTATTCACCTTTCACTTTTCACTTTTTTTCACTCGTCACTTTTTTCTTTATTCTTCCCCATCAACCTTGGTTTCATTAATTTTATCTGAAATTGAAATTTTTGAAAAATTGTTCTGTTTGAGTGCTCTTTGCAGCACGAGTATCCGCCTTCAGTGAAGCACAATTTTTAGAGTGAAGTGAATAAAATGGGTGTGGGGACTAATCCCGATATCGTAGCGCATCGAGGAGGCGGATGATAACAATTTTTAATTTCAATGAAGCAATAAAATATGAAAACGTTAGGTTAGGATGCCCTTTCTTTTTTGCTTACGTTTTTTCTTTGGGCAAACAAAGAAAAAATGAAGATAGAAGCATTTACACACCCCACCCCGATTCTCGGGGTCCCCCCCCGTCTCAAGAGGGGAATTACATTGTCTGAAAATTTTATTTATTTTTCGACAGACCAGGAATCATAAGGGTTCAGTGCCGCACTCCGTCATCCGATTCAGTCCTCCGTCCTCCGTTTTCCGACCTCTGTCCTCTAAATCCTGCATCCTATCTTTTCACAGTTTCAAATTCTTTTTCCTGGTTCAGATATTGCGTGCTTCCGGGAGACTCACCGATAAATCGGCATTGTTAAATTCTTCGCTTAGCTCACCAGAGTGACAATATGATTTTGAAATAGATATCAATCTATTTTAGGATCATAAATCATAAAAATCTTTACTCGTCACGCGTTACTTGTCACTCGTTACTTAACTATAACCTATTCCCTAAATCCTGAATCCTTTTCTCCCTTTCACCCAGTAGCCTTGTCACCCACACGCACATCCATTCTTCATTGCGTCTTCCTGCTTTTGCCGTGAACATTTTAATTTCTAAAAACACAAAACTTGACATTTAAAATTTTAGATTGAGATTATGTCTCAATCTTAATATGGAGTTAAATTGAAAAATAAATTAAACAGATTTCGAAAGTTCATTAAAGATTCTGACCTCCTCTTCTCGCGTGAAAGACACGAAATTGCAGCCTGTGTCTTTGACCTGGATACTCACTTCTCCGCCGATGAACTCTACCTTAAGCTAAAACAACAGGGAAGTAACGTCTCCCGCGCTACTGTATATCGAACTCTAGACTTGCTTGTAAAAGCAAAGTTATTATCCAAACTGCAAATGAAACAAGGGCAGCATCTCTATGAAAATTATGACGGAATTATGCATCATGATCATATGATCTGTGTAAATTGTGGAAAAATTATTGAATTTTCCTCTACAGAAATCGAAACAATTCAAAAACAAATATGTAAAAAATATAATTTTAAAATGAAATCACATATGTTGAGAATTTGTGGCTTATGTGAAGAATGCCAGAAAAAATAAAAGGATAAATTTATGGCTCGAACTATCGTTGATCTAAAACGTAATGAAACTGCAACCGTAAAAAAAATTGAAGGTGGTTATGGTTTAAAAAGAAAGTTAAATAATATGGGATTGAGAGTAGGAAGCCGTGTTAAAAAAGTCACCTCTCAGTTTGTGAGGGGACCTATTACAGTTAGAACAGGTGGTACTCAGATGGCCATTGGTTACGGTATGGCCAAAAAAATTATTATTGAGGATAAATAGATGAAAAAGATTTTATTGGTTGGAAATCCAAATGTAGGTAAAAGTGCCATCTTCTCTCGCTTAACGGGTGCCAAAGTTATAGCTTCCAACTATGCGGGTACTACAGTAGAATACACCCATGGCTATATGTACAAAGAGGGAGAAAAAATGGAAGTTATCGACGTGCCCGGTATGTATTCACTGGAGCCTACCAGTAAAGCAGAAGCTGTAGCTGTGGATATGCTGGAAGAATTTAGCAAAGAAGACGACATTTTGCTTGTAAATATCGTTGATTCTACTAATCTTGAACGTAACCTTCATCTCACTTTGCAGTTGATAAAGAAAAAAATACCCATGCTTATTCTTCTTAATTTCTGGGATGAGACCTCACATAAGGGAATTAACATAGATTGCACTAAGACCGAAGAAATTTTTGGTATTCCAGTAATCCCAACCTGCGCCCTTTCCGGTAGAGGAATAAATGATTTTGTTAATCGAATTCCAGATGGTAAAGTAAGCTCACTGGACTTTGAGGAAGATGAGAAGTGGGATGTTATCGGTAAGATCGTAGAGAAAGTGCAGAAACTACAACATCATCATCATACTTTTAAACAAATGATGAGCGAATTGACAATAAGACCGCTAAGTGGACTCATATTTGCTGTAATAGTTTTATTCATCTCTTTTGTCGTAATTCGATTTATAGGAGAATCCCTGATAGGATATGTATTTGAACCAATATTTACAAAATTATGGCAGCCCTTAATATTGGATTTGTCTGGTTTACTTGGAGGTTCTGGATTTCTTCATGACATTCTTATTGGGCAATTAATAGAGGGCGAGATTGTTTTTGAAGAATCTCTGGGTCTTTTGACTACCGGATTATTTGTCCCTCTCGCTATGGTTTTACCCTATATCGCTGCTTTTTATTTGGTTTTGAATATTCTGGAAGATACAGGCTATTTGCCCAGACTGGGTGTTCTGGTTGATACGTTTTTACATAAGCTTGGTATCCATGGTCTCTCGATAATTCCATTATTACTGGGTTTAGGATGTAATGTTCCCGGTGCATTAAGTACACGCATTCTGGAAACAAGAAGAGAGAAATTTATCGTTTCCACACTCATGGCAATAGCTGTGCCCTGTATGGCTCAAATCGCTATGATTGTGGGTTTACTTGGCAACTATGGCACAAAAGCACTTGCCGCTGTATTTGGAACCCTGTTTGTTGTATTAGTAATAGTGGGATTTATTATGAATAAACTTGTCAGCGGGGAAAGTCCCGAAATATTTACCGAAATACCGCCTTACAGGTTTCCTTACTTCAAAGGAGTCTTTAAAAAATTGTGGATACGAGTCCACTGGTTTATAAAAGAAGCTATTCCCTTTGTCCTAATTGGAGTTTTGTTTATAAATATTCTTTACACCCTCGGTATAATTCA
>JAGXLO010000181.1 GCA_018334695.1 Candidatus Cloacimonadota bacterium
TATGTGCTACTGAATATGCTTCAGGTAAATCCTTAAATTTAGGGCTGTTATATGCTTTTGCAAAAGCATAACTTCCCCTAACCAATTTTTTTCTTAACTCCCTTATATCTTTTTGATATTTTTCCTCACTGATTTTGCCTTTTTCTTTTAAATACCAATTTAAAAAAGTATTTCTCCCCAACCAACCTAAACATGCATAGTAAAATCTTCTCTTTATATCAGCATTATTAATATCAGGAACCTCAGGGAAATTACCAAAAGTATCATGAAATATTTTGGTATTTATATCAATTACTTCTCCACCTAAATCCGCTATCACTTGGCCTAGCAGGGTATCTTCTCCTCTACTCAAGATTAAATTTTGCCGATAGTGGTAGGTGGTTGAATAATAGGGAGCTAAATATTTATATTTATTTAAATCAATCGCATGATTACCCCCTAAAATTTTGTTCGTATGTTTGACTTTTAAATTATTATTTTTATTTCCAGTAATTAAATTCTTTTATACTGTTTCACAACCCATCAAAGTTTTTGGATAAAATAATTCATAGTCTTAATTACATTTTTAATTGTTATCCAACTAATAAAGATAAGAGTACAGCTTTGGCTTGACTTACCCGTTTTCTTCCTTCAAAATAAAATCAAGGAGGAATTATTCATGGGCAAACACAAAAAGCGTTCTCCCGAAGAAAAATTAGAAATTGTACTCGAAGCTCTACAAAATGATAATATTTCTGAAACATGTCGTAAATACGGTATTTATGAAAATCAATTCTACCAGTGGAAAAAGAGATTATTGAATTCTGCCGATAAAGTCTATCGTAATCGGAAGAAAAAAGATCCTGAAAAAGAAAAACTAAAGGATGAAAACAAACGATTAAAACAAACTATTGTAGAACAAACATGTGAACTACAGATTCTAAAAAAAAACGACAAGTAAATTTACATGGTAGCCTTAAAAACAAATGGCTCAATGCAGAACAAAAAAGGCAGTTGATGGATATAGTTGAAAAATCTACTTTAACCATCAAAAGAACTTGTACACTATTAAAACTTAATCCAGGTCGTTACTACGACTGGCAGCGTCGTTTTGATGCCAACAGGATGGAAGGTCTAAAAAATCATAAATCATCTCCTAAATCATGTCCTCATACTTTATTGGAAGAAGAAAAGGAATTGATTATTGAATATGCCCTAGAACATCCCGATATACGTCATAGAAAGCTTGCTCTTAAGATGCAAAATAATAATATTGCCTTTGTTTCTCCATCAACTGTCTACAGGGTTCTTAAAGCTAATGATTTAATCCCTGAAAAAGAGTACAACAAAGAACCCCAAAAAGAAGCAGATGGTAAAATCAAGGTCAGTGAGCCTCATCAAGTTTGGCATACTGATATTACATACATACCAGTTAAAGATGGGCATGCTTATCTAATTAGTGTTTTAGATGACTATTCTCGCTTTGTTGTCCATAGTGAACTATCTCGTACTATGACCTCTGATGATATGGAACGTGTGCTTTCTAAAGCACTTCATAAGGCTGATCTATATGAAAAGCCTGCTGATGAAAGACCTGCTTTAGTTAGTGATAATGGTACCCAGTTAATATCTAACTCCTTTACAGAGTTTTTAAAGGAATGGGATATACAGCATAGACGTATAGCTGTAAGGCATCCTGAATCTAATGGTAAAATTGAAGTTCTACATAAGACCATTAAACATGAAAATGTATACACTAAAGAACGTTATGAAAGCTTTTATGAAGCTGAGAGAGATATTAAAAGCTTTTTAATAAAATACAATTATGATCGACTTCACCAGGGAATAAACTTTGTTACACCTTATGAAAAATACAGTGGTGAAGCAGAACAAATTATTAAGAAAAGAAAACAAAGACACAAAAAAGCTATTGAAAGAAGAAAACGGATTAATAGAAAAAGACAAGCAAAAGCTGCATAACTATATATCCGATTTCTATGAATTAATTCTTAAAAATCATTTGATTTTTCTGAAACAATGCAATTAGTTCTTTAACTGATAAATTTTTCCTGCTTAATATCTTTATCTCCTTAATATAATAATGGTTTTAATATTAATAAAATGAACATAAATTATATAATTAGCTGTTTAATAATTTTCTAAACCATAACTTTTGCTAACTCATTTATTTTGCAAATATTTTTCTTATTTAACCTATGAAATGGTTATAACATTTTTCCCCCTCTTTTTACTTTCATACATATTTGAATCAGCTCTTTTAAATAATGTTTCTTTATCATCATTTTCATCAAATATAGTGCCACCAAATGACATAGTTATACTTATTTTTTTCTCTCGAACTTGCAAATATGAATTGTTTACTAATAATTTAATTCTTTTTAATACCTTGTATAAATGCTTGTCATCCTCAATATCAAACAAGATTAATGCAAATTCATCTCCACCCCATCTAAACACTTTATCAGAAGGTCTGATATTATTATCGATTGTATTTGCAACCATTTTGAGCACTTTATCTCCCATTAGATGACCTAAATTATCATTGATATCCTTGAAATCATCAATATCTGAAAAGCAAAAAGCTATATTTTGTTTTTTTATAATCTCACCTTTAAGCAAATTATCTAAAATTTCTTCTAAATGCCTCCGATTACTGATATTAGTAAGTTCATCTTTTAAATTTTCATTTCTTAATTCTATTATTTTTTCTTCCAAAGAAATTCTGTTTTTATTTATTGAAAATAATTCTACAACTCCTGATACCACATTTTTATTATTCTTTACAGGTATTGTTCTAATTAATACCGGTACTCGATATCCCTCTTTGTGATGTAAATATACTTCTGCTTCTCTTTTTTTGCCATCTCCTATTGAAGCATATAAAGGGCATCCATCATTACACAATTCATTACTTTTATCATCTATATGTTGTAATATGTTATCATAGCAATAACTATCAAC
>JAGXLO010000085.1 GCA_018334695.1 Candidatus Cloacimonadota bacterium
ACAACAAGGATTCTGTTTTCCGGACTGCTGCTCAACATACCAATATTGTCTATATCTACAGTATCAGGTATTTGTTTGTTCGTAAAATAACTATTAAAATTACCTTTTACTATTGCAGCAAGCGGAATATTAGATTTGTTATATTCCAGGTTCTGTGCTCCCTGAATGGCGATATTCAGTCTTCCGCTTTGCAAACCGGCATTTTTTGAGGTTGTGGCTAATGTAGTGATACCCAAACCTTTGTCTTTAGCAAGCGTGGTATCCACAGAACTGGCAAACATTAATGAAATCTGATCAAGGTTTTTTACAATCATATTTTCTTTATTCAAATTCTGGACAAGAGGCAGAAAGGGATAACGCATAAAGCTTATGTGACGTGTGTTACCGGACATTTGCTGGACCTGAATATTTTTGCATCGTTGGTCATAAACCAGGTCTTTTTTTACATTAAATCCGTAATTTTCGAACCAGTCGTGTAAGTTATGTTCATAAAATTTTGCACTGGGGCGACGTGATTGGAGATCTGCTTCTATGTTTTCCACCAGAAATAGAACCTTGTTTCCTTGCATGATGAATTGGTCAATTTTGTATTTTTCTTCCAGAGTGATTTCTTCCTTTGCACCAGCAACAACAAGTACTTCTACGTCATTCAGAGCAGTTTCTGACTCAGAAAGATTTACAGCTTTTAGATCATAGTTTTCCTGCAGTTGATTTTTGACCTGCTTTAGACCATTTGCAAAATTTATCTCACCATGTCCCTGCAAAAAGCCAACCGTAGGTAGCTCTTTATTTATCAATTTATTTATTTTTGAGCTGATATTATATTCCAGATTTTCTGTATTTTCGACTACTTGAATTGTCTCAGTCCTGTCTTCATACATTATCACCAAGCCCATAACTACATTCTTGATAACTGCCTGGTCTTCTTCTACAGCATTAACTCTAACCTGGGGGATACCATAACCTCTGGCTTTTTTTACAAATTCCTGCTTATCTTCCGGAGTAACAAATTCAAACTGAAAGTAGCGATTAGCATAAGCCTTGTACTCACTAAGTTTATCCTTTACCTGCTGTCTTACTTTATTGTAGGGAGAAGGAATGTTTTTTGAAAAATAACCTTTTATTGTAAGTTTATCATCTAGGTTCTCAACCAGATTTTTACTGTATTCCGAGATGGAATATCTGTTACCTCTGGTGATGTCAATTCTTGTGAATAGCTGGATGGAAATTAGATTTACCACTACAACTATAGCTACTATAATGATCGTTTTTACTGATTTATCTGTATTTTTCATTTGATTACTCCTTATTACTCGTATTTGCGTTCTGTTAGCGATTGTTTGGCAAAATAGAGGAAAAGGATTATAATTGAGAGGTAGTAGATGATATCACGGGTATCAATAACACCGCGAGCAATGTTCTGGAAGTGATAATCAAGTGAGATAAAACGCAGGATGGAACTCAACCAACCAGGCATAAGATAAAGGAATTTGTCAGAAAGATAAAAGAGAAGTATGATAAAAAATGAGGCGATGAAGGAAATTATTTGATTTTTAGAAATAGTGCTGCCAAAAATTCCAATAGCCAGATAAGCCCCTCCCAAGAGAAGCAAACCAATATATCCGGCAATAATAGTGCCCCAATCTGGTGAGCCGATAAACGAAACGATGATACCATAAAAAATAGTGATTGTAGCAGCTATAGCCAGAATGACAAAAGATGAATAAAATTTACCCAGGATAATCTCATTATCTTTAACAGGAGAAGTACATATGAGCTCTATAGTGCCCGACTCTCGTTCTTCAGCGATAGCGCGCATAGTAAGAGCAGGTGCTAGAAACATAAAAATAAGGGGTATGATGCCGAATAAATTGCGCAGTGAAGCAACTTTCATCAGGAATAAGTGTGATCCGAAAATCCAACCTGTAACCAAAAGGAAAAATCCCAAAATGATATAAGCAGCAGGAGAATAGAAATAAGACCGTAGTTCTTTTTTGGTGATACTTGATATATTATTCATTGGTATCCTCCTGATCTTTTTCTGTTAATCTTCTGAAAACATCCTCCAGTGTTTGCTGATGCCTGCGCATTTCTAGAATAACCCAATCTTTCTTTTTGATGAAATCATACAAAGTGGGTCTTAGTTCCTTATCCTTGGCATAATTTACATATAATTTGTAGATATTTGCCTCTTTGTCGTAGAGCTGAGTATTTTTAACTTCAGGTATAGTTTTGAATTCATCCATAAGCCTATCAGTGTCTGCCTGAATCTCAAAATATATTTGTGTAAGATTGTGGAAGGATGATTGGACTTCTTCCAGACTGTTATCAGCAACTATTTTACCTTTGTCGATAATTATTACGTGGTCGCATACAGCTTCAACTTCTCGTAAAATATGAGTGGATACTAAGATGGTTTTTTCCTGTCCCAATTCTTTAATAAGCGAACGAATTTCTACGATCTGATTGGGATCTAAACCGTTAGTAGGTTCGTCCAGTATTAAAATTTCAGGATTGTGGATAGAGGCTCCGGCTAATGAAACTCTCTGCTTAAAACCTTTGGAAAGCTGATTGATCTCTTTACCTACAACCTGTTCCAGACCATAGGTTCGGATCATATCTTTTACTCTTTTATCCAGAATATCCGAGTGCACATTTTTGAGGTGAGCGATAAAGTACAAGAAATCCACAACATTCATGTCTGCATAGGTGGGGGAGCCTTCGGGCAGATAACCTATCTTTTTTCTGATTTCCAGAGAGTTCTGAGCAATATTGAGATTATCTACATAAACTTCCCCTTCAGTGGGAGGCATAAAACCGGTTATCATCTGAAGTGTGGTAGTTTTACCAGCTCCATTCGGTCCCAAAATTCCAATAATTCCGCTATCTGGGATGTCAAATGAAATATTATCCACGGCACGGAGATTACCGTAATCTTTTGTGAGATCCTTAACTTTAATCATAGATTCTTTTACTCCTTTTTTAGTCGATTAACAAAAATATTTTTTACATCGATTTATATATATAGAATTTTTGTCAAGAAATACGATTGTAATGGAATATGTACCTAACTGGCTTTGGGCAGGTAAGTTGGTGTAGTAATCAATTAGTTGAAATTATCAAAACTAAGAAATATATTGAGTTAATAAAATGTACTCTCCTGTGCTCAAAAAGTGATTTAAGCTATATATGTTACAATAGTTCAGCTCTTTTCTTATTTTCGGACAATTGAAACTATATACAAATGCTTGCTATTTACTTATTTAAATAATTATTTCCAAGCTCAATATGTGATTTTAAAGCAATTCTACTTCGATTTTTTTTACCTGTCCGTTACGGATTTTTTTTACAATCACACCAGTAAGAGTCTCACCCTGGAAAGTTTGAGTATTTCCATCAAGCTCTGTGACTTCCCAGGAAACTGGTGAAACGCTATTTGTACCGAATGTATCAAGCCGTTTATCATTATGATAAATAACAAGAACTGAACCTAAAAACATAAAACTAAAGGCGTCTGGTGGTAACTCAATCTCCTGCCATTTATTGTTTATGAATAAACGAGACTTTTGTGGTTTTTTTGTAAACAACCAACCTGGTAAGACCGGGTTAAAGCTAAGCTGTAAATTACCTTTTGAATCAATAGCAAAAGGTTTTTCGCCAATTGTCATAACAGACATTATATGTATAAACTCAGCTGTAGATCCACTTAAACGGGCAACAAAACCGTTTCCATGCAGTGAAGGATCAGGGTTTGCACTGCTAACTATAAACGAAGAATTTTCTAAAATGCTTCTGCCATAAATTTCTGGCTTCATAAAAGGAACTAAAACCTTTTTAAAATTCTTAAAAAATTCATCGTAAAATTCATTTCTGATAAGTTCTAACATATATTTGTATTCCATATGGAGCCATATTGATTCATTTTCGAACCAACCAGGTGAAAAAGTTCTTGCTCTGCCAATCTCCGGAGGCTGATTTTCTAGAGATTCATTAACTTTGTACATATTTAATTTAGCATCAAATAAACCGCTTTTAGTAATTTTCTTGGGAAGTGTTTGTCCTTTTTTAGTTTTTGCATCGCAGCGCAGGTAATGCACCGGACCTTCCATGAAAAGCGGTAAATGTTTTTGACGAAACTTTTTTGCCCGTATATTGGGCAATCCTTTTTCATTACGCTTTATAATTTTTTCGTCTGCAGAATTCGAGGTTTTGATAACTTCATAATCAATTACTTCATTTGCAAAATAGGTGGAGAGCACTTTTTTCCCATTATCCCAAGCTTTTTCGATACCAGTATTAATTTTTTCAAGACTGTATCTTAGAAAATCCACAACTTCTTTTGTTTGCATAACTTTTTCGTTTCCACTTATGCCGTTGCGAGTTTTGTTACGAAAATCTTCTTTTGCGGAAGTTGCTTTATTCCAAAATTCAAAAGGTTTCAGTTTGTTTCTAAGTAGTTTGTACATGGTCTGCATGAATTCTTCCATTTCTTCAAATAGATACCAATCATCTTCGATTTTGCATTCTTCTATGGCTTCTAGTAAGTAAAGAATATGTCGTTTTAGTTCTATAGTTTCGTTAATGCTAGAGCCCATTAAAGCAGGTAAACCATTTAATGCATCATACCAGTTGGGCTTATCTGTTTCCATTTCCACACCCACACCTTGAGCATCAAGTGAGGCAAGTTTATTTGCTATCAGGGATAATAATTTGTTCGCTAAGGTCGTATAAAAAATCTCTCCCTTGCCAAATTGTATGCGAACTTTATTGGGATCGTTTTCACGTTTGTCTATCAAGTCTTCTTTTTCTTTATCCAATTCTACTGAATTTAACTGCATAGGTTTGCCATTCCACAGAACATATTTATCATCTCTGGATTTTACTATGTAGGGATTATCATAGAATGTAAATGTCTTTTTTTCAAAAATAATATTTTTTTTATTTTCAGGATAAACGGAAAGATAGTTTTCCAGCAAGTCCAGATTGTAGGTCCAGTGGTCGGTCCAAAAGCCTTCTCCATATTCAGTATCAAAATTTTTCTTACAGATTCCAAAAAGATTGCCTAAGAATTCATCCGGGTCTCCCTTGACTTTGATCATATTCTCATTGAGAAAAGCCATTAATTCACCTGGAGTGAACGAATTTTTCAGAAAAGAACTAACTGTCTTTATATATTTTGCACCAAGGTAATTTGAGAGAATATCTGCTAGTTGTTCTTGCTCAGATATCGTAAAATGTATTTCCTTAATAACTAGCGGGTTGAAACCGTCCATTTGAATTAAATTATAAAAATGTTCTACATTACCCGCACGGACTTCAGGATTAAAAAACAGATCACAGCGTCTATTCTGATTTACATCCCTAAAATTACCATTTCCCTGTGAATATGGAGTTGGATTTAGCAGATAATGATTGTAATCTCTTTCCAAATCACCATGTTTTCGCGAATAGAGATGTATGGTAGTAGAATATTTTTTGCCTTTGAGGGTATAAGGTAAACCGCCTCTGAGCGTATTATCCAGGAAGTTCTGTCTGGTGTATTCGTCAAGAACAGTCTCTGAACTACAGATATAATTTTTCTGAGTTAACTTTTGGATAATATTACGGTTTTCCTTTATTTTGGATTCTATATATCCATCCTTCTTAATCCTGGTAACTAATTTGTTTAGTTTTGTAAGAGAGTTAATATTTCCAATTAGTGAATTATAAGTGCACTGTTTTTGGGGTTCTATTTTTGTGTTAAATAATCCCATGGCACATGGTAAACGGTTCTCAAATATTTGATTTTCGGTGAGTTCTTCTATGGGATTGTTTAAAAATTTCTCAGGATAGTTATAATCTCCCCTGATGCCAAAAATTTTTGTGGGATCAATTATTGTTGGTACAGGTTTATTATTTCCGGCAATAAATCCAAAATAAAAATTTCCTTTTTTTATCCTGACGACTTCAGGTCTATCTGCAGGAACTACCTTACTTTTAAAAAAGGGCACATTATTTTTATAATTATTGACTTCTACAAAAGCTTCTATAAGTCGTCTGATATGTTTTAAACCAGTATTATCAATACCATAAGGAATAATTAGGGGAAGACCATCCAGGATGTCCAGAGAAATTGGATGGGGGTTTAAATTTTTAATATAAAGCTTACGGATCAATCCGGCATAATCATCATTGGGAGCATTAGAATATTGCACTACAAATTTTAATCCCAAATTTTGATTAACTTCTTTTAGAGTTAGCTGATAAGGAGTGATAATCATTATTTGGTTTATATCATTTCTATCATCCTTAGGATAATTTTGGAAGGGCTCATAAAATTCTACTTTATTAGGCTTGTTTATCTTAACAAATGTCCTGAATCCCTGCGATGAAACCAGTTGATAAGCTCGATTAGCAGGTAAAAATTCCATAATAGGATGTTCTTTGTCTTTGATACCAATACTACAAAGACATTGAGCTCTATTTACATAAAATGACCACATGGGAATGCCATCTTTACCGGCAACACCCGGGAAGAAACTTGAAAATAATTTGGTAGAGTTATAATCATTAATAATAAATTCAGATTTGGCATTTAACTGGTAATTTTTATCGTTTGAGGGATTCAAAATTTGCTCCTTTCAAATTTACAATTAAATTAATAATATTAATATAAGTGAAAATCAGCCGGTATTGTTAATAAACACCGGCTGATAGTATTTATTTACTTCAGTAGAATCATTTTCTTTGTGCTAGAAAATTTTGGTGTCTGCATTTTATAAAAGTAAACACCATCTGATACTCTTTTGCCTGAATTGTCCGTTCCGTTCCAAACAAAGCTATGTCTGGCAGCGCCAAATTCGCCGTCCGCAAGTGTTTTAACAAGTTGACCTTTTAGATTATAGATCTCAATAGAAACTTTAGATGGTTGAACCAGAGAAAAACTTATAGTGGTTTGAGGCTTAAATGGATTGGGATAATTATTTTCTAATGTGTAGTTTGAGAATTCTACTTCTTCATCAACACTGGTTGATATACTGGAGAAATAAACATTATCTACATAGACTGTATTGGGATCTCCGGAAATGATCAATTGGGCAAGGTGACCTGTGGTTGTTAAATTAGTAAAATCTGACATTGGAATATGGAAACTCACCCAGGTTTCACTTTCTAAAGGTGGGATTGAGTTTTCATCAAAAGTGAGTTCGTGTTCTACATCATCACCGCCACCCCAGGCACCATCAGCTCCAAAGTCGACCAGTTTGATCTTAAAGACGGCAGGAGCTACTGTTGAGTCAGGAGTCCAGATGTCCATATGGAAATAATTCATATCAGTTGCATCAATTGTTTGTGAGGTAAATTCAATACCTGCAAAAACTAAATTTGTATAAAGTTTTGTATCATCGCCTTCTATTTGTACGTCTTCCACATCGGCGTCATCCCAGGTAGCAGACCAGGTATCTACAGGTACATTTGTATAGGCATTACTGAATAGTGAGATCACACTATCAGCCGGATCAGTTGGAGTTGGAGCAGCTGCGCTGGGGCCTTGAGGGATAATTTGTTCAGAAAATGTTATATTATCGAAATAACAAATATTATCTTGTGTTCTACCTGCTAAATCAAAATCCGGAAAAATAACTATTTGATCATAGCCATCAGATATTTGACTAGAAAAGCTAAATGTAAGCTCTTCCCATTCATTGACGACCGTATTTGCAACTTTTATTTCTCCCATTGACCAGCCATCCGGTTTCACAAGTTTAATACCAACATCACTAATTACCGGTTTGTGGACCATGATTTTAATAGTACAGTTTGTTTCGTCCAGGTTGAACGTCCCAATATCAGAACCATGCAAAGTTTCACATCCTGCCCAGGGTTGCCCCGTCTCTAATGCAGTAAATTTTGCTACAGTTGCTGATGTATTTGGATCAGAAACATCGGGATTAGCTATGATTTCAACTGGTGGATTTGTATCATTCTCAAATACCGTCCACGTCCAGTCAGCTCCATATCCGCCTGCTTCAAAATCAATTGGTGCGTTTTGTGCAAATGCAATAGTGCTCATTGTCATCATAAACACTAGGCTTAATAAAAACACGAATGTTTTTTTCATTTTCTTTTCTCCTTTACTAATTTTTTTTAATTCTTTATTAATCATTTTAACTCCTTTCTAAATTATTTATTTTTTATCTTTTTGTAATAGAAACTTTTTGAATGAATCCTTTGGGGTTCGGTCTTCGTAAAATACGCCCCAATTTTTTTCAATATCTCTTGAGTCGGCTTTAGCACCACCTTTCCATGATTCATCAAAGATTTCAAATAGAAATGTGATTACCTTATTTTTTTCAATCCATTCTTCCAATTCGATTAGAAATTTCTCTTGAGCCTTCAAGCTTACTTCTCCTTTAACCAAAGTTCCCTGTTCAGCTGGACCATTTTTATCAGGATTGTAATCTGTAGCCCAACCTACTTCACCGATGACAATAAGTCTATCAGAATGAATTTGTTTAATATCCTCATATGTTTGATTCATCCACTCGAATGTGTTCGAAATAATTTTACCGTTCCAGAGTGGATGCATATGCACAAGAATAAAGTCTATCTCTTCTGCTACTTTTATACTTTCCTTTTTATTCCAGAAATTATAGTCATCAGCGGTTGTAACCGGTAAGGAAATATTGCTTCTTATCAGGCGTATATAATGAATAAGATTTTCTGCTTGCATCTTATGCCAGGACCAATAAACCTGAGTTTCATTACCTACATTTATACCGCAGATTATTTTGGGATATTCTTTCACAAGCTCAATACATTTCAAAGTGTTTTTAAGGTTGACTGACCTTGTTCTAGCATCATCTGTTTCATTAGCAAGCCAAACCCCCAGCATTAATTTGATAGGCAAATTCTTTTCCTTAATCAATTTTAGGATACGTTCTGCATAATCATCTGAGTTATAAATTCTTATCAGATTCCAATTTTTGCTGATAATTTTTAAATCTTCCAAAAGTTCTTCTTCCGTGGGACCTTTTTTTCCTGGTGCTTGTCCTTTTCTGTAAAAACCATAACAGGCAGCTTTGGTTATAGGCTTTTCTTTTTGGGAGGGTAAAAATTCGCGGATGCTGAAGGGTTCTTCTTTCTGTAACGTTTTTTGTGAATCAGGACTGGACATAATTTGGTCCGGATTATGGTTTTTATCTGCTTTGGGTTGCCCTGAATATAAACTGCAAGAGAACAGTAAAAAAATAATGTAAAAATATAGTAAGGTATTTGCTTTATTCATGATTATATTTTTAGAGTTGTATTCTTACAGTTTGGATAGAGTTTGCAGTAATATTGATAACGGCAAATTGATTGCCGATTTGTAGTTTATATTCTATTGGTTTTTTTGTAGTGTTTAATAATTGAACACTAAGCATATCTTCAGAATTTATAGTTGCACAGGCGTGGAGTGCGTTTTTGCCCAGATTTTCTGTATTTTGCA
>JAGXLO010000086.1 GCA_018334695.1 Candidatus Cloacimonadota bacterium
TGTGGATGAAATTCTTCTGCCAAAATGCAGCTATAATTCCAGAATTTATATGAATCTGCTTAATATGATCAATAAAAATAATTTAAACAAAACCTACGCTGATACAAGCCTTGTCTTTGCAGAATTCCCACAGATTAAACTAAAAGTGCTGGCTCCTTATCTGGGTTATAGAACCGAAAACGTGAATAATTATTCTATAGTCCTTAAATTTGTCTTCAAGGACTTTTCATGTATTTTAACGGGTGATGCAGAAAAAGAAGTAGAAGATTGGCTGGTTAAGACTTATGATACTAAACTGGACATAGATTTTCTAAAGGTGGCTCATCATGGAAGCAGAAGCTCAAATACTCTGGAATTTGTACGCAAAACCTCTCCGGAATACGGAACTATTTCCGTAGGCGAATATAACAAATTTGGTTTGCCAAATATGGATGTGCTTGAAAGGTTGCAGAGGAATGGGGTTACGGTTTTTCGAACCGACAAGGACGGAGCCATGATTTTGTCTACAAACGGTAAGTTATTAAATATTAAAACTATTCTCTCCGAAAGAGAAATTGTGGATAATTCTATATAAAAAAATAAGGAGTCGCTCGGGCAAGCGACTCCACTCTGTAAGAGTAAAGGAGGGAATTATGAGGATTATATAGTATAGGCTGCGTACCTCATATGTCAACCCTCTTTAAATTATCTATCACCTCGCATCAATATCATCTTTTGTGTTTTAACTTTTTCACTGGTTAACAATCTGTAAAAGTACACACCATCAGCTATTTTTGCTCCAGAGCTGTCGGTTCCGTCCCATGTGATCTCGCCTTCTTTTGCATTTGAACCTGAAATCGTATAGGAGCGAACCAGCTGCCCTCTGATATTGAAAATTTCTAATTTAGCAGCAGAGATATTTTGCGGAATGCTATATGAAATTGAGGTACTTTGTGAAAATGGATTAGGTGAGTTCTGAGAAAGTAAAGTTTCTTGTAGTTCATTAGGAGTATCAGTTTGCAGATTTGGTTGATACCTTATAGAACCATAAATTGAATTATCGGCATCTAGAGTAATCACTTCCAGCCAATAATAATATGCATCATAGACACTGGCACTGCCGTCTGTAAAATCATAGGAGTGAGGATCATTAGAAGTACCATTTCCCGGAATCAAACTTGCATTCATTTGAGCGGCATTTGCAAAATTATTTGTTTCACTTCGATATATATTAAAACCAGAAACTTCATTTTCAAAGCTTGTTGTCCAATTTATAACTACAGAATTACTCATATAATCAGCAGTAAAATCTGCCAGCCCGATTGGTTCCACATCTCCGGCAAGAGCATAAATACTTACATCGTCAATATTCCAGCCGCAGTATTGCCATCCTACATCGGTAGTTCCCATCGTCCATCTTAGGTAAACAGTAGATTCATTATCTGCTACATCTGAGATGTCAATTTCTACTGGCACCCAATTATAATCTGTAATTTCTTCTTCATTCTCCCAAACTGTTATCCAATCCGTACCATCATTACTAACACGGATATAGGCATGATCATAGGCTGGTTGTTCTACGCCCAGCCAGCGCTGGAATTTTAGGGTTGTATTATAAAGACCGGAGCAATCTATAGCTGAAGTAGTAAGATGTTTTTCTTCCAAATTATTGGGATAGTCACCATTCAGGTTGTAACCATAAACATTATCACCTGTATAGCCGCTGTTGGGGTCGGGACCGCCGTGATCTCCGCCCAAGCCAGCGGGTTGACCAAAGGCCCAATCAGCTTCTGTTGTCCAGCCCGGATCTGTATCCATATTCCATTCATATATCATCTCTGTTTCTCCCACAATGAGATAGACCTCTCGTATAACATCTGCAAATCCATCGCTACCAGAACTAAAATAGATTGAAGCATGGTAGGCACCTTCTACTAATGTATTAGCTTCATCTGTGATTTCACACAAAATTTCTGTAGAATCTCCGGGTTCCAACTCACCTGCAAGGGCTCCTGTAACAGACAGCCATTCTTTGGATATATCGTAGCTAACTTCATAATTGCGAGTAACTACATCTTTATTGCGAATAGTATAATTTATACTTTCGGGGGAGAAAGGTCCTCCGGCATCTCCTTCTGAGCGCAAGTTTTCCTCGGGCAACACATTCATACCTCGTTCCATTGTATATGCTTTAAGACAAAAATTTGCCGTCTCATTCCAATCAGGATCGGAGAATTCATAATCATACAGATCGTGCCAGCTGGAGTATTCCTGGTAATAACTCTGGTCGAGTTCTGCAGACGATCCCACAATAGTACGATAATCTGCTCCCAATAGTACAGGCACATCAGAAGTTCTGTCTATGGCATGCCCTCCTTCAGAAAGATTTAAATAAATATAAAAATCGTCTCCGCCATCCACACCTACAGGTTCGGATAATTCTATTGTATGATATCCCTTATACTCACAACTTCCTGTTTCGGCTGCGGTCAACTCATTCTCAAGTTCACCGTCGTTAAAATCATCGTAAATAATAATTTCGTAATCCACATCGTGTTCTGCTGTAAAGATAGAAACTGCCTGGACCATAAGGTCTTCTTCTGCAACAAATTTATTAAATATCGAATCCCACTCATCCATAACATCACGCCAGCCGTGGTAATCATGATAATAAATTTCATCATAGGGATTACGAATTACGTTCTGAAAGGAGACTGCTCCCATCTCCGGATGCTTGCAAGCCCATTTATCATAATATGAGATCCAAAAAAATCCATCATTACCCCAGCTTGCTCCCCAGCTGTTTTTACACAACCAGGCGCCAGCTTCCGGTGCTTCGGTTTGGCGATTATCATCCCAACCGATTATGGCTACGGCATGATTAGGCATCTCCGTACTGGTGGGAGGCTGATAATGTTCGTATTCATAATTAATATAGCTGGAATTGTAACACATGCAGGTTCCTAATACACCCTTTGACATTATTATATTCTTTACTGTATTTATATTGCTAAGGTCGGAACCAATTGTAAACCATTCTACTTCAGAGGGAATATAATAGTGATACGAGGGCTCACTTCTGGCAGGAGGACTGGAATATGATTGTCCGTCGATGTTGCGAACTGCACCTTCACCGCGGGTCATATATGCTGTAGAAACTCTATAATCTCCACCCTGATGTACTTCCAAACCGCTACCTGAGGGTGGAACCAGATCATCATTATTGTGTTGATTAAAACCATTCCACCAATCAAGGTGATATTCCGCCAGATTGGGTTCACCGACTTCACCCTGAGCAGCCCATTCACCTGTCATAAGTAAATTACCTTCCATAGCAGCCATAGCACCAAATGTCCAGCAGGTTCCTCCCTGTTGACTTTTTACAGAAGTTACAAAATTATTACCAAAAACATCTCTCAAATCATAGGTTGACGGCGGATTTGCCAAAAGAATAGAAAACATCAATAAAACAAAAATTAGACAAATTTTTTTATACATAATTATACCTCTAAGAACTTTATTATTTCTTTATTTAAATTTTAGCAATTAATATTAAAATAGTTTTTTATTGTAAAGGAACTTGTAATTCTCTACCTATACATCAAGCAAATTATTTAAAAACAGGCATTTGCTGCAGTCGCTTTCTTCCAGACGGAAGTTCGACCTGATAATAAAATCGGGATTTCGCTACCTGACCCGTGAAATCATTTTTTATATTTCACCGGTTCGCTCAACTTTCTGCTTACTTTGCTCCGGCAAATTTCCATATTCAACTTCCCATTTTTTTACTTTTTTGGAGTCGGCGAGTCCTCTCGCCGGGATCAAATATTACAAATTTGTTGGTCAATTAAAAAAAACAGAAAAAATAGCCAACAGAGTCGGCTACTCCAGATGTTTCATTTAGAAGCTTTTTGTGTTGTATTTTGACTATCTTATTCTGGAATGTAACTAGTCCGCCTACTGTCTGATTCACCATTCACTCATCTTTTTCTATGTATCGCTTCCAGCGAATGAACCTGTCTTTAGACTATAAACATAGGGTAAAAGCCCTATGCTAATTTATTTACCCCCTTCGGGGAAAAAACATTGTGTTTTTTAAAATTTATTATGTATTCAACTTCTTTTTTTTTACCTTTTATCTTTTGTCTTTTATCTTTTCTTTTCCTCACTATTCACAAACTTGTCCGCCCACCGGCTGATTCACAATTCACCTTTCCCTTTTCACTTTTTTTATACTCGTCACTCCTCACGCGTCACTCGTTACTTTTTTCTAAATCCTAACCTCTGCATCCTGAATCCTACACTAATTAACTATACCATCTTCTTGCGCTTAATCAGGTAAGAGTATAGTGCTTTGTCGTAATTTGTTTTTGTATTAATTGGCACATAATCGATATGTGCATTTTTACACTTTGTAGAAAAGAATTTTTGCATACTCTCGATTTTTTTTAGATATTCCTTTTTTATCTCCCAGGGATTCGTAATAATTTCTTCACCAGACTCCATATCCACAAATCTGGTTTTTGCATGATAATCAAAATCCATCTCTTGTTTGTCCATTATATGAAAAACCAGAAGCTCGTGTTTGTTGTGTCTAAAATGTTGTAAGCCCTTCATTATAGACTCCTCGTCATCCAGCATATCAGAAATAAGTATAATGAGTCCTCTTTTTTTTATTCTCTCTGCCAGTTTATGTAAAACTTCTGCCGTATTAGTCTCATTATCAGCCTGTAATTTATCAAGTTGATGGAAAACAGTATTGAGATGAGCCCGGGAAGCGCGTGGCGGGATATATTTTTTTATCTTATCGGCAAATGACATTATTCCCACTGCATCCTGTTGGGTAACCAGCAAGTAAGAAAGAGCAGCAGCTAATGTTTTGGCATAATCCAACTTATCCACAGCTTGAGTACTAAACTGCATGGACTTGCTGCAATCAATTAGAATATAGGCTTTTAGGTTTGTTTCTTCTTCATACTTTTTGATAAAATATTTATCGGTTTTGCCATAAACTTTCCAGTCCAAATCCTTGATTGAGTCTCCCGGTTGATACTCTCTGTGCTCCAGGAATTCCACACTAAAGCCATGATAGGGTGACTTGTGTAAACCTGTGAGGAAACCTTCTACGATGAGCCTGGCTCTGAGGTCAAATTTGTCTAACTTAGCAGCAACTGTAGGGTCTAAAATCTTTTTCTTACTCATTTTCCCCCGCCTCTGCTTTTCTTGCCGGAATAAGCCAGCATCATTTCTAGCACCAATAGTGCCAAAACTATCCAGAGTATAATTTTCCATAATCCATATCCGTAGCGGGAAGTTAAAATGTTTTTCTTCCAGTTTTTGTCATTTAAGAAGTGAAGTTTGGGGAAATTTTCATGCATGTTCTTTATCTCTTTGTCTGTGAGGGATGAGAGGTCGCTCTCTTTTCGGGTACTATTATAAGAAAGTATCCTCTGAATCTCATTATTTTCGTCCATTACAAAATAATGTCCCTGCCAGTCTGTATTTGTAAATTTTTCCGTATTACCCTGCTCCACAATGAGGGGAACAACTTCACCTGTAGGCAATCTACAGCTCAGGTTTCCGGTTTGTGAGATTTCAAAAGGAACGCCAACGTTTTGGGGCTGCATACTAGCATCAACCATTCCCAGGTAATTGGCAATATTATAAAACAGGACGGGAAATTCTGATTCGTAGATTAAATTCGCCCAGCCGGGAGTAAAATTTAATGAACTTAGCAAAATTTTGTCTTTTATGGAAAAAATCGTACCCTGGGGAGTGCCCAGTAGAGGAGTAAATTCGGGGGCTGAGATATTCCACATTTTTTCAATTCTAACTTGATTAAACATCTCTTTGGTAAAGACAGAAGTTATTGGGTGCAAATAATTTAAATAGTTTATTTTAGAAACATCTGTATTAATATTTTTATAAGTTACCTGTAGATCTTGTAAAAATTTTTCCAAATTACCTCTTGCAGGCTCTTCACCGGGAATTATCATAAGAGATTTCTTTTGCTCCACAATGGTATTCAGATGGTATTGAAATTTTTCTGAGATGTCTAAAATTTTATAAACAATAATAAAATTGTACTGCTCTAATTTTTCAGAATTGAGATTGCGTGGCTTCAATTTTTCCCAGGTTTCACCGGTGATTAGACTCAAAGCGGCAGTCAGCTCTTTTCCCAAATTATTGTCTGCTACCATTAAGATTGCGGGTGATTGGCTGGGATTGAAATCAAAATACCAGGTATTGTCATCCGGAAGCAGTTGATCCTTAACTCTTACTTCGGCATAGCTGTTTTTGTTTTGAGAGCTAATATCCATATCAAAGACAACTGATTTTTTTTGGTTAGGGTTAAAAGATATCGCCTTTTCTGCTTGCGTTACATTATTGACTATCAGTCTTACAAGTATATCCTCCTGTTTTACATCTGCAAAATTTTTAATTACAGCTCTTACTTCCGGGTTTTTACTTTCCGTAAGGATAGCAGGGACAAAAGAGGCGGACATAGTAGTGATATTGCGGAAAGAAATATCTTCATCAGGAAACAGGGTCATAACGAATACATCGCTCTTAAGAGCAATTTTTTCTTCAGCAAGATTTTGCCAGTTATATTGCTGACCGTCAGTTAAAACATAAACTTCCGTATTAATCTCATCTACTTCGTTCAATTCTTTCTGCGCGATCTCCAGTACTTTTTGGAGCTTAACAGCATTATCAGTAATAGAAACCGACTCAATTTGCTCTTTTAAATTTTCCGGTGCAGTAAAATATTTATGATTGTGATTGTAATTTTGATCTAGAGTTAAAAGCATAACCTGGTCTTTATCAGATAGCATATTCAGTATTGTTTTCGTTCTGGTTTTTGCTTGCTCCAGAACTGTTTTTTCCTTGTGCAAGTAATTCATGCTAAAGCTATTATCTACTATCATCACAACTGAAGTTGGAGCATGATTTTCCCAATTTTCTGAGGTAAAGAGGGACTTAATAACAGGACGGGATAATGCCAGAATTATCAGCAGAATTATCAGAATACGAATTATAAGGAGTAACAGCTGCCTTATTTTTATATATCGGGCCTTATTTTGCTGTATTTTTTTGATAAATTTTAGGGAGCTAAATTTTACTAAATTGGGCTTATATTTGACAAAAAAATGTATGATCAGGGGAATAATTCCAGCAATTAATGCCCCTAGAATTGCAGAGTTTAAGAAAGAAATATTAAACATATATTTAGATAAGAATTGCTAATTTAAATAAGTTTTTTATCATAAATTCGATAAATTTTGTATATTTCTCCCCCCATTTTTTTGGCGGCATTTATCATCCTATCGTTATCTTCCAGAATCCATGACATTTCACCTCGAGCCTGTCCTTTTCTCATAGCATTTTGTATTGTTTTATGATAAAATGCTACATCAATTCCCCGATTCTTGTATTTTGGAACAACGCCTAGAGTTATAACACGGACTTGATCGATATTCCTACTTGCCAACAACAGCTTTAGCCAACCAAAAGGCAGTAATCTTCCATTTATCTTTTTTAGAGCCTGGTAAAAATCAGGTAATGTAAGAGAAAATCCAATAGGCTTTCCCTCGATTTCTGCCAGATAAACATAATCAAAATCAATAATCTGTTTTAACTCGTCAGCAGTATGTTCAAATTCATGAGGAGTCATGGGAACATAGCCCCAGTTGTTTTTCCAGGCTTCATTATAAACTTTAAAGACTGTTTTAACTTCTTCTTTGAATTTCTTAGGATTTAATTTGCGGAGAGTAAAATCTGCACGTCTGCTAATTTTTTTCATAAATTTGGAAAATCTTTCAGGGATCTCTTTATAATCTGCCCAAAAAGCATAAATATCCTTAGCTTTTTTAAAGCCATAATCTTCTATATATTTTTGATAATACTGAGGATTATAAGTCATCATAATCATGGGAGATTTATAAAAACCTTTAATGAGCAGACCGCATTCTTCATTCGTAGAAAAATTCATGGGGCCGCGAATTGCTTCTTTATCCTGGTTCTTTACCCATTCAGATGCCGTATCAAATAAAGCTTTTGCTACATCTTGATCGGGAATACTCTCAAAGAAACCAAAGAAACCAATATTTTCATTATGTATTTCATTATGTCTTGGGTTAATATGACCTACGATCCTGCCTACCGGTTCACTGTCTTTGTATGCCAAAAAAGGCTGGATTGTAGCGAAATCATGGTAAGGGTGCTTATCAGGATTAAACTTCTCCTTCATTTGTGATATAAGTGGCGGCACCCAGTATTTATCATTTTTATAAATTTTCCAGGGAAGCTTTATGAATTTTTTTAATTCCCTTTTATCATTTACAGGTTTTACTGTTATACTCATCATATTTCTCCCTTCCTTTTTGTAACAAATAAGTTTATTAATCCCATAAGTATGGATGTGATAATTAAATACTTTGCATCTATCCTTATACTATCTAATATTTTAAAATACTGAAATATGTAGCACAAAATTGGAGTAAAAATTACGATTAGATAGGTAGCAAAACGAGCTTGATTGAAAAAGAGAATCAATAACAGGGCTAAAACAATAACTATTATTGTAGGGAAAGGAGCAAAATATAATAAGAGTCCCACATAAGTAATTATTTCATGCCCACCTATAAACTTGTTATGTATAGGCAAGTAATGTCCAACTATTATAGCCATACCAATGAGCAATAGAATTAGCGGATTTGAAGGAAAGAAGATTTTTCCTCCTACCCACAAAATAACATAAACTCGCAGAAAATCCAAAATCCAAACCAAAACCCCTACAGGTTTACTGATATTGCGATATACATTACTGGCGTCAGCAGTATGATCTCCCGATCTGTAGATGTTCACTTTGCGGTATCGTTTGGCAAAAAATTGCGCAAACGAAAATGAACCAATCAGGTAACAAACTATAACTGCGATAACTGCTTTTATAATAATCATACTAAATTGCAAGAAATCAAACTTGTTTGCATAGAGTCAAGCTTTTAATGTTTTAACTAATTTGGTAATTTTGTTTATCTTAGTGAACAAAATACAAATAATTATCTTTTTCTGGGGTCGTGGGGTTCAACAAAAACTGTTTTTTGATGATCATAAACAACAAAACCGGGTGCGCTTTTACGGGGTTTTCTTACATATTTAATTTTTGTGTAATCCACGGGTACTTTTTTGGAGTGCTTGGCTTTACTAAAATGTGCAGCAGTACTTGCAGCAAAACTTATAATTTTTTTGGGCAAGCTATCACGCTTTTCATCATTTTTTACAACAACATGCGAACCGTGATAGATACGACTCCCCC